>MNQC01000101.1:23518-42016 GCA_001915225.1 Collinsella sp. 60_9
CGTGGCGTCGCCAACGCCGATCTTTCGTGCGACCTCGCGTTTCGCCTGGGTCGCGCGGCGACCAAGTTTCTTGGTCCGGACATCTGCATCGGCCGTGACACGCGCCTTTCGGGCACCATGCTCGAGAGTGCTCTGACCGCCGGCATCATGGCCGAGGGCGGCCGTCCGCACTGCTGCGGTGTCATCCCCACGCCTGCTGTGGCGCTGCTCACCGTTCAAAACGAGCTTGATGGCGGCATCGTCATCTCCGCTTCGCACAATCCGCCGGAGTTCAACGGCATCAAGTTCTTTAGCCGCAAGGGCATGAAGCTTCCCGATGCTGTCGAGGAAGAGATCAGCGCCTGGGTCATGTCCGAGGAAGCCATGGCTGCCGACACGCTGCCGACCGGTGCCGGCGTGGGCCACATCATCAAGATGAAGGACGCCCGCAAGGCATATGTCGATCATGCCATCGATACGCTTGACGGTCTTAGGCTCGATGGCCTGGTCGTTGCCGTCGACTGCGGTCATGGTGCTTCCTGCCAGACTACGCCCGCCGCGCTGCAGCGCCTGGGCGCCACGGTCCATGCCATCAACACCGATTACTGCGGCACTGACATTAACGTTGAGTGCGGCTCCACTCACCTTGAGCCCCTGCGCGAGCTCGTGCTGCGCACCCACGCCGACATCGGCCTGGCCCACGACGGCGACGCCGACCGTGTGCTGTTCGTGGACAGCGAGGGCAATGAGATCGACGGTGACTACATCCTGGCTATCTGCGGTTCTGATCTCGCCGCTCGCGGCAAGCTCGCCAACTCCGAGATCGTTTCGACTGTCATGTGCAACCTGGGCTTCTCCATCGCTATGAAGGAACAGGGCTTCGAGATGGTCCAGACCGCCGTGGGCGACCGCTACGTTCTGGAGCGCATGCTCGCGGACGGCGCCGTCATCGGCGGCGAACAGTCCGGCCACATCATCTTCCTGGAGCACAACACCACCGGCGACGGCCTGGTGACGGCTCTGCAGCTGCTGGCCGTGCTCAAGCGCACCGGTCGTACCCTCACCGATCTTTCCGGCATCATGAAGAAGTACCCGCAGGTGCTCGTCAACGTGCATTCCGACAACAAGGCCGGTCTGGACGATTGCCAGCCCATCTGGGATGCCGTCGCTGCTGCCGAGAAGGAGCTTGATGGCCGCGGCCGCATTCTGGTGCGCCCGAGCGGTACCGAGCCGCTGGTCCGTGTGATGGCCGAGGCCGAGACGCACGAGTTGACCCAGCGCGTTGTTGACGACATCGTCGAGGTTGTCAAGCGCGAACTTCCCTAATGGTCAAAAACCGTTGCCAAGTGGTAAACTGTTAAGGTTATTTTGATTGATTGGTATGTCCGAGGGGGAGCATGTTCACTAAAGTCCTAAGGTCTTTTGGTATGCGTGGTCGAGTCCTTACGCTGGATGCTCCCATCTCGGGTGATGTCATTCCGTTGTCCGAGGTCAATGACCAGACGTTTGCCACCGGCCTTTTGGGCCAAGGCGTGGCGATTCAGCCTACCGGCACGCGCGTGATTGCGCCGGCAGACGCCAAGGTCGAGGCCATTTTTCCCACGGGACACGCCGTTGCGCTTAACACAGTCGATGGCTTGGACGTGCTCATCCACGTTGGTTTGGACACTGTTCAGCTTGAGGGCAAGCACTTTACCGTACATGCGCAAGTGGGCGACATCGTCCATAAGGGTGATGTACTCATTGAGTTCGATCGCGAGGCAATTGCTGCCGAGGGCTACGATGTGACGGTTCCCATCTTGGTGTGCAACTCCGTTGAGTTCTCGAGTATCAAGGGCTCCGTTGGCGTGCATGTCGAAGAGATGGACCAGCTCATCGTTGCTCGCGAGCGCTAGCAAGTGCACGTGGCCATTAGCCTACAATTCAAACACGTTTACGGAGGGCGCCCTTGAAAGAGGACGCCCTCCGTGGCAAGATGGGAAACGTCCGAGGCTAAACAGCTTCGGGTCACCGTGGACGGGCAGGGGCCTCGACGCGGCTAGACACGAGACACATACATTACGCGACCTCGCCCTGGTGGCCGCACACGTTGGTTGCGGCCGACGCGGGCCGCGGGCAAGTGCTTGTAAGGGAGCCTTGCCTCTCTTGTACGAGAAAGGACGCGTAATGAAGATCATTAAAGCTAAAGACTACGAGGATATGAGCCGCAAGGCCGCCAATATCATCTCGGCCCAGGTTATCCTCAAGCCCGACTGTGTACTGGGCCTTGCCACCGGCTCCACCCCGATCGGTGCCTACAAGCAGCTCGCTGCTTGGTACGAGAAGGGCGACGTCGACTTTGCCGAGGTCAGCACCTACAACCTGGACGAGTATCGCGGCCTTTCGCACGACGATCCCCAGAGCTATCACTACTTCATGCGTGAGAACTTCTTCGATCACATCAACATCGACCTTAACAACACGCATGTGCCCGACGGTTCCAACCCCGACGCCGCCGCTGCCTGCTCTGAGTACGACAAGATCGTCGCCGACGCCGGTTACCCGGATCTGCAGCTGCTCGGCATTGGCAACAACGGCCACATCGGCTTCAACGAGCCCGATGACCACTTCTCCAAGGGTACGCACTGCGTCGACCTCACCGAGAGCACCATTCAGGCCAACAGCCGCCTGTTCGACAGCATCGACGATGTTCCCCGTCAGGCCTACACCATGGGTACCCAGACCATCATGTATGCCCGCATGATCCTGGTCGTCGCCAACGGCGAGGCCAAGGCTCAGGCCGTGCATGACATGTGCTATGGCCCGGTTACGCCCGAGTGCCCGGCTTCGATTCTGCAGCTGCACACCAACTGCGTTGTCGTTGCCGACGAGGCCGCTCTTTCGCTCTGCGAGTAGCGCGAATCCTGCGGCTCGACATAACCTTGCCTAAGGCCTCCGCTTTGCGGGGGCCTTTTTGCTATCCCTTTCTGTCCACTTGACCAAAAACTTGCCGTAAGCTTGACGAATACCGGATGTCCAACAGCTTGATTCATTCCATATCAGATTCTATGCAAAAATGCCACTAAAAGGTCGTAGACGGTAGCGGGTGCTAGGCGAGTTGAATGACATGGCTGAACCTTGTTCATCTGCGTTACACTGACGCTTAGATGGGACAAGCTGACAAGCTCATTTACCCGCTTAAAGACCGATTAGTCGGGGGATTAATAACAATCGGCCCTCGCTGTACAAAAACTTGCCGCTTGCGTACCAAAAGACAACCTAAAACACAAGGTCGCTCTATTCATAGCGCGGCTTGTATGGTCTTGCGGCTACAGTGTCCATACGGTCGACTTGAGGAGCGGGCATGGTAAACGATTTGAGCGGTATAGACGACCTCGAGCTGATGCCGCTGGGCGGAGGCTATATGGTGCGACGCGAACGCTTGATGAATGAGCTTATCGCCAAGGGCCGAAAGGCCGGCATCGTGGTTCTTTATGCGCCCGACGGGTTTGGGAAGACCTCGGTGCTGCTGCAGTACACCCATGAGGTTAAATGCGACCCAACGCGAGGCCCCGTGCGGATTATCGAGGCCGATCGCGCCATTGGGCGCGAGGTGTTTATGCAGCTCGAGGTGGTTACCGAAGAACTCAAAGACAAACCGCACTCCCTTATCGCGATTGATAATGTGCCAAACCTCGATCAGCACGATACCGAAGACCTCATCGACAGGATTCGCGGCCTGCGCGCTATGGGGGTTGGGGTCTTTATCTCCTGCCGTCCTTCAAATCGTCAGCTGATTCATGGGCTGGGCGATTCGGTTAAGATCAATGCGCAGATGCTCAAGGTGCATGCCTATGAGTATTCGACGTGGGCATCGGCGTTTTCGATCAGCACATCGCTCGACTTCTATCAGCTCACGCAGGGCGTGCCCGAGCTCGTTTCGGCATTGCAGACGGGTCTGTATGGCCAAGGCGACGTAGCCGGCCTGCTCGAAAACGAGATTGTCAACGTATATGGCGCGGCACTTGCCGATCTGGCTTCGCTCGACAATAATGCGCTGTTTTGCGTGGCATGTCTCATGGTTTTGATGGGCGAGGGCAATATCGCAGAACTCGAGGCTTGTGGGGTGAGGTTGTCGATGGTCGACCAGTCCTACTTTGTGCGCGACTACCCGATCTTTGGCTTGGATCCCGCCGAGCGGAGTTTTACGTGTCTGGGCACGGAGGATAACGGACGCTTGCGTTTGCGTAAGTTGGTGGCCGAGGTTCGCCCCGAACTTGTTCCGAGGGCGGCCCGGATTTTGCTTAAGGCGGGCCGATGCGATGCGGCGATGGGCCTGGCGGACGCCTTTTTGGACCGTGAAGCGGTCCTTGAACTTGCTGGGCAGTATGGGGTCGATCTGGCCCTGACGGGGCACGGGGCCGATATCTGCCGAGCAGCGCTGGGCACGATCGATGCTGACGATCCGGCTCCAGAGCCAACGCCTGCCGAAGCGCTTGGCGTATATCTGGCAGCGGTCAGCGTGTCCAATACAAAGCTCGCTCGCTATATGGCATCGGTCATCGAGCGCGGGGGCGAACGGGCGGCCTGCGAAATAGACCCTGTTTCATGGAGGGTGGCCCAGACGCTGACGGCTGTTTGCTATGGGGACAACGGGCTTGGGCTCCCTACGAACCTGGCCGTGCCAGAAATAGAGACGTCCCATACCGCACTCGATATGTTGTCTGCGCATATCGAGGTCAAGCGGTGCCTGACCGAGCGGGGAGATGACGGCGGCGTTCTACAGCAGCTCAAAACGAGCAAGGCCTACGACTGCGAGCTCGACATCGCGGGGATTGTTATACGGGCCGATAGTATGCTGGTGGAGCTCTTTGACGGGTCGTTTGCGGGAACCGACGAGCGCGACGACGAGATGACGGTGGTGCGGGAGGCGCTCGACGTACGCGGGCTTAAGGCGATGGCTATCTGGGTGCGCATGGTGTTGGCGGCACGGCGGCTCCTTTCCGGCTTGCCGGTAATCGACGACGCGGCGTTCAACGAGCTCGATCGTTTTGCTGTGCGCATGCGCGACAACCAGATTCAGCTGTTTGGCCTGTTGCTAGAAGGCTGGCAGTCGCTGGCAGAGGGACGGCCGGTTAATGCAAAGTTCCGTGCGGTTCAAGTGCTCAAACTTGCCGAGGAGTCGATTGCGTACATGCGCGATAACGCATTGCTGCTGGAGCGCGCGGCATATCTGCGTAACACCTCGATGGTTTCGGTGCGCGAGGAAGCGGAACTACTCGATATAAGCCAGACGCAGGTTGGTGGAGCGGAGGCCTGGATGGTGGCGCTGCATTTGGCCTGTGCGGGCCGAGACAGCGATCTTGCGGCCTGGATGTCCATGAATCGTGCGGGGATTCTAGAGCCATCGTATCGGCTCTTTGCGCGCCTTGCCATGCATTGTCTGGGCGAGCCGGCGGCCAGGATACGCAAGAAGCTTCCCGTGCGCGAGCTGTCGCGGTACTCGCTGCGCGACGATTTGGAAGGGGAGGGCGAGCGCCTATTCCAGGCCGGCGAGGTTGAAGCCGTTGATACCATCGACCATATCGAGATTCGCATGTTTGGTGCGTTTCGCGCCGAGCGCGACGGGTTTCCCATCACGGACAAAATGTGGCGCCGCAAGAAGGCGGCGACGCTTGCCGAGCGGCTTGCGCTGGGCATGGATGCGCTCGTCGATCGTGAGACGCTGGCCATGGAGCTGTGGCCCCATGCCGAGTTCAATAGCGCCCGCAATAACCTGTACTCGACGATATCGCGCTTGCGGTCGGCTTTGGGACCGACGCCAGACGGCAAGTCGTGTGTGCTCATCCAAAATGAATGCATCGGGCTCAACAGCGACTACGTCAAGACCGATGTGCGGCTGTTTGACCAGATAAGCCGCGAGGTTTTGGGAAATCGCACGGGTGCGCGCGGGCCCCATTTAGTTGAGCTGTGCCTTAAGATAGAGCAGCTTTATGCCGGGCCGCTGTATGTTCCCAATGGCTGTAATCCCACCTACTTTTTGCGTATGCGACGCATTATGCAGTCAAAGTACATCGATTGCATGATTAAGGGGGCAAATGCCGCTCTAGAAGAAAACGATCTGCAGTCGGCGATTTGGCTGGCGGAGTCGGGGCTTCGGCAGGAAACGGCGCGTGAGGATATGGTGCGCTGCGCCATGCGCGTCTACAGTGCGGCGGGGCGGCGGCGCGATATCGTCGAGCTATACAGCGGGCATATGCACCATCTGAGGGAACAGGTCAATGGCGTGCCCGAGCCCGAGACGCGGCGTCTATACGAGCGCTTGGTGGAGGGGCGGCTCAATCGCGTGCTGGTCGAGCGATAAAAAACGGGTGCCCGAAGTACTTGGGCACCCGTAAGCTTGCTATGTGTTGACTCGCCGGATCATTGGCTCTTAGACGAGCTTGATCTTCTCGATGTCCTTGCGCGAGGACTCGCGATACAGCGAGAACTTGCGGCCGATAATCTGAACGACGTCGGCGTGGCAACGCTCGGCGAGCTCCTCGGCGGCCTCGCGGGCGGAAAGGCTGGAGCCATCGAGCACGGAGCACTTAACGAGCTCGTGCTTCTCTAGGTAGGCGACCGTCTGCTCGACGGCGCCCTCGTTGATATCGGACTTGCCGATGATGATGGCGGGGTTGAGGTGATGGGCCATGCTGCGAAGCTGCTTGACCTGTGCTCCTGTCAGTGCCATGGGTTCTCGCTTTCTATGTATGGGGCGCCCCGCGACGGGGCCTTAATCTACGTGAGCTGTCCCACGATAGCGCAGTAACGGCGTGGTGTGGAGCGCGTTTGCCCAGTTCAAAAAGAATGCGGATGCCGAGTGAGTGGGCGGTGCGGGCTGCGAACAGGCTATGAGCTGGGCGCAGAGACCGGCTCCCATGCAATAAACGCCCAACGAACCTTGCGGACATGATCGAGCATATAGCGCCCCTGCGGCACGCCCTTGGAGCCCGGCTCACCGGCATGGGGATTCTCGATCATGTGCTGGGCGATGTAGTCGCGCAGACGGTCGACCTTATCCTCGTTGCCATGCTCAAGCATACGGGAGAAGTCTGCCACACCTGCCTCAAGGCTATCGAAGGTATCGCGACGAGGCGATTCAAAGTACGTAACCTGCGGCAGGGCACCCATCTGAATGAGGATATTAAAAGCATACACAAAGCCATTACTGCAGGTAACCGAGGCACCGATGGCGTTCATCAGGTGCAGGTCATAGCGCGGGCTGGAGTTGGCGACCATCGTGACAGCACAACGCCGACGAGCCGTGCGGTCGAGCTTGGCAAGCGCGCCTTTTAGGTTGGTCGTGGTGACAGAGCGACTGGCAAAGGCAACATCCACCGCTTTCGCGACCGGTCCAACCAAATCCCAATCATCATCCCAAGCAAGCTCAAGCGGCGTAATAAGATCTTCGAGCCCGTAATACTCAATGCCGGCATCAAGCGTGCCCAACATGGCAGGAGAGAAGTCGGCAGCAATCACGGAATGCCCAGCCTGAGCAAGCGGAATAGCAATCGACCCAGCCCCACACCCCATATCAAGCACCGACTCACCAGGCTTCAACGCCAACAGCTTTATAAAATCCCGAGCATAAGGGGCAGTCTCCAACGGCCGAAAATGCCGAGCCCGCTTATCCCATTCAAAAGAATCATCAGCCCGTCGCCGACCAGCTTGCAGGCGCATCCATTCGCCATTCCAATCCGCAGAAAGAAGCTCAGAACGAATCAAATCATCAGCCACGGGCCATCTCCCTCACAACAAAAAAGCGACTCCTCCCAAAAGAAGAGCCGCAACCAGCATATATCAGAAAGAACCGTTCCAACGCCAAACCGCCCTCACAACCAAGGCGGGCAGGAGCGAAGCGACTGCCATACGGGATAGAACCCAACTGAGGTCCCGTTGTGCGGGAGCCCCGGGGAGGGCAAATATATAAGGTCGATCGCGAGTTCCGCACGAGCCGGAGAGCACTTAATGTGCTCTCCGTGCGAGTCAGGACTGTCCGAGCAGGCGACCTTATATATTTGCCCTCCTCGGGGCTCCTCGCCCGAACCCCTCAGCTAGTTCTTGAGCGAGTTCAGCGGTGCCGGGAAGCGTCCGCCACGGTGGGCAAGCACGGTGCCGGCGTTGGGGTTCACCGGCATGATGGGCGCACGGCCAAACAGGCCGCCGTACTCGACGCAGTCGCCCACGCCCTTGCCAATGGCGGGAATCACGCGGACGGCCGTGGTCTTGTTGTTGATGACGCCGATGGCCATCTCGTCGGCGATGATGCCGGCGATGGTCTCGACCGGGGTGTCGCCGGGGATGGCGATCATGTCCAGGCCGACGGAGCACACACAGGTCATGGCCTCGAGCTTCTCGAGCGAAAGCGCGCCGGCCTCGACGGCGGCGATCATGCCGGCGTCCTCGGACACGGGGATAAAGGCGCCAGAGAGACCGCCCACGCTGGAGCTGGCCATGACGCCGCCCTTCTTGACGGCATCGTTGAGCATGGCGAGCGCGCAGGTCGTGCCCGGGCCACCGCAGGTGCCCACGCCGATGATCTCGAGGATGCGCGCGACGGAGTCGCCGATGGCAGGCGTGGGAGCCAGCGACAGGTCGACAATGCCCTTCTCGACACCCAGACGATGGGCGGCCTCGCGGCTCATGAGCTCGCCGGCGCGGGTGATCTTAAAGGCGGTCTGCTTAATCTTCTCGGCGACTTCCATCATCGATGCGGAGTCGGGTAGCGTCTCCAGGGCTGCGGCCATAACGCCGGGGCCCGAGACGCCTACGTTGATGACGGCGTCGGCCTCGCCACCGCCGTGGACGGCGCCCGCCATAAACGGGGAGTCCTCGACCATGTTGGCAAAGCAGACAAACTTGGAAGCGCCGACGGAGTCCTGGTCGGCCGTGAGCTTGGCGGCATCGATGATGGTCTGGGCGGCCATGAGCACGGCATCCATGTTGATACCGGCGCGCAGGCTGGCGACGTTGACGCTGGAGCAGACGCGGCTCGTGGTGGCGAGCGCCTGGGGGATGGACTGGATGACGCGGCGGTCGGCGTCGCCGATGCCCTTCTGGACGAGCGCGGAGAAGCCGCCCAGGTAATCGATGCCGAGCGTCTCGGCCGCGCGGTCGAGGGCATGCGCGATGGGGGTGAGGTCCTCATCCTTGCAGCACGCGGCGATCTGCGCCACCGGGGTGACGGAAACACGCTTGTTGACGATGGGGATACCGTACTCGCGCTCGAGGTTCTCGGCGGTCTCGACCAGATGCTCAGCCGTGTGCGTCACGTGGTCGTAGATCTTCGTGCACATGCGGTCGAGGTTCTCGTCACCGCAACCCATGAGCGAAACACCCATGGTGATGGTCCTGATGTCGAGGTTCTGCTCCTCAACCATGCCGCGGGTTTCCGCGATTTCTGCGGGCGTGATCGCCATCCTTGCGCTCCTATCTGCCAAAACGAGCATAGTCTTATCTATTCTAACGTGCCGCACGTGCCAAGTGGCGCATGCGGCACGTTTTGGTGCTCGGTTGTTTCCGTTGTGTTACTGCCCAAAGACCTCTTCGGCGATACGAGCGCTTTCGGCGGCGTCCTTGGCGTAGTAGTCCGCGCCGATCTGCTTGGCGTATTCGGGGGTGAGTACGGCGCCGCCTACGATGATCTTGACGCCCGGCACCTCAGTATGAAGCAGCTTGATGGTCTCCTCCATGGCCACGACGGTGGTAGTCATAAGCGCCGAGAGGCCGACGAGCTTAATGTCACGCTCCTTGACGGTCTTGAGCACCTCTTGCGGATCGACGTCGCGGCCCAGGTCAAAGACGGTGTAGCCGTAGTTGTCGAGCAGCATTTTGACGATGTTCTTGCCAATATCGTGGATGTCGCCCTTGACGGTGGCCACGCAGATCTTGCCCTTGTCGGCAATCTCGCCGGCGGGCATCAGGCGCTTGATGGTGTCGAAGCCCACGCGTGCGGCCTCGGCCGAGGCCATAAGCTGCGGCAAGAAGAACTTGCCCTGGTCAAAGAGGACGCCCACCTCGTCGAGGGCGGGGATAAAGTGATTGTTGATGAGGTCCATGGCGTCGTGGTCTGCCAGCAGACGCTCGGTCTCGGCAGCGATCTCGCCTTTGCGGCCCGAGACGACCATGTGGCGGATGGGGTCGTCGTTGCCGTCGGCGCCGGCGGTGCCAGCAGCGGGCGCGGCGTCGGTCGATGCGGCCTGAGCTGCTGCCGGGTCTGCGGCGATCTTATACGGATCGGTCCAGCCGGCGTAGCGCTCGATGTATCCGGTCGAGCCCTCGTCCTCAACGCTCAACACACGATAACTGTAGACGGTATCCATAAAGCGCTTGGAACCCGGGTTCATGATGGGGGCGTCCAGGCCCGCGCCAAAAGCGGCGGCCAAAAAGACCGAGCCCAGCAGCGGGCGGGCAGGCAGGCCAAAGCTGATGTTCGACACGCCGAGTGCGCATTTAACGCCCAGGCGTTCCTTGCACAGGGACATGGCGCGTAGGATCTGCTCGGCCTGGCGTTGATTGGTCGAGGCGGTCATGACCAGGCAGTCGATGAGGATGCGGTCCGGTCCGATGCCGTAGCGGGCAGCCTCGGCCACGATGCGCTCGGCGATGGCGAAGCGAGCCTCGGCGGTATCGGGGATGCCGCCTTCGTCGAGCGTAAGGCCGACAACGTTGGTGCCGTAGTGGGCGACCAGCGGAAAGATCTCATCCATGATCTGCTGCTTGCCATTGACCGAGTTGATGATGGGCTTGCCGGCGTAGCGGCGCACGGCGGCCTCGACGGCTGCGGGGTCGGTGGAGTCGATCTGCAGCGGCAGCAGCGTGGAGCCCTGGAGCTGTTCGGTCGCCTGTTGGATGATCTTGACCTCGTCGATCTCGGGCAGGCCCACGTTGACGTCCAGAATGTCGGCGCCCTGTTCCTGCTGGCTGATGCCCTGGCTCACAACGTAGTCCAGGTCGCCGTCGCGCAGGGCCTGCTGCAGGCGCTTTTTGCCGGTGGGGTTGATGCGCTCGCCGATGACGGCGATCTTGTGGCCGTCGCAGGGAAGGTCCACGACCGTTTGGGCGCTCGTGACCGACATGCTGGGCTTGCGGCGGCGCGGGCTGGGCGTGTGGTTGTCGATAAGCGTGCGCAAGGCCGCCATGTGCGCCGGCGTGGTGCCGCAGCAACCGCCCACGACGCTCACGCCGTCGGCGATCATGCCGGCGACGGCCTCGGCGTATTCGGGGGCTTGGATATCAAAGACGGTATTGCCGTCATCGTCAACGTGGGGGAGTCCTGCATTGGCCTGCACCATAACGGGCTTGTTGGTAACGGTGAGCATACGTGCGGCGAGTCCCTGGAGCTCGGCCGGTCCTTGGCTGCAGTTGATGCCCAAAACGTCGGCGCCGATGGCATCGAGCGTGATGGCGGCGACCTCGGGACTCGTCCCCAGGAAGGTGCGACCGTCTTCCTCAAAGGTCATGGTGGCAAAGACGGGCAGGTCGGAGTTCTCGCGGCAGGCGAGGACCGCCGCCTTGATCTCGGCCAGGTCGGTCATAGTCTCGATAATAAAGAGGTCCACACCCGCGGCGACGCCGGCGCGCACTTCCTCGGCAAAGAGGTCGTAGGCCTCGTCAAAGCTGAGGGTGCCTAAGGGGCGAAGCAGCGCGCCGATGGGGCCGATGTCACCGGCGACGTAGCGGGCGCCGGCCTCGCGGGCACAAGCGACGGCCGCGGCAAAGACGTCTGCCACGGTGGCGGCACCGTCGAGCTTGTGGGCGTTGGCGCCAAAGGTGTTGGCGGTAATCACGTCGCAGCCGGCCTCGACATATTGACGTTGGATATCGGTGATAACCTGGGGTTCCTCAAAGTTGAGCAGCTCGGGCAGGGCGCCCGCCTTCATGCCAGCGGCCTGCAACATGGTGCCCATGCCGCCGTCGAACAGCAGGTGCCCCGTGCCCTCGATGGCTGCACGCAGGCGATCGTCCTTAATGCGCAGGTCGTCGATCGTGCGTGTCTTGTATGCAGCGCCATTGCGGCGTGCGGCGTCAACAGGCGCCGCCAGCGCGGCACCGTCCAGATCATGAGTGATAAGTATGTTTGAGCTATTCGCCATGTGCATCCATTTCGTCTAGAGCCCACTGAGGAATTTCTATTTGAAGAGATTTGTCGGGCTCGATATCTTCGATTCGCTTGTTGTAGTGGGCAAGAAGCCGTGCGACATTTAATCGAATTAGGCCTCGCTTGTAGAACGATAACTCTTCAATATTGATGCCGATAAACGATTCGAGCGCGATAACCTGTACGCGATTGCCGAGTCCCTCACTTTCGAACAGTCCGTAAGCGAAGGAAACTTTATCGTGGGGGACAACGACGATGGGCCGAATGCCATTTCGAATGTTATCTCGGCATCGATCGGTCAATTTGGCCATTGGCGATACAGTCACATGAAATGCAGCATCATTGATTTGGAAATCGCCAGAACGGTCTGTCTGCTGGTCGGCGGCGTTTGAGTTGTCCTTTCCGATTTCTATGGTTGGAAATAACATCTCTAGTTTTGCACCTACCAGGTGCTGTGCGACGGTACCCGTTGGCTTATCGGACCGTAGGCTTGCTTCGGCTAGGATATCATCGACAATGACAGAAATTGGTTTTTGAAGATCGATTTCGACTTTGATTCTCTGCCGGTTAAAGAAATCGACCTGGATTCGCTCGACGAAGAAATTGGCGATTGCATTCGCAGCTTCAAGACGAGTGTCTTCGCAAGTGTCACTGGGTAGGGCAGAGTTGATAATTGTGGCAAGCTCAAGCGCCATCGGGAGTGTGCCGCGTGAGGTTCTGCCGCCCTCTGATGCGAAGGCACGCGTTTCCCCATGTCTGGCTAAAACTGTTTTGATGCATGCTCCACTTAGGCCTCGTACTTGGCTCCCCTTGTCCGATTGTACATAATCGTCGGTGAGCGGAAAACGGTTTTGCAACAGCTCGCTTATGCCTATGCCAACCGCCATGACGTTACGGTTGACGTTGCCTCGCTTGCTGCGCTTGGATTCGTACCAGAGTTCAATGGCATCCAAGATGTCTTTATCGGGCTCGCTCAAGGAGCAATTGGTCATTTCCATTATTGTCCACTCCGTTCCTTGAAGACATAAGCGCGGGTTTGACTGCATTTTTTATAAGCCAAGTGACAACTGGCACGGCAACTGCATCGCCGAATGCGTAGCGAATCTGAGCATCCGAGAAGCCGCTAAACTGACATGAGTCAGCACCTTGGAGACGGGCATATTCAGTTCCAGTCATCCAGCGAACTTCTATCTTTCCGTTTTCGCATATAACGACTGCCTGTCTTGATGAGCCGCCGCGAGCCGTTCTTAGACATCCGGCAATTTCTTCTTCACGGATTTCCCAGCGCACAACGCCCGATCGCGTGCGACGGTAAGCAGTGCGAACAATTCTTTCTTTGGCATTTAAGAAGCGCTGAAGGCGCTCTGCTTGATGCGGTGCAAGTGAGTCGATAAATGCTTGTACTTGGTTTTTGTTCCACCAACGCTTGTCGTTCTCGGGAATATTTTCAACAACCGTTGCAAGGCCCGTCATGCGAAGTGGACTTGGCTCGTTTAGGTGAGAGACGTGCGTAATGAGTGAAGGGTCGGAGTGAATCCAGGAGATCTTTTCAGGTCGAAGCGAGGAATCGAGTCGGCTGTTGGGAAGAGGGTTTTTTAATCCGACGACAAACATGCGGGGGCGTGACTGGGGAAGCCAGTGCCGTGCATCGATAAAATAAGCGTCGCATGAATAGCCTAAACGATTAAATTCCTGGCAAACGAGTCTAAAGTCATCACTGTTATTAGACGTGGCAAGGCCGATGACATTTTCGAGAACAAGTGCCCTCGGGGCACGATCGCTCATTCCTTCGATGGCCTTAATAAAGCCAAAGAACGCGCTGGACTCTTTGCCAGAGATAAGTCCCTCCCTGTTTCCCGCGAGAGATAAGTTTGTGCAAGGGCTTGACGCCCATGCGATGTCGGCTTGAGGTATTAGGTCGGGGTCGAGTGTGTGGACATCCTGCTCGACTAGATGTTCATCGCCCCAACACTGGCTGTACATGGCGCATTTAGTATGGTCTATGTCATTTGCCCAGATTGTTTTGATTCCGGCTTTTGCCATGCCGGCACGAGCCAAGCCAATGCCTGAAAAAAACTCAAGCGCGGTTAGTTGTGGCGAGAACTGCAGAATGTTGTGCATGTACTGGCTTTCAGATAGTTGTTATTTGGCATCTTATGGTACTTGTTTGTGAGGACATTCGCTTACATACGGATGAGATTCCCTCGATACCGTGCCATCATTGACATTTTATTCAGAATGCGAATAGCAGGTGGTATGGGTGGCGCGGAAGCGGCAGTGCTCGCGCATGCGGCAGATATTGCAGGTGGGGCGGCTCTGGGCGTCGTGGACCTCGCCGTCAAACAGACCGATCACCGCGGTCACGCTTTTGGTGGGCATGAGCAGGCTGGTGGGCGTGACGGTAAGCCCGATGAGCCGCGTGGCGTTGAGCGCATTGACGATCGAGCGCTGGGCCGAGAGCGGGCAGTCGCCGTAGCCGGGACTAAAGCGCCAGTTGCCGGCGAGCCCATGAACGGCGGCGTCCGTCTTGACCTGCTGGTCCATTTGCTCAACGGCGGCTTCCACGTAAGCGGAGCACGCGGCGTCGAGCACGGCGCCCTCCAGGGGATGTTGGGCTCCCGTGGTGCGCAGGCGACGCTCGGCGTCCATGCCGAGGGTGCATGCCATGAGCGCGGCAAAGCGGGCATCTTTGAGATGTCGATAGACATCGCGACCTCGCAGCTCAACGTTGGTGCCAACCAGACGGATGCTGGGCTCGCCCTGCTCGTCAACGCCCGTGGCATCGACGGCAAACACGCGTCGCACGCCACGGGGCTCAATGTCCAGTTCCAGACGTGCACGGTCGACACGGGGACGGTGCGCGGCATCGATACGGTAGAGCGCCGGCGACGCAAGGTCGGCCGGCACTTCGACAGCGGTTGTATCGATGTGCGGTTTTTCCATTACCCCAGGCGCTCCATAATGGTCGCGGCGATCGCAGGACGGTTCATAGTGTACAGGTGCAGGCCGTCGGCGCCGTGCTCCTTGAGGTCGCAAAGCTGGCGGGCTGCATAATCTACACCAGCTGCCTGCAGGCTCTCGGGGTCATTCTCGTACTTGGCGAGAATCTTGATGACGGGGGAGGGCAGCGACGCGCCGCACATAAAGACCATGCGGCTGATCTGTGACTTGCCCATAAACGGCATGATGCCCGCGGTAATGGGCACGGTGATGCCGGTCTTGTCGGCAAGCTCGCGAAAACGGTAGAAGCACTCGTTATCAAAGAAGAGCTGCGTCACAAAGAAGCTCGCGCCGGCGTCCTGTTTTTGCTTGAGGTGTTCGACCGAGACGTTGAGGTCCTCACAGGCAATGTGGCCCTCGGGGTAGGCTGCGGCGCCTCGGGGTAGGCTGCGGCGCCCACACAAAAGCCGGCGTCGACGAGCTCGGGGATGAGGTCGCGGGCGTAGGCATAGTCCGAGGCGGGCTTGTCGTCCTCGGTCGCGCCGGCGGGAAGATCGCCGCGCAGGGCCAGCACGTTTTCCACGCCGGCGGTGCGATACTCGTCGATCTTGGCGGCGATATCGGCGTGCGACCGGCCCACGCAGGTAAGGTGTGCCACCGAGGGCGTGTCGAATTCGCTCGTAATCATATGCGCGATGGGGGCGGTGGCGGCACCGTTGCCCGAGCCGCCGGCCGAGCAGGTGACCGAGACAAAGCTCGGCGAAAGCTTGCACAGATTGCCTGCCACTTCGCGAGCCGTGTCGAGGGTCAGCTCGCCCTTGGGCGGGAACATCTCAAACGAAATGGGCGCGGTGCCCTGGGATGCTGCCTGCTTAAAAACCTCGTCGACGCGCATATCGTGCTCCTCTAGATACGTAATAGTGTGATGTGTTGTAAGGATTCTACAGCACCACTGTGCCACGGTGGAGTTTCACTCGCTATTTGAGGATACCAATCAAAGATGCCTTGCTATCGGCTTTCTCTATAACAGAGCAGCTAATCTAGGCACGGACTATAAAGACTGGTATCTGATGCAAAATACCAGTTAATAGAGCTCCATCCCAAATTGACTACCCTTAAACCATGGAGAGAGGTCTGCAATTTATGCAGTTGATTGGCTGTTGAGGGTGGCAACGCCGCCTCGATAGGGTAACCTCATTGATTGGTTTCGCGACAGCAACATAACGGTAATGTCGCGGAAACACGGCGAGTCTAAGCTATGACTCGTTCGTTAGTAATCAACACCGCTTCTCACGCGGTGCCGATACGAAGGGAGTTCCGTATGGCCGAACTTACTGACCGCTTCGGGACCATGGTGTTCTCTGAGGAAGTCATGAAGGACTACCTCCCCAAGGACATTTGGAAGCGCCTTGCTGCAACCCTCGAGGGCGGTGAGCCGCTCGACCTGGATGTGGCCAACGCCGTTGCCCATGCCATGAAGGTCTGGGCCATCTCCAAGGGTGCGACGCACTATGCGCACTGGTTCCAGCCGCTTTCGGGCATTACTTCCGAGAAGCACGACAGCTTCCTGGAGCCCAACCACGACGGCACCGCCATTACCAAGTTTACGGGCAAGAACCTCATCCAGGGCGAGCCCGATGCCTCCAGCTTCCCCAACGGCGGCCTGCGCGCCACCTTCGAGGCCCGTGGCTACACCGCTTGGGATCCCACTAGCCCCGCCTTTATCAAGGACGACGTCCTGTGCATCCCCACGGCTTTCTGCTCCTACACGGGCGAGGCCCTGGACAAGAAGACCCCGCTGCTGCGTTCCATGACCGCGCTCTCGCGTGAGTCCAAGCGCGTTTTGGCGCTGTTCGGTAAGACCCCCAAGAAGGTCGTTCCTTCCGTGGGCGACGAGCAGGAGTACTTCCTGATCAAGAAGGACGCCTACCGCAAGCGCAAGGACCTGGTCATTACCGGCCGCACCCTCTTTGGCGCCGCTCCCTGCAAGGGCCAGGAGCTCGAGGAGCACTACTTTGGCGCTATCCGCCCCACCGTCTCGGCCTATATGAAGGATCTGGACGATGAGCTGTGGGCGCTTGGCATTCCCGCCAAGACCAAGCACAACGAGGTTGCTCCCTGCCAGCATGAGCTTGCCCCCGTCTATGGCGAAGTCAACGAGGCCATCGACCAGAATCTGGTCATGATGGAGAAGATGAAGCTCATCGCCTCCCGCCACGACTTGGTCTGCCTGCTGCACGAGAAGCCCTTCGAGGGCATCAATGGTTCGGGCAAGCACAACAACTGGTCGCTTGGCACCGAGTCCGAGAACCTGCTCGATCCAGGTGACACCCCGCTCGACAACCTGCAGTTCATCGTCTTCCTCACCGCGGGCGTGCCTCCGTTGCCTCGGCCGGTAACGACCATCGTCTGGGCGCCAACGAGGCTCCTCCGGCGATTATGTCCATCTTCCTGGGCGACCAGCTTACCGAGGTCGTCGAGAAGATCATCGATGGCAAGGCTTCCGTCCATGCCACGCGCGGCGTGCTCGACCTGGGCGCCGATACCCTGCCCAAGCTGATGCAGGACAACACCGACCGCAACCGCACCTCCCCGTTTGCCTTCACCGGCAATAAGTTCGAGTTCCGTGCCTGCGGCTCCGAGCAGAACGTCTCCGACTCCAACCTGGTGCTCGATGCCGCCGTGGCCAAGTCGCTCAAGTCCTTCGCCGACGCGCTTGAGGGTACGCCCGAGGATGAGTTCCAGGACGCTGCGCTCGAGTACTGCAAGAAGGTCCTGACCGACCACCAGCGCATCCTGTTCTCTGGTGACGGCTACTCCGACGAGTGGCCCGTTGAGGCCGAGAAGCGCGGCCTTGCCAACAACAAGACCACGGCCGTCCGCGTGATTCCCGCCATTGGCAAGGGCGTGGGCGACTATGAACATCGAGGCCACCACGATGGTTCGGGAGGGGCGTCGTGCCTATCGCCCGGTCATTACCGCCTATGCCACCAAGGTCGCTAAGGGCCTTGAGACTATTCGTGCCGCCGGTGCTGAGGCCGCCATGCAGTGCGAGCAGAACACGCTCAACAAGCTCTGCAACGGTATCACTGCCATCAACGACTCCATCAAGGCGCTCGACGTCGTGCATCAGAAGGCCGAGGCTCTCGATGGCCAGGAGCAGGCCAACGTGTACGCGCACGAGGTCGTTCCCGCTATGGATGCGCTGCGTGCCGCCGTGGACGCCATGGAGGAGATCGTGGCCGCTGACTACTGGCCGGTCCCGACCTACGACGACATTCTGTTCTATGTGTAGAACGTAACTGACATATCGTCACGGTATTGAGCCGGGGTCCGCATCATGCGGGCCCCGGTTTTTGTTCAAGACTTTAGTCCGCTGGCCGCGCAGCGGCCAGCTTTAAACCACCCGCTACGCGGGTGGAGACAAACGGCTTTACAAAGCCACCCCTCCGACCGAT
>MNQC01000102.1:0-13226 GCA_001915225.1 Collinsella sp. 60_9
TGGCCGCCTTCCTGGCCTCGACATCATGCTTCACCCTCAAATCAACGCGCATAAAGAAAGCCTCCCATTTCTCATGTCCAAGAAATGGGAGGCAGTTCATTGTCCGTTCTAGCGGGCTTAATCAGATGGATCGGTTAGCGCGCAGTAGTGCAGGCAAACCTTACGCAAACAGGCCGTAGATGCTGATGTTGGCCTTGGCGTAGAGGCCGTTAGCATACTCGGTCCACTTGGAGCTGGCGCTCGAAGCCTGCGAGGAATACTGCTGATAAGCAGTGTAGTAGGCAGTCATGGCCTGCTTGTAGGTGGCGCTATCGGCCGTAAAGGCATCATCGGTAAAGGCCTTGGCATAGGTACTGTCGGCATCCTTCCAAGTGCCCTTTGAGCTATCCCACTCATCGCCGGCAAGGTTGATGATGTAATCGGCGTAGTCCTTACTCGCGGTCTCCTCGTTGCCGTCAGCAGGCTCGGTCGGGGCGGTCGGCATGCTTGCGGAGCTGTCGCCCACCTTTTTCTTGTAGAGCTTCTGCAGCGTCGCGGACTGGCGGACGATCTGCTTGGCCTGGTCCTTGGACACGCCGTACTGCGTGGCCATGGTCTTGTAGTCGGAGGTGCCGATGGAATCCTCGGCGTACTGCTTCATTTCCTTGGAAGAGACGGTAATGCCCTCGTCCTCGGCAGCGTCCAGCAGAATCTGGTTGCGCACGTAGGACAGGATGACGTCAGCGGACGGAGCGGTGTAGTTACCGTCGTCGTCCTTGACGGTGTCGAGACTGTACTGGCTCTCGATGGCCTCACGCGCGGTGATGTCGCTCTTCTTGCCGTTGTAGCTATAGCTCGCCACGGTCGAATCGAGCTGGTCCTCGGACAGGGTCGCCGAGCCGACGCCCTTGCCGCCAAAACCACCGTTGCCGATAAAGAAGCCGACCACGGCAGCAATCACGACGGCGACCACAAAGGCGGCAATCATCGTCTTCTTGTGCTCGCAAGCGTGGTCGTCCACGTCGGAGTCGTCGTCATCGTCCTGCTCCTGGGGCATGAGGTTCTCGTCGGCGGCGTCCGCGGCGATCTTTGCCTCCAGGCGAGCGTCTTCCTCCTCGGCGGTCGTGCCGGCGGCAATATGTTCGGCAGACGTGCCGGCGACCAGGTCGATCTTCTCGTCCTCATCACCGTCGGGGCCTTCGCCGCGCTCGATGATCTGGATGCCGTCGATCTCGTCCTTCTCGTCCTTCTTTTGAATCAGACCCATATCAGTTACTCCTTGTTAGGAAACATAGTCCCCAATAGAATACGCCCGGCAGAGCGCCGGGCGTATTGATTCTTAGGTTATACGCAAACACTTAAGTACTATTTAGGCGTTTGCAGCGTGCATACCTTAGACCAGGTGCGCGATAACGGCATCGGCAAAGGCCTGCGTGCCCACAGCGCCCTCAACGGAGCCGGTCTGGGCACGACGAACGTCGCCGGTAACCTGCTCGCCCTCGTCGAGCGTGGCGGACACGGCGGCGCGAATGCGATTGGCAGCGTCGTTCTCGCCCAGGTGATCGAGCATCATCGCAGCAGAGAGGATCTCGGCCGTGGGGTTGGCGATATCCTGGCCAGCGATATCGGGCGCGGAGCCGTGCGTTGCCTCGAAGATAGCGCAGTCGGCACCGATGTTGGAGCCGGGGGCCATCCCTAGGCCGCCCACCAGGCCGGCGCACAAGTCGCTCACGATATCGCCGTACAGGTTGGGCAGCACCAGGACATCGAAGTCGTTGGGGTTCTGGACCAGGCCCATGCAGGTGGCGTCGACAATCTTGTCGTTGAACTCGATATCGGGATAGTTGGCGGCCACCTCGCGCGCCACGCGCAGGAACAGGCCGTCGGTCGCCTTCATGATGTTAGCCTTGTGCACGGCCGTCACCTTTTTGCGGCCGCAGCGGCGGGCATACTCAAAGGCATACTCCACAATGCGGCGGCTCTTGGCGATGGAGATCGGCTTGATTGAAATGGCGGAATCGGCGGCGAAGGTCTTCTGACCCGAGCGCTCGACAAGCTGCGAGAGCTCCTCGACCTCGGCAGCGCCCTCATCGAACTCGATGCCGGCGTAGAGGTCCTCGGTGTTCTCGCGCACGATGACCAGGTCGACGTCGCGGAAGCGCGAGCCGTCGCCCGGCTGCGACAGGCAGGGGCGCACGCAGGCGTACAGGTCGAAGTGCTTGCGCAGGGCGACGTTAACGCTGCGGAAACCCGTGCCGACCGGCGTGGTGATGGGGCCCTTGATGGCAACCTTGGTCTCGGCGACCGCGTCGAGCACATGTTGGGGCAGCGGCGTGCCAAACTCGTCCATGACGCCGGCGCCGGCCTCCTGGACATTCCAGTTGATCTGGACACCGGTGGCCTCGACCACGCGGCGCATGGCCTGCGTAATCTCGGGACCGATACCGTCACCGGGGATCAGGACTACATCGTGCGCCATAATCTGTTACTCCTCGTTTTCGGCGTCGTCAGATTTTTTAACGCTAGCACGCTTCTTCTTTTTGGAGAGATCCAGGCCAAAACGTTTAACAAGCATTTCGCAAATCTCGCTCGAACGGGCCTTGAGATAGCTGCCCTTGCCGTTCTCGGCGTCGAACTTAAGGCGCAGCGCGAGCTTCTCGGCAACCTCGGCGTCGATCTCGCCCTGGCAAAACTCGTACAGGCAACCGAGCATGTCGCGATACTCAAGGTCGCCGTGGTAGCACTGGATGGCCTCGTCCAGGATGGGCCAAGCCTCGCGCGAACGCTCGACGCTCGTGGCACCCCACACGCACAGCAGGCGGAAGGCGGCGTAGCGCAGCGTGGAGGAGATCTCGTCGAACAGCGCAGTCTCGGCGCCCTCAAAGGCATCGCCCAGCTGCTCGGGGCAGGTGGTAGCGAGCGCCGTCAGGGCATCGAGGGCCTCCCAGCGGGTCTGCGCCTCGGGGCGGTCGAGCGCCTCGATCAGCGCGGGCACGCAGGGCACGACGCGCTGCGGATCGCGCTCGGCCAGCAGATGCAACACGCGGGCGGCAAACTGGCGGATGCGGCGCGTGGGGCAGCCGAGCTCCTTGACCAGACGGTCGACGGCGTTCTCGTTCTCCTCTGCCAGCTGAAGCTGTGCCAGCTCCTCGTCGGTGAGCTGTTCGTCTTTGTTTTCTGCCATAGTTACCTCTTCTTACTATTTCTTAGCGTGCTTGCCAGCACCCTTGCTGTCATCGGTGACCGAGATGAGTTGTCGGTCGGCCGCGCCATTGCGACGCGCACGGCGGCGTTCCTCAGCGTCGCCCGCGTCGGCGGCGGCGCGATGAGCCTTGTTGACGTTAAAGACCTCGTCGTGCTTGCGCCACGGACCGACGGACTCGCCAAAGCTCATCTTAAGACCGGCGATAAAGCCGCCGAGCCAGCCGATCGGCGCAAACTGCACCAGCGGGAACAGCGAGAACACCCAGGTCAGCAGGACGACTGCCGCCGCGCCTGCAAAGTTGGCAATCCAGTAGTCGCGCTTGGTGATCACGCGCTTTTCGCAGGCCCACTGGCCGCACAAAAAGCCAATGTAGATCGCAAAGAGAAAGAGCACCAGCGCAAGCACCACGAACGTCCAGCTCATGGGCGCTACTCCCCGTGATGGTGGCCGCAGCAGCACTCGTGGCCGTCGTCATGGCCGTGGCCGCCGCAGCACTCGTGGTCCTCGCCGTGATGGTGGCCGCAACCGCACTCGTGGTCGTCGCCATGCTCGCCGCAACCGCAGCCGTCCTCGTGAGCGCCATGCTCCTCGGGACGATACTGCGACCAGTCCAGACCGGCGGCGATGGCGTCGGCCTCCTCCTTATAGAGGACCGTGATGGCCTGGGTGCCCAGCTTGGCACCACCGATGGCGTCGAGCATGTCATAGAGCGTAAAGGCCACGTCGGCGCCGGGCAGCGCAAGCTCGCGGTCGTCGGCATAGGCGAGCGCCAAGCGCAGGTCCTTAATGAAGTGCTCGACCATAAAGCCGGGCTTGTAGTCGCCGTCGAGCGCCTTGGGAGCCAGGCTCTCCATGGCGCCGGACTTGCCGGTACCGCCCAGGATCATCTGGCGGGTCTTCTCCAGGTCAAGGCCGCTCAGCTCGGCAAACGCCATGGCGTCTGCCATGCCGACCATGCAGGCGCCCAGCGACACCTGGTTGGCGAGCTTGGCAGCCTGGCCCTTGCCGGCGCCGTCGAAGCAGCAGATGTTGGCCGCAAAGGTGGCAAGGATGTCGCGGACCGGCGCGATGTCGTTCTCGGTAGCGCCCACGATAGCCGTGAGCGTGCCGGCGATAGCTCCCGACTCACCGCCGGTGACGGGGCAGTCAAACGCCATGCGGCCGGAAACCTGGGCGGCCTCGGCAATGTCGCGCGCCAGCTCGGGCGAGCTCGTGGTGAGGTCGATCAGGACCGCGCCGGGCTTAGTGCACGCGAGCAGGCCGTCGCCCGCCAGGTAGAGCTCCTCGACCTCGGAGGGATAGCCCACCATGGTAAAGACAACGTCGGCGTTCGCCGCGGCATCTGCCGGCGTATCAGCCCAGACGGCGCCGCGCTCAACGAGCGCTGCAGCCTTGGACTTGGTGCGGTTATTGACCGTGACGGAATAGCCGGCGTCCAGAATGTGGCCGGCGATGGGGGCACCCATAATTCCGGTGCCGATAAATGCGACAGAGAGCTTGTTTGCCATGAAACCTTTCCTTTTGGGTTGGGTGTTATTACCAGGTTGAATACTCGGTGCCAGCGTTTGGGCTGTGAGTCGAGGGCGATTACGGACGCAGCGCTTGCCTACTGACCGCGCACGCGACGGGCGATACGGTCGGAAAGCGACGCCTTGTCGGCGCGGTTCTTACCCCAAAACGCGCAGGCCACCATGCCGGGCCCCACGTGCGAGCCGATGGTGGGACCCACGGAGCTGCGAATGATCGTGACGTCGGCGCAACCCTCCTCCTTGCGGATGGCGGCTTCGAGCCAGTCACCGTCCTTTTCGGCATCGGCCGTCATGATGGCGATGGGCATGGTGCGATCGGGCACGTAGTTCTCGCGGAACGACTTGAGGATGGACTTGAGCGCCTTCTTGCGGCCGCGGTTGACGCCGATCAGCGACAGCGAGCCGGCCAGGTCGTAGGAGAGCTCGGGCTTGACGTCGAGCTTTGCCGTGAGCTGTGCCGCCGCGGGCGGAATGCGACCGCCGGCGGCCAGTGCGTCGAAGCTCTCGAGCGTAAAGTAGCCGTGCACGTAGGTTTTTGCCTCGTTTGCCCAATCGACCAGCTGCTTGGCGGTCAGTCCCGCCGAACGCTGGCGCACGGCCTCGAGCGCCAAGAGCGCGCCGGTCGCGCAGGGCAGAGCGTTGTCGACCACGTAGAGCTCAAAGTTGGGATACTCGGCGCGCACGGCATCCGCCGCCTGGCACGCGGAGTTGTAGCTCGACGACAGCGCCGAGGTAAAGCACAGGTAGACCGTGGGCGTGCCCTCTTTGGCGCACTCGGTAAAGAACTCGATATAGCGACCGAGCGACACAGCCGAGGTGGACACGCGGGCACCGGCGCGCATCCGGTCGTAGAACTCCTTGGGTGTGATGCTCGACCAGATGTCGTCCGTGCGCTCTTCGCCATCGATAATGAAGGGGAAACCCAGGATATCGACATCGAGGTTCGCGGCGACCTCGGGGCTAAAGTCGCAGCAGGTATCGACGACGATGCGGCAACGGTCCGAATGACCGGCGGATGCGGCCTTGTCCATCAAAGCGACTCCTTACGTAAAAAGGCGGCCACCCGCATGGGATGGCCGCCAACCGTTAACTCATGCAAGTTAACGTATTTTACTCGTCAAGTGTTTCGATGCGGGGCTTGATGATGCCATATCCACCATTCTTACGGTGATACACCACATTGATAAGGCCGGTCGTCGCGTTCTCGAACACGTAGAAGTCGTGGCCGAGCAGATCGGTCTGCACCAGCGCCTGCTCCTCAGTCATCGGGGTGACGTCGATAACCTTCTCGCGGACGAGCAGGTCGTCCTCCTCCTCGGGCAGCAGCAGGTCGCCCAGATCCTCGACGCGCTCGACCGGTGCGACATCCGCTGCGCTGGCACCGCCCTGGCGGTTGTCCACGACCTTGGTCTTGAACTTGCGCAGCTGGCGGGTGACCTTATCGGCGGAGAGGTCGATGGCAGCGTACATATCTGCACCGTGCTCGGCAACGCGAATCACCGAACCGCGGGCACGAACCGTGACCTCGACGATTGCCGGGTTGGGGTTCGAGGGGTTCTTCTCATAGCGAAGTACAACGTCGACCGTCATGGGCTCGATATCGAAAACCTTGAGCGCCTCGCCGATCTTCTCATCCACATGCGCACGCAGAGCATCGGTTACCGTCGTCTTGCGTCCAGAAACCTTGATATCCATACGTGGCTCCAATCTGCCTCGGGGACTTACTGTACTGGCTATGTACCCATTGCCGTGCATTTAATCACGCGGATTCCCAAAGACCCGAATAACGATTGCTTGATACCGCATACCGAAGTCTCGCACTTTTCTGTGGCAAAGTGCGCTATAGGAGGGGGCCGGCGGCTTTGTATTTGGTCCCGAAAATTGGCTTTGACCTGCTGATTTTATTGGGATGAAAAAGCCGGGCTCCCCCATCGGGGAAGCCCGGCAGTGCGTGTTGAAACCGTGAAGAGGTGTCCTTTCCAACGTATAGGAGACACCACCCCTAGCAATAACTAGCTATTGAGTTTGTTAATGTCGTCGTCGGTGATGGTGCCTTCCTGGCTGGACGATTTGTCCTCGGAGGATGCGGTCTCATTGTTGGAATCGGAGGACTCGCTGGAGGACGTGGTCTCACTGGACTCAGAGTCGCCCGGCTGCACGTTAGCGCCCGAAACCGTCTTAGTGGTGAGGTCGTAGGGCATCCTTCCATACCAGACGCAGTGGACTGCTTCGAGCGTACCGTCGGCCGTAATACCGTCGAGGGCATCGCTCACGGCGCGGCACAGTTTGTCATTGGACGAGAGGCCCGCAACACCAAGCGTCGAGGGCGCCTCGAGCGCACCGACATAGGAGACCTCGCTCATCAGGCGTGCAAGATAGCCGCCGGCTGTGGAGTCGCAGATCACATAGTCGACCTCGCCGGACTCGAGCGCCTCAAAGCACTCGTTGATGTTGGAGTAGGTCTTTTGGTTGGCGGTGATGCTCTGCTTAGCAAGCGCCTCCTGCGAGGCCGAGGACATCTGGACACCCAGAGTAGACGTGTTAAGGGTATCGGTGGAAACGCTTAACGACCCACCATCGCTGGTTTTACCGAACACAGAAGCGGCATCGTACAGGCAGGTGCCGAGCGAGCTAACGTCCCCGTCCGTGGAGTTGATCTTGCCGATAAAGATATCGGCCTTTTTGTCGCCGAGCGCGGAACCTGCCGAGGACGCATCGACAAAGGCGACCTTAAGGCCCATGCGGCTTGCGAGGGCGCGGGCGGCGTCAACCGCATATCCCGTGAGCTCGCCGTCGGCGCCTTGCATGGCCTGCGGCGCATCGGAAGTATCGAGGGCGACCGTCAGGGTTCCGGGAGTGACCAGGGCATCGTCCGACACCGCCGGCGTGACGGTCTCGTACTCGATCTGGTCGATCGTGGGAGTCGTGAACGTAGACAGCGGGTTGAACGCGCATCCGCTCAGGCCCAAAACGGCGATGACCGCTGCGGTCCCAGCACCTAACCGAGCCGCGTGCATCAAGCTGCCCCTCACCATGTCCACTACCCTGCCTTCTGTGTCGTATACAATCCGTGCGTTGCGCGGAATAACGGGTTGTTCCCACCAGCTGACCTGGTATTTGACCCCACACTTGCGCACCGGGGTGTTTGCTCGGGAGGCCGTAACCACCTTCACGACTGGCCCGCTCGCCCGCGAGGCGGTATTGCCCCAAAGAAAGTAGAACGGACGGTGCGGCTTACATCTAGGACGCGCCATGATCGCGCCGCGCGCACGCGGTCGCTTACGTGGATCCCTTTGACCGCGTCTGTCTTGGACTAGGACGGGCATTTCGTCCGTCCGCAACCACAGCCTGGTAGGAACGAAGCGCATTATAGCTAAGTTCAAGCTAAAGTTTAAGGTTAGGGGCGTTATTCGCATCGCGAGTACAGATTTCGCAGGTCAGGACGGGCCGCACGTGCTCTGATTGAGCCCGTCGCTCCCCTATGGAAAGCCCCAACACACCCGTCTTAGGGCGCCGTGGCCAAAAAATAGCAAATATGAGTACTGTTACCAATTTAGTAGCAGGAGTTTTTGGCTCTGCAAGCTGTTTTCACGCTCTATAACGTCAGATTGATGCTAGGATATTCCACATTTGTTTAATAGCTTTCTAATTTACCCCATCTTCCAGTCCCAAAATCCCTGATTTTGCTGTTACTGAATTTGTAGCAGTACTCATATTTGCTATATTTTGGCCAGAGCATATATCCAACCCCCTGTTTCAGAGCATTGTTAGGCAGGTTTAAGCCCAAAACACGCCCGCAGCGTGTTAAGCAGCGCCTCTTGCTTTTTCCTGCGGGCATCGACACGATTCCGGTACCGCTTTCGCATACGCTGGTGCATGCGCCATGCGAGCGCCTCCATTGCTTCCATGTCGCAGAGTATCTCGTTATTGACCGTCGCGACCTCGATTCCCATAGTAATCAAGCCCGTGTTGCGTTTTTCATCATGGATACGTCCCCTCCGGGAGGAATGGCCCAGCTCACCGTTGTATTCCAGGTCAAACTGGGCTGCTTCCTGATACGCATCGCAAACTGCATGCGGCATCCCCGAGATTGCCTGCGCACGGTCATCGAACTCGATCTTGTAGTCGGTCTTAAAGGGACCGCAGGCAAATCCGCCATAGGAAAACGGAAGCGAAAACAGAGCGAGCATGATGCACTCCATGGGCGAGCGCAGGTTTTCTGACAAGTAGGGACACAGACGCTGCAGTTGTTTGGCCGCATTCCCCTTGCATACCGCGAGGTAATCTGCCAGACGATCGGGCGTCAGCACCGGCTCAACCTCAAAGTAGCCCACGTCTGCTGGCTGGTCCTTGTCCTTTGCAAGTTTATTCGTAACGGGCGAGGTGTAGGGAGGCAGATACTTCCCGCGGTCACTCAGCGAAATCTTAGAGCACAGCTCCTGGGCCAGGGCAAATGCCTGGATACAGCCGACCTCGCGCGCGACGGCTACGCAAAGGGCCTCGGGAGATAGACTGTACACCCCCGGTTCCACCTCTAGAATCGAGCCAGCGGGCAACCCGGAGCATACGGACCAGCTCACGCCAAGAATGCGGCGGCGCTGCGCTGCAGACCCTACCAGCAAGCACAAATCCTCTTGCACCTCGCTGCTTGCGGCTCCAATCCGCACCAAGTCGGGAAGATAGATGTCCTCGGTCGAGGGCGACGATGTGCACAGCACACGGCGCTCTTCATCAGGATCGAGGTCCCTCCAGCTGATGTAACCCATTTGTCGGCGCTCGGCGCGCATCATGCGTAGCGCCGAGGCGCCTGTTAGGATTACGGAAGCCGCTAGCTGTTCGCCTGTCGGCTCGTTGCACCGCTCAATCTTTACTGCCACAAAACCACCCCTACCAAACGCGTGCGATAGCGAGGCCATCGACCGCTACGGCGCCGGCGCGCTTGAGTTCCGCCGAAGCCGCTGCCATCGTCGCGCCCGTGGTGATAACGTCATCGATAAGCAGCAAGCGGCGGCCGTGCACGTCCTCAACCGTCTCGTACATGCCTTGGGCACGCTCGCGGCGCTCCTCACGACCGAGTTCGCGCTGGTCGCCATGCCCGTACTTGACGAGCGCATCGAGCAGGGGAACACCCGACAGCTCGCAAAATGGGCGCGCAATAGCCTCCATATGATCAAAACCACGCCGCCGAAACGCTGCCGCCGTCGCAGGCACAAACACCACCGCATCCGCACCGGACAGCACACCTCCGTAACGATCGGCCGCTACGACCTGGGCATGCAGGGCGGTGTCGTAGAGCAGCTCCGCCAGATACGGAGCCAGACGTCGCTCGCCCGCATCCTTGTACGCTTTAATGATGCGCGGCAGCGGATGCGCATAGACGGCGCACGCCAGGCAGCGGTCGAGCGCCTCCGCCATTGCCGAGGACGTGCCCTCGACCGAACACTCAGTGCACAGCAAATCCCCAAACGGGGCGCCGCATCGGGTGCAGCTATGACGTGGGTCGATGAGCGTGAGCGCAGCCAGGCAGTCTTGGCAAATAAGCGCACCGGCGCGCTCGCAGCCGGCACATCGTGTTGGCGACAATGCCTCGAGCGCCTCGCGTGCCACCCGCTCGGCAAACGGTAGCAATTCGTCCGCAAACGGTAGGGCACCAGCACCCTGCAGACAGCTCAATATGTTCAGATGGCTCTTCAAGACACAACCCTCCCTACGTTCGGTCGCAGGGAGGGTTGTTGATTCGGCGCTATGATACCCCGATGCGCTCGGGGCAAGGCGGGCTAAATCCGCTCGCGGGCGTTATTCGCCGGCGGGCGGTTGTGGTGCGGACGAAGACGGGGTCGAGCCCTCGCCACCATCCTGGCGCGGCTTGCGGGAACGGCGACGCCGACGGCGCTTTTGACCCTGGTCGGCCGAGCCCTCGCCACCGCGATCCTCGCGCGGCTCGCGCTCGTCACGAGCGGCGCCACGCGAAGCCTTGGCAGCCGCTCCCCCGCCATCTCCGGGACGACGGCGCGTGACCTTGACCTCGCCATCCGAGACCTGATCGGCCACGGAGGGCACTGAGGGCTTCTGTTGCGCGCCCGAGGAATGGCGACGGCGCGGACGCGGCGCGCGTTCCTCCTCGCCACGCGACTTGCCGCCCTTGTCGGCAGACGCATCGGAGGCCGAGGGGCCCTTGGAAGCGGCACCAGCCTCGCGAGCAGCTGCGGCGCGGAAGGCGTCCTCGCGCTCCTCGCTCGACAGATGACGGCGGCGGCGACGTGTGGGGTTCATGCCACCGCCGCGGTTCTGCTGCTGGGGCTGCTGGACCTCGCGCTCGCGAGAGGCGTTCTTGCCCGCGGCTGCAGCCTCGGTAGCATCGCCCGAGCCCGCGCGCTTGCGGCGGCGACGGGCACCGGCGGCCTCCTCGGCCTCGGGTGCCTCGGCCTTGCCGCGGCCCTTTCCGCGGCCACGGCCCTCGCCCTGACCCTGACCGGCGCGAGCATCGGATTCGGCATCGCGACGACGGCGCTTGGGCATCGACGTGCCGGCCAGACGGTCGGCACTCGACAGGCCATCGCCCACGTCGACGCCGTTCTCGCGATCGAGCTCCATGAGCGCCAGGCGCATCTCGGGCGACTCAATGCGCTCGAGCACGTCGCGCGTCACGCAGTCGGGGCGGCAGTTGCAGCCCTGCTCGGCGGCCTTCTTTTTGCAACCCTCCGAGCACGTCATATCGGCCAGGTTGACCTTAAAGACTTTGCCGTTCTCCAGGCGCAGCACCAGCTGCTCACGCGGCGTGTCATACTCCTGGATACGCGCCTTACCGAGCGGCGTATCGATGAGCGTCTTCTTTTTGGGCGCACGGCTCTTAAAGTCCTTGTACGCCTCGAACTCATAACGCAGGCAGCACATCAGGCGGCCGCACACGCCGCTGATCTTGGACGAGTTGAGCGGCAGGTCCTGCTCTTTTGCCATGCGAATCGAGACGGGCTCAAACTGTCCGCCAAAGCGCGTGCAACAGAGCTCCTGGCCGCACTGGGCATAGCCGCCCACCAGGCGAGTCTCGTCGCGCACGCCGATCTGGCGCATGTCGACGCGAATGTGCAGCGTCGAGGACAGGTCCTTGACAAGCTGACGAAAATCGACGCGCTCCTCGGCCGCAAAGTAGAACACGGCCTTCTCGCCGCCAAACAGGTACTCGACGCCGACCGGCTTCATCTCGAGGTCGAGCTCCTTGACCAGGCGGCGGAAGTCGACCATGGCCTCGTCGCCCTGGATAGCCAGGTCGTCGGCAAGCTGCAGGTCGATGTCGCTCGCCACGCGCAGCACGGGCTTGAGCGGCTGACCGATCTCATCTTGCGGCACCTCGAAGGGATCGGCCGTGACCAGGCCGATCTCGGTTCCGCGCTCGGTGGAGCAAATGGCATAATCGGCCTCGAGGATATCCAGATCCTGCGGATCGAACCACAGGTCGCGCGAGGCGTAGGTAAACTTAACGGGTACGACTAACGGCATTTCAGTGCCTTCCTGATATCGAACAGCATGACCTCGATGGCCAGCTGGGGAGTAACGTTTCTGGCGATGTTGCGCTCGGCGGTCGCGACTGCCTCGAGCGCCCGGGTGGCACCCGCAACATTGGTCGCGGCGGCAAGCCGACCGATCGTGTCGCGCACGTCTTCGTTCACCACGTCGGCTGCCTCGTCCTGAAGCGTCAGCAGCACGTCGCGCATGAGCGTCCGCGCGCTCGCCAGCGCTTCCATGATACCCGAACGCTCGCGCGCGTTGAGTTCGCGCTTGTTGCGGTCCTCAAGCTGCTTCAATGCTCCACGCGACAGGTAATCGGCGTTTTGCTCGAGCACCTTTTCCTGCGTGGACTTGACCTCGGCGAGCGGCGCCTTAACGGCGACGATGAGCGACTTGGCACGGCTGAGCACGTCGGCCTCGTCGGCGGCGATAAGCGAATCGATGGCGCGAACCATCTGACGGCGGGCGTCCTGGCGCTCGGCGCTCTTGAGGAACTCGATGCCACGCGTGGGGCTTCCCGCTACGGCGACGGCCATGCGGCAACGCGCAGGGTCCTGACCGGTGGCGCGGCTCACGGCCTGCGCGGCCACGGCGGGCGACACCAGTCGAAACGGCACGCACTGGCAGCGGCTCACGATGGTGGGCAGCATCACATCTGCCGAGGTGCCCAGCAGGATGAACATAACGCCCTCGGGCGGCTCCTCGAGTGTTTTGAGCAGTGCGTTGGCGGTATTGGCGCGCAGTTGCTCGGCACGGTCGATGATGTAGACCTTGGCCTTGGCACGGATGGGCGCCAGAGGCACGTCATCGAGCAGCTCGCGGGTCTGGGCGATGAGGTAGCCCGTGGCGCTCTCGGGCGTGTAATAGTGCACGTCGGGGTGCGTATGGCGGGCGACGCGCACGCAGCTATCGCATGAGCCGCAGCCATCCTGCTCGCACAGGAAGGCTTGGGCGAGCGCCCACGCGGCGTCGAGCTTGCCCGCGCCGGGCGCGCCCAAAAACAGGTA
>MNQC01000102.1:13231-20814 GCA_001915225.1 Collinsella sp. 60_9
GGGGGCCATGTTACTCGGCCTCCTGGGCAAGCGCGGCGGTGACGGCGTCCTGGGAAATGTCGAGGCCGTAGACGCGAACCTGCTCGACCGTCCGCGCGAAGACGTCCTCGATGGACGCGGTCGCGTCGATGAGCTTTACGCGGTTTGGTTCCTCGGCGGCGATGGCGCAAAATCCCTGGTAGACACGCTCTTGGAAGGCCATGCCCTTAGCCTCCATGCGATCTGCCGCGCCACGGGCTGCCATGCGCAGCGCCGCCTGCTCGGGCGTGATGTGATAGACGAGCGTGAGCGCCGGGTGCGTCCCCGCGACGGCCAGGTTGTTGGCATCGCGCACTATCTGGCGATCGAGGCCATCGGCAAACGCCTGATAGCAAGTTGTGGAATCGTAGAAGCGGTCGCACAGGACCACCTTGCCGGCAGCAAGGGCAGGCGCGATGACCTCGTGCACCAACTGGGCGCGCGCGGCCTCGTAGAGCAACAACTCGCAGGTGTCGCCCATCGCCGTATTGGCGGGGGCGAGCAGCAGAGCACGGATCTTTTCGCTGATGGCGGTACCGCCCGGCTCGCGCAGGGTCACAACCTGGTAGCCGGCAAGGTCGAGCGCACGGGCAAGCAGGCGCGCCTGCGTAGATTTACCGGCGCCATCGACACCCTCGAGCGTAATGAAGCTATGTTGAGCGGGCTCAAAAGCCATGGGCGCAGCCCCTTCCTACAAGGCGCGTAAATGCGAGTTATAGCAACCAAGCCATGATACCCCAGGGGCAGGCGCGTCCCAAACCCCACCTAGTCATTGGGGACGTTCTTGAATGACTAGTCGTTTAAGAACGTCCCCAATGGCTAAAGGTGCCTTTCCAAAGTTGCGGTGAAATAGGGACTGATTGAAGCTCTGAGACCGCCAAACAGTCCCTATTTCACCGCAACTTATGATGGGGAATTTTGGACGCTGGGTATAATCGTCGTATTGCATTGAAATGTGGCGAAAGGAGTGGCAATGTCTCGGTATTGCGCCTCGTGCGGCAAGCTTCTTGCAGATAATGCCAAGTTCTGCACCTCGTGCGGTGCACCCGTTGAGCAAACAACCGCGAGCGATAGCCAGCCCGCTTTCGAGCAGACCGGCTCCCTTGATGCGCCGCAAGCCAAGGCGGACGACCCCCTCGCCTATCGCCCCGACCCCGCCGCAAGCCCCGCGGCCGTCGAGACCACGCAGCGCATACCCATCGCGAGCGGCTCGCCCCAACAGCAGCCGGCTCCCGCATACGCGCCCGCTTCGCCACAGACCCCCGCTCCCAAAAAGAGCGGCGCCGGGCCGCTTATCGCCGTTATCGTTGTGCTGGTGGCGATCATCATCGCCCTGGTCGTTTTCTTTGTGATCAAGCCTTTCGACAGCGCCGCCACGCAGACGACTGCCGAGGTAGCTAAGCTGCACCATGACGTCGACGACGATGACCTAAAGCCTCTCGGCGATCCCAACAGCCTGTACGACGATGACGACGAGGATGGCGGCGAAGCAACGCTCTCCGAGCAGAACCTCTACCGTCGCCTGAGCGAATACTACGACTTGCTCGAAGACCTCGACAACTACGTCCGTGGCTGCGCGCAGAACTTCAACGGCAGCTATCTGGAAGAGGATCGGACCACCCGTCAAAATCTCGCCGACGTCGCCGAGCGCACAGAGGACACCATCGAGCAGTATTACGACATCGTCGAGGACCTAGACGTCCCGACGAGCTCCAAGAACTATAGCTCCTGGAAGGACATCATCGCCCTGTACGACGACCTGGATCACCGCATTGACGCAATCTGTGATGCCTGGGAGATCAGCCTGAAATACGCCAAGCCTGCGGACCACAAGAATGAGATCGTGGCGCCGCTGTCGCGCGACAACGTGGCGGGCACCAATGACAATAAGTATCGCCTAGACTTTGAGGAGCGCTATCCCGGCGCCAAACCCGTCGAAGTGAACTAGCGCTTTGTCGTTCCCGAGCCGGCAGTTAGGGACGTTCCTAAACTGCCGGCAGAAAAGGAACGTCCCTACCTGCCGGTCAAAAAACGAGCGAGGATCGTGGGGTCCTCGCTCGTTTTTTTTGGGCAATGTTTCGACTGCGCCGTTACTTGTCGGCGGCTGCTTTCTTGGTAGTCGACTTCTTCGCGGTCGTCTTCTTGGCGGCAGTTGCTTTCTTGGCCGTCGTCTTCTTGGCCGTCGTCTTCTTGGCCGCCGTCGCCTTCTTGGCCGTGCTCGCCTTGGTCGTAGTCTTGCGGCCGCGGGCCGGCTTCTTCTCCTTGGTCGGACAGTCCATGTTGACGCAGATACGCCACGGGCCGCGCGCCGTGTTGACCACCACGATGGGGGCGCCGCACTCGGGGCAGGTCTCACCCGTCGCCTCGAGCTTACCGCGCGCCGGTAGAGGATAGCTCACGCCGCAATCGTCATAGTTGGTGCAGCGGATAAAACGCTTGCCGCTCTTCTCGCTCTTGTGCGCGATCAGGTCGCCATGGCGTCCGGCCTCGGCGCACACCTTGCACTCGCCCACCTTAAGGTCGGGCTCGTAGTTGGTGGGGCATGTGGGGTTCACGCAAATCTCGAAGGCCTTCTGGCGGAACGGCTGACACTTAATGCGCGGCGCACCGCACTCGGGACACACGGCGGCCTCGCCCTCGAGCGGGCTCACCTTGACGCCACTCGGCACCGGATAGGTCACGTCGCAGTCGGGCCATCCCATGCAGCCGATAAAGCTGCCGCGGGTCTTGGCGCTCGTCTTCATAACCAGGTCCTTGCCGCACTTGGGACAGGCGCCCACGCGTGCATCGGCCGTGACGGCGTCGCTGATAGCGTCGCCCAGCTCCTGCGTATGCTTGAGCAGCTCGTCGAGCACGCCGGCCAGCAGTGCGCGCGAGTGCGTCACGACATGCTCTTCGGTGTCCTCGCCGCGCTCGACGCGGGTCATGTCGCCGTCGAGCTCGCTGGTCATATCGGGGCTCGTGATGCGCGGGGCAAACTGCGTCAGCGCATCGATGATGGCGATGCCCAGCTGACTCGGCTCCACGGGATCGTTTTTGAGGTAGCGCACGGCGTACAGGCGCTCGATGATGCTCGCGCGCGTGGACTTGGTGCCCAAGCCGCGCTTTTCCATCTCCTGCACGAGCTTGCCCTGGCTGTAGCGCGCGGGCGGCTCGGTCTGCTTGGCCTCGAGCTTAATGTCGAACACGTCGACCGTATCGCCCTGCTCCAGCGGCGGCATCTGCTCGTCGCGCTTGAGTCCGTACGGGTACGCCTCGCGGAAACCCGGGGTCACGAGCACATCGCCCGAAGCCACGAACGGCTCACCGTTCACGTCGAGCTCGAGCTTAGTGTTTTCGATGGTCGCGGGACCCATAAGCGTCGCTAGGAAGCGGCGGGCGATGAGGTCGTAGAGCTTGCGCTGGCCGCCGTCGAGCGTGGACGGATCGCCCTCGCCCGTGGGATAGATAGGCGGGTGGTCGGTGGTCTCGACCTTGCCGCGCGTGGGCTTCATGGGACCGGCGAGCACCTTTTTGCACACCGGCGCCAGCGCCGGGTTGATCTTTGCCAGATCGCTCACCACGGCGCCCAGATCGAGCGTCGCAGGGTACACGGTATTGTCGACACGCGGGTAGCTGATGAGACCGGCCATGTAGAGGGACTCGGCGATGCGCATCGTACGCGCAGGCGAGATGCCCTCGGCCGCGGCGGCAGCCTGCAGCGAGGTCGTCGCAAACGGCGTGGGCGGCTGCTGCTTACGCGAGCGCTTGGTCACCGCGGCAACGGTCGCCGTCGCAACGCCGTCAACGTGGCCGTACGCCGCCTCAGCAGCATCCTTGTCGGTAAAGCGCGCCGTCTTGTGCGCAATCTTAAAGCGGTCGTCCTCGGCTGCGCCCTGCGCGGCACCCATGCCGCGAATCTGCCAATAGTCCTCGGGCACGAACGCCATGCGCTCGCGCTCGCGCTCGACCACCAGGGCGAGCGTCGGTGTCTGCACGCGACCGGCGGAACGCACGTTGCCAAAGCCGCCAAACTTGGCGAGCGTCAGGTAGCGCGTGAGCACCGCACCCCAAATGAGGTCGATGTGCTGGCGGCTCTCGCCGGCGTCGGCCAGATTCTGGTCGAGCGAGACGAGATTATCGAAGGCCTGCGTGATCTCGGCCTTGGTAAACGAAGAATACTGGGCGCGGGCGACCGGCAGGTCGGGCGCAACCTCGCGCACCTTGTTGAGGGCGTCCGAACCGATCAGCTCGCCCTCGCGATCGAAGTCCGTGGCGATGATGACACTGTCGGACTTCTTGGCAAGGTTCTTGAGCGAGCGAATGAGCTCTTTCTCGGCCGGCAGCTTAATGACGGGCGCCCAGGTGAGATAGGGCAGGCTCTCGAGCTTCCAGCCCTTGATGGAGATGCCATCGGCAAGGAACGGCTTACGCTTGGTATCGTAAGGCGGACGCGCCAAGCCATCGGGCATGTCGGCCGGCAGCATCTCGCCGTCTTCGGTGACCGAATACCATCCCAGCTTTTTATCGAACAACACGCTGTCGCAAAAATCGGGCGCCAGGATGTGGCCGGCAAGGCCGATCGTCACGCACTCCTCGCCCTTCCATTCAAAACGGTAGATGGCGGTGTTGTACACCTTGTCCTTTTTGGGCTTGCCCGTGGACAGACGCTCGGCAATCTGACGCGCGGCGTCGTTTTTCTCTGCGATGATGAGCTTCAAAAGAGGCTCCTATCTCGTATCTCTGCGGCTACGCCCGCCCGTATGGCGGCCGATTTACGCCCTTGCTTGCTCGATCTGCCCGATGAGCCAATCGCACCAGGGATCAATGCCCTCGCCCTTGCGCGCGCTCACGGCAAACCGCGGCGCCTGCGGATTGAGGTCATCGAGTGTCTTAGTATACCTATCCATGTCAAAATCGAAAGCCGGAGCCACGTCGACCTTGTTGAGCAGCTGCGCGCCGGCATGCTGGAAGATGCCCGGGTACTTAATGGGCTTGTCGTCGCCCTCGGGCACCGAGAGAATCATGATGGACAGGTTCTCGCCCAGGTCAAAGTCGACTGGGCAGACCAGGTTACCCACGTTTTCGATAAAGATAACGTCGATATTTTGAAGGCCCACCGCCTGGTCGAACGCGTCAACGGCCTCCATGATCATGTTGCCCTCGAGGTGGCACAGGCCGCCCGTGTTGATCTGGATGGCGGGCATGCCGGCTTCCTTCATGGTGATGGCGTCGACGTCCGAGGCGATATCGCCCTCGATGACGGCGCAACGCAGGCCGGCCTTGTCGCGTAGGCGCTCGTTGGTGAGGTGTTTGTCTCTTTAAATCGCTGACGCAGCTGATCTGCCAGACGCTCATTGCGCGACAGAATCGGCGACGCGATATCAATCGTTTTCTCGGCCATACTCGGCACTCCTTACTTTGGCCCCTTTATACCCCATCACCAGATGGCTAGCGGGCTAATCGTCGGGGGTTTCGATTTCGATACTGGCGATGTCGAGCTCGCGACCGTGCAGCAGGCGCACGTTGGCGCCGCCACACTGGGGGCAGCGACAATGAAAGCGGTCGTGATCGAAGACCTCGCCGCAGTCCAGGCACTCGCTTTGTGGATGGACTTCCTCCACGGCAAGCTCGCAGCCGCGCGTGAGCGGGTCCTCGTCGCGAAACGTCTCCCATGCAAAGTCGAGCGCCTCGCGCACGACCTCGGTCATATCCCCGATACGCAGCGTAACCAAAACGGCGCGCGAGGCCCCCGCCCCACGCGCCGCGCGAATCACTGTATCGAGTATGCCGTTGACAATGCCAACCTCATGCATACCGATTTACTCCTCGTCGTCCTCATCGTCCGAAAACAGGTCCAGACGGCTCACAAACAAGCCCTCCTTGCCCTCGCGCGCGGTAATAACCACGCGAGCGATGGCGAGCGAAATCTCGTAGAGCGAGAGCAGGGCGCCATACATGAGGCCCAGCGTAACGGGCGAGCCGTCGGGCGTAATCACAGCCGAGCCTACGAGCAGGCCTACGTACACGTAGCGCCAGGCACTGCGGAAGGCCGCGTAGGAAACGATGTGGAAGACGGACAGGTAGAAGATGATGAGCGGCAGCTCAAACGCCACACCAAAGCCGATCATAAAGAGCAGCTCCATGTTGACGTAGTTCTCCAGATCGGGCAGCGCCGTAGCGACGGCCGAGGTCTCGCCGATGAGCCACTCAAAGCCCGCAGGGATGATGATGAAGTAGCAGAAGATGGCACCCAGGAAGAACAGCACCGTCGAGGCGAGCACCGTGGGCACGACCCACTTGCGCTCGTTGGGGCGAAGCGCCGGCAGGAAAAACGCCAGAATCTGCCAGATAATCATGGGTGTGCACATGACCACGGCCATCTTGATGGCCAGCGAGAAGCGCAGGCCAAATCCGCCGAGCGTGGTGGTGATGTAGAACTTACCGTCCGGCACAAAGGAGCGGATGGGGTCTTCCAGGATGTCGAGCACCACGGGCGTGGCGAAATACAGCACGATGGCGGCGGCAAACACCGACACGACCACGATGGTCAGGCGGCGACGGAGCTCGCCCAGGTGATCGAAGAGCGGCATGCGCGCAGGTCCGATAGGCATTACTCATCGCCTCCCTTCGGTGCATCGGCGGCAGCGGCGTCGTCCTCGGCCTCGAGCTCGCGGGCAAGTTGGTCGACGACGGCCTTGCGCTTGCGGGGACGACGGGCGTAGAGGTCGGCCGTCGTGGGCTCTGCCGGCTCGGGCTCGGGCTCCGGTTCTGCAGCAGGCTCAGGCTCGACGACAGGCTCAGCGGCAGCGGCAGGCTCGGCACCCTCGGCCTCGGACTCCTCAGCAGCACCCTCGCCCTCGGCGGCAGCCTCGCTCGCAGCCTTCTCGGCAGCAAGACGGGCGCGACGCTCGGCAAAGGTCTCCTTCTTGGCGGGCGCTGCCGTCTCGGCGGCATCCTTGTCCGCATCGGAATCGTCATCGACGGCAGCCTTCTTGGGCTTGACCGGGGCCGACGCGGCCTCGCTCACCGGATCGATTATCTCGGACTGAACAACGGCCGTCATCTTCTCCTGCGTCTCGCGGAACTGACGGATGGCACGGCCGATCGTGCGGCCCATCTGTGGGAGCTTATCCGGGCCAAACAGCAAAAAGCCGAAGACCACGATGATCGCGAGCTCACCCTCTCCAATACCAAACACACATACCTCCAAGGCTCGATGTGAGTCGAGCCCGCACCGCGCCATTCGGCCGGAACTCGTCTATTCATTCGGTCAAGTATAGCGCCCGGACGCCAAAACGTCCGAGCGCATCACAAACATATGCCAAACGGCACGCCCTTTTGGGGGCAAAGATTATGCAGCGGTGATCGAAATCTCCTGGTCGACACCCAACAGCTGAACCACGCGCATCACCGGGGGCTGCACATTGGTGCAGCTAAAACGCTTGCCGTGGTCGACCGCGTGGTGCGCGGCGCCCACAAGCACGCCAATGCCCGTCGAATCGATGTAGCTCACCTGGGCAAAATCGAGCTCAACGGCCTCAGTGGGCTGCTCGAGCGCCAAGTCGATGGCATTACGCAGGCTA
>MNQC01000102.1:20981-25960 GCA_001915225.1 Collinsella sp. 60_9
CTCGGCGCGATGCGGATGTTGGTATCGCGCGGATCCTTGCCATAGGGCCAGGTAGCACCGGCCGGCGTGAGCTTAACGCCCAGGTCGGCGCACAGCGCGGAGACCTTTTGGGCCGAGCCCTCGGGACCATCGAAGCTTACAAAGTAGCCGCCGCGGGGATGCGTCCAGGTGGCGCAGCCCGTGCCGCCCAGGCCCTCGGTGAGCTTGCGCTCAACGGCCTCAAAGCGCGGACGCAAAAACTCGGCATGCTTTTTCATGTGCTCCTTGACCGCCTCGATGGTGGGAAGGAAGCGCACGTGACGCAGCTGGTTGAGCTTGTCGGCGCTGATGAGGCCGGCCTTCAGGCGCTTGGAGAACTCGGCGATGACCGCGGGGCTCGCACCGATAAAGCCGATACCGGCGCCCGGGAAGGTGATCTTGGACGTCGAGGCAAATGCCACCACGCGGTCCTCGGTGCCCGCCGCGCGAGCGAGGTCAAAGATGTTTGCGAGCTCGTCGGTCTCGTCGTACAGGTCGTGCACGCAGTAGGCGTTGTCCCAGAAGATGCGGAAATCGGGTGCGGCCGTGGGCATCTCAACCAGGCGGCGCACAGTGTCCTCGCTAAAGGTGATGCCCGTGGGGTTGGAATACTTGGGCACGCACCAGATGCCCTTGATGGAATCGTCGGCGGCGACGAGGCGCTCGACCTCGTCCATGTCGGGGCCGTTGTCGGTCATCGCGACGGGGACGTTCTCGATACCCAGATCGGCGGTGATGCCAAAGTGGCGGTCGTAGCCGGGAACAGGGCACAGAAACTTGACCTTCTTGCCGTCGTGCGCTGCCTCGTAAGCCTCCCAGGGCTCGTTGCCGCACGAGCCGCAACGCCAGAACATACCGGCGATATCGTGCTCGATCAGCAGGCTCGACGAACCCAGCACGAGCGTCTGCTCGGCGGGGCAACCCAGGAACTCCCCCGCTAGCTTGCGTGCCGAGGGAATGCCCTCAAAGCAGCCGTAGTTGGAACAGTCGACGTTGCCGTCGTGCAGATCGGCATCGGCATTGAGGATATCGAGCATGGGTCGAGAGATGTCCACCTGGGAGGGCGACGGCTTGCCGCGGGCCATGTCGAGCGCCAGGCCCTTGGCCTTGACCTCGGCGACCTCGGCCTTGAGCGCCTCGATGGCGGCATCGAGTTCGGTGGTTTCCATCTTCTGGTAGATCGTCTGCATGGGTGCGACCTTTCACGAAGCGGTACGTTGCAATTCTTCTAAGTATAGACCGCTACCGTCGCAACGTTATGAAGCCGTGATAGATTAAGTCCATCGCAATGAATTACGAATCGCCGCGCATGCCGGCATGAAGCGCCCAAGGAGGCACTATGGAGTACGGATCGTTCCAGGCCGAGGAATTCGGCGACCTTCAGCGCCTGGTCGACGGACTGTTTTACGACCGCCACGCCATCGACCGCCTGGATCTGATCGTACAGGCCGAAATCTTGGACCTGGCACCCGATCTCATGGAAATCGTGAACCTTTTGCCGCCCGGCTATTACGACCGCCAGTCACTTTGCGACCAGCTCAACTCCGCCTTGGCCGCCCACGGCTGGGGCGCCATCTACGGCACCGTGGAATAAACCTAGTCATTGGGGCCTGTGGTCAAAAAATAGCAAATATGAGTACTGTTACTTTTTTAGTAACAGCGATTTTGAATTAAAAAGGCCAGTCTTGGCCTTTTGTGCCCGGTTTTGGAAGGATGCATCGGCATTTTTCGTCCAGCCACGCAATCGTTAATGCACAGACAGAATAGATTTGTACATTATTTTTCGCGCCTAAAATGAAACGCCGTTTGTGACAGTACTCACAAACGGCGTTTTTTGGCCACTGGGGTGTCCGGCAGGTGGCAAGTACCACTCAAAACCGCGTTTTACACGCGCTCGAGCAGGCTCTGGCGTCTGTTTCTACGCGCCTACTCGTTCTTGGGCGCGGGGTGCTTGCAGATCACACTCATGTAGATCATGCCAAGTACGGCCGCGGTGACAGAGCCGGCGAGAATAGCGGCCTTGGCGGCCAGAACCTCAAACTGGGCCGTCGGGAAGGCGAGGCCGCTGATGAGAATCGACATGGTAAAGCCGATACCGCCCAGAATGCCCACGCCGGCAATCATATGCCAGTTGACATTGTGCGGCAGCTCGCAGGCCTTGAGCTTGACCAGGGCGAACGTCATGCCAAAGATGCCGATCGGCTTGCCCAGCAGCATGCCAAAGTACACGCCGAGCGTCACCGGGGCGGTGAGTAGCGGGCTCATGTCCACGCCCACCAGGCGAACCTGTGCGTTGACGAACGCGAAGATCGGCAGGATCACAAAGTTGACCGGCGTGGAGATCAGGCGCTCCATGCGGATGAGCGGCGGGGTCACGCGGTGCATGACGCGCTCGACTTTGGTGGTCGAGACGGTAAAGTCATGCTGGCCCAGGATGTGCGCCTCGTCGTCGTAGCGGTCATCGAGCAGCGGCAAGCACTCGCCCAGCCAATCGGTGAGACTATCAAGCTTAACACCGCACTTGGCCGGGATGGTGAAGGCCAGGATGACGCCAGCAAGCGTAGCGTGCACGCCGCTCTTGAACATGCAGAACCACAACAGCAGGCCCAGTACCGAATACGGGGCAAGGCGATAATGCTGCGTCTTGTTGAGCCACACGAGCGCACAGGTCACAAGCGCGGCGGCGCCCAACCAAAACGGATTGGGGCTCTGACCGTAGAAGATGGCGATGGCGGCGATGGAGATGAGGTCGTCGGCGATGGCGAGCGTCGAGAAGAACACGCGCACGCCGTTGGGCACGCGGTTGCCCAAAAGCGACAGCACGCCCAGCGCAAAGGCAATATCGGTTGCCATGGGAATGGCCCAGCCGTTGTGCGCGCCGGCATGGTTAAAGATCAGATAGATGCAGGCGGGAACGACGACGCCGCCCACGGCCGCCAGCATGGGAAGCATAGCCTGGCGCGGGTTCTTGAGCTCGCCAACTGTCATCTCGTACTTAAGCTCAATGCCCACCAACAAAAAGAAGATCGCCATGAGGAAGTCGTTGACGAAAAGCTCAACGGTGAGACCGGCCGTAAGGTTGCCCAGACCCACATACAGCGGGGTCTCCAAAAAGTGATGGATGGCCTCGTAGGCATCGGTGTTGGCGCAAATGACGGCGGCGATGGCGGCGAAGACCATGACGGCGGCGGAAATCGTGCCGTTCTCGGTGATGCGCTCCCAAATGTCGTGGCGCTCAAAACGCTTGCGCTCACGGACGTTGAACAGCTGCTCGGGTGCTGCCATGGGCGGCTCCTTTCACGGGAAGACTCCCGTCTTAAAAAAGCACGGCCCGCCCAGATGGCGGCGCCGCGCTCCAACGTATTACGCTTGCATCTAGCCTACCCTGCACGACAAGCACGCAGACGTGGCCGAAAAGCGGAACCACAGGTTGAACATTATTTGCTCAACGGCACGGGCGCCCCTGTCCAATAGACAACACGGTGCCGTGCACAAAAAACGACCGGAGCGCGGGGCGTCCGCGGTCCGGTCGTCGGTGTTAGGCCAAAAGAACCTAGCAGGCGGCCATGATGGGGGCAGCAACCTGCTTCTTACGGGAGAGAACGCCCGGCATCCAGACGCCGTCGTGCTCGTCGGCGATGCCCAGGCCCTTCTGAGCGGCCTCGGTCTCACCCTCGAGCAGGACCTGCGAGCCCTCCTCCATGATGTCGGTGATGCACAGGACAATGCCGTCAGCGCCCTTCTCGGCGGCGTAGGCGCGCATGGCCTCGCGGACCTCGTCGATCATGCCGAGCGCGCGGCTCTTGTCGACGGTCTCGTACTGGCCGATGAGCAGCTTCTTGCCGGCGGGCTCGAACATCTTGATGTCGTTGCCGACCATCTCGGCAGCGGTGAAGGAGCCGGACGGACGGGTGAGGAAGACCTCCATGCCAAACTTGACCGGGTCGACGCCCACCTGCTCGCCGAGCTTGGCGGCGACGGCGCGGTCGACATCGGTGGTGGTGGGGCTCTTGAGCATGAGCGTGTCGGTCATCATGGCCGAGAGCAGCAGCTTGGCCTGAACGTCGGAAAGCTCAACGCCGAGCACGCCGGCGAGCTTGGTGACGATGGTGCAGCTGGAACCCCAGGGCAGGCAGATGTAGTGCAGCGGGCCGGCGGTCTCGAAGTCGCCGATGCGGTGATGGTCGACGACACCAAAGACTGTGGCGTCCTTAAGACCGGCAACGGACTGGGCGGACTCGTTGTGGTCAGTGAGGACGACGAGCTGACCGGCCTCGACGGACTCGATCACGCGGGGCTCGGCGATGCCGGCGTCGGCGAGCAGCTTGGCGGACTCGGCCGGAAGCTGGCCCAGGGCGCAGGCCTCATAGGTGTTGCCGGCATACTCAACCTGGTTGAGCAGCTGGGACAGAACGACGGCGCTCATGATGGCGTCGTTATCGGGGTTCTGGTGACCAAAGACAAGAACGTTTGCCATGGGTTTCCTCCACTTGATATGTGTACTTGGACGTAGCTATGGTAGCACGCCGATGCCGAGCCTTCGCAGACGGAAGGGCCACGGCATATTTTGGGGCAGGCACGGGGGCCAAGGCTGTCCCTTTTACACCGTGTTGGTGCAAAGTAACCTGATCCCCTTGCACCAGCTATTTACCGGCGGCGCGCAGAGCTACGTAGGCGGCGCCGATGATGCCGGCGTCGTTGCCGAGCGAAGCGACCTTAATGGGCGTCTCACGCGAGGCGGAAAGCGCGTAGCGCTGGAAGTGCTCGCGAACGGCGTCGAGGTAGACATCGGCCGAAGCGGACGCGCCACCACCGATCAGGAACATCTCGGGGTCGACCACGTTGGCGATAAGCGCCAGGGCGCGACCGAGATAGTCGGCCATGGTATCGGCCGCGGCCAGCGCAAGCTTGTCGCCCTCGCGGCAGGCCTGGAACACGTCCTTGGAATCTGAGGGGCCGGT
>MNQC01000102.1:25994-33007 GCA_001915225.1 Collinsella sp. 60_9
CTGGAATACTGCTCCAGGTGGCCATGGCCGCCGCAGCCGCAGGTGCGCTCCTCAGCCGGATTCAGGCACATGTGGCCGATCTCGCCGCCGGCACCCACAACGCCCGACACCACGTCGCCGTTGACGATAACGCCGCCGCCCACGCCGGTACCGATGGTGACCATCACCACGTTCTGTACACCCTTGGCAGAGCCGAGCCAGGCCTCGCCCATGGCGGCGGCGTTGGCATCGTTCTCGTACTTAACGACCGCGTCGGGGCAGTGCTCCTGAATGGCGACTCTCAGCTCGGGCAGGTTAATGGCAATGTTGGCCTTGACCTTGGCATCGCCCGATGCCGGGATGGGGCACGGAACGGCCAGGCCAATACCCGCCACAAAGGCGCGCGGAATCTGGGCCTTGGCGACCACCTGGTCGATAGCCTCGGTCACCGCGGCAAAGCCCGCAGCGTCAACGATGGGAGGCGTGGGAACGCTAGCCTTGGCCAGCAGGTTGCCGTCCTCGTCGAACAGACCCTCCTTAACCGAAGTGCCGCCGACGTCAATGCCGATGTAGTACTGCTTAGGTTCCATGGGAGCCCACCTTTCTCGTTTAAACATTGCCTGTATGGTACCGCTCCCAAGGCAAAAACTTACCAAAAAGGGACAGGTTTGTTTTGGCAGGTTTTAACTGGGGAAACGCAAATGGCCGCTCAACAGGCCGCGCAAGACCATCCCCAAAAATAAAGGCGCCGGGAGGCGGAGACTCCCGGCGCCCGTCAAAGGGACTATGTTGTCTGTCGGACCGCACGGTCCTTCGCGGCGATAACGCTGACTAGGCCTTAAGTGCCTGCAGCTGCTTGTGAACCTCGATGAGCTCCGTCGCCATGACGCGCATGGTCTCGGTACCGGCCATCTGGTCTTCGGCATGCAGCAGAATCAACGGGGCCTCGCCGTTACGCTCGCCGTTGGCCTCCTTCTTCAGAAGCCCCATGTGAACATCGTGGCCACCGTTATAGGCCTCGTCGCCCTGCTTGATAAGCTCCTCGGCGGCGTCAAAATCGCCCTCCTTGGCCTTTTGCACGGCATTGATGTACATGCTCTTGGCGGTACCGACGTAGCTGATGATCTCAAAGCAGGTCATCTGCAGTTCGTTCATATCCTCCATGCGGAGCACCTATCCCATCACGCTGACGCAGTGGTCGATAATGCCGGCAGCGTTCATGCGGCCGTAGTCGACCATGTTGATGACCTCGACCGGGAAGCGGCCAGCGGCCTCCTTCTCAAAGTCACCCTTGGTGTAGCCGATCTGCGGGCCAAGCAGCAACATGTCGCACTCGTCCAGGTGATCGTGGGCCTCGTTCATGGGACGAGCCTCGATCTCAATATCCAGACCACGGTTCGCAACCTCGGCCTGCATCTTCTGGACCAGCAGGCTCGTGGACATACCGGCATTGCAGCAGAGCATGATCTTCTTCATGGTTTCCTCCTTATAACTGCGCGGCGCGCAGACGACACTGGTTGTATTCCTTGCGGCTATTGTGCCCACCCCTCTGCATCTTTACACAAGGGAGAGAGCCGCGGGCACCGGCACCGCGTACCGGCGCCCGCAAAGGTGAAAGGGACGAACGTTAGGCGTTCTACTCGGCGAGAGCCTCCTGCTTGGCGATTGCCTTCTCGGAAATCTTCATAAAGGGCAGGTAGACGGCCATGCCAATGACAATCTCGAGAGCCTGCCACACGCCGGCGCGCCAGTCAAAGCCCGTAGCGAGCAGGGCATTGATGACGGGAGGCATGGTCCAGGGCACCTGGGCGATGCAGGGGCTGATGATGCCTGCGCAGGTAAGGCCATAGGTGATGCCGATGAACAGGTCGGGAAGAAGAACAAACGGGATCATGAGCGGCAGGTTGTACACGATGGGGTAACCGTAGATAACCGGCTCGTTGATGTTGAACAGACCAGGCAGGATAGCCATCTTGGAAACGGTCTCGGAAGCCTTGTTCTTGGAGAACAGGAGCGTGTCGAGCAGAAGCATGAGGGTGCAGCCCGAGCCGCCGATGAGGGCGAAGCTGTTAACGATCTGCATGTTCATGTAGTGATCGGGCTGGATGGTGCCACCGGCGGCAAAGGTAGCCATGTTGTCGACGATAAGCATGGTCAGGATCGGCTCGACGGTAGCGCCAGAGATGGTGGACTGGTGAATACCGACGCAGAACAGCAGGTTGGCAAGGGTGTAGATGAGGATAACAGCCCACGGACCGGCGTTCATGATGTTCTTGAGCGGGTTGGAGATGCACGTGGAGATGATGGCGCACAGATCGGTGCCGGCGCACACGGCGAGCAGGGCTGCGGCAAGAGCGAAGATTGCGAGGTTGAGCAGCATCGGGATCATGACGTTGAAGGAGTTGGAGACCGCGGGAGGCACGCCCTCGCCCAGCTTAACCTTGAGCTTCTCGACGCCAGAAATCTTGATGAAGAGCGAGACGGAGAGCAGAGCGATGATAATGGCCGAGAACAGACCGTTGGTGCCGGTGTTGGCAGTCGAAAGGGCGCCCGTGACCTCGGCGGAGGTGATCTTGTCGGTGAGCAGCGGGCTCGTGGCGGCAAGCGAGGCGGTGATCTGCTGCGGCATCATGATGACGAAGGCAGAGATGGCGACGACCACGCAAGCGAGCGGGTTATCGAAACGCTTGTTCTTGGCGAGACTGTAGCCAATCAATCCGGCCAAGATAATGGCAGAGACATTGAGGGTGCCCAGCGTAATTGCCGAGCCCCACGTCTGAAGGTTGGCAAGGCCCGCCGCATCGAGCGGGAACAGAGGGAACACGACGTTGTTAATAAGAACCGCGATACCCGCAAGGATATAGAGCGGCGTGATGGTCGCGAAGGCGTCACGCAGGGAACGCAGGTGAACCTGGTTTCCCACCTTCGCAGAGACCTCGGCAAACTTGTCGAGGAAGCTCTTTCCGTTGTCACTGGCCATGATTGCTCCTAACTTTCAAATCCGGCCTTTTCCTATGCGCACGGTGGTCTGTCGCCCTCTGCCACCAGATGTGCCATGTTTTGCGCGCGGCGGCGCGCGGTCTGGGCGTTCGCCCGGTCGCTAATCAACCACGTGGGTCGTGGCGACCTGTTTGAGCCAGGCTGCCGACTTCTTAAGGCGGCGCTTGTAGCCATCCATCAGATCGACCTCGACAAAGCCATAGCGATTCTTAAAGGCATTGGCCCAAGACCAGTTATCGATGACGGCCCAGTAGTGATAGCCCCGGCATTTGGCGCCCTCGGAGATTGCCTTGGCAACCCACTCCAGGTGTTGGCGCACAAAGTCGACTCGGTAGTCATCCTGGATGGTTCCTTCGGCGTCACGGTTCTTGTATTCGTCCATGATGCCGATGCCGTTCTCGGAAACGAACCACTCAAGATCGGGGTAGTTCTTAGCGCAGTCCATGCCAAAGTCGTAGAGGCCCTGCGGGTAGATCTCCCAGCCGCGGCTCTCGTTCATAACGGCGTCGGGCCACACGTACTCGTCGGCAAAGTGCGGCAGACCGTACTGGTCGATCTTGCTCGCCGGCGCCTGAACGCGCGTGGGGTGGTAGTAGTTGCAGCCGAGCCAGTCGACAACACCCTGCTTGAGAATCTCTTGGTCGCCGGCACGGAACGGGAGCTTAACGCCGCCCTCGGCCAGGCTGTCGAGCACGTCGGCAGGAAGCTCGCCCTTGGTAATAAGGTCGAGCCACCAGCGATTGTTGATGCCGCTGGTCATACGCACGGCCTCGAGGTCTGCCTCGCTGGGGTTCTCCTTGGTGTAGACCGGAGTAAAGCAGTTGATCATGCCGATCTTGGCATCGGCGCGAACAGCGCCCTCGTCATAGGCGCGACGATAGTTGGCCACGGCCAGCGCGTGCGCCAGCGAGATGTGATATTGCACGGTGCGAGCGCGGTTGAAGTCGTGGAGTTGCGGGAACCACACGCCCTCCTGATAGCGCTGCTCGGGCTCGACGATGGGCTCGTTAAAGGTGAACCAGTACTTAATCTCCTGGCCAAACTCGTGGAAGGCGACGTCAGCGTAAGACGCGTAAGCCTCGACGACATCAGCATGTCAAAGTGGTACAAGTTGACAAACGGCTCCAGGCCGGCCTCGCGAGAGGCGCGGAACAGCTCGTGATACCACGCAGCGCCCTCCTCATTAAGGTTGCCGTCGGCATCGAGCAGACGGCTCCACTGGATGGAAGTGCGATAGGTATTCAGGCCCAAGTCCTTCAAAATGCGAAAGTCTTCCTGGTACTTGGCCATAAAGTCATTGCCGGCATAAGAGCCAACACAGTTGTAGAACGAACCCAGATCCTGGATGGACCAGGTGTCCCACAGGTTCTCGAGCTTGCCGCCCTGGTTCCACTGACCCTCAGTCTGCGGGCCGGACATAGCAGCGCCAAAGAAGAAGTCGTTGGGCAGCTGATACTGTGCCATCAAAGTCCTCGCTTTCGTGTTCTAGAGCTTTCGGTTGGAGACGGGTTTGCTTTGGCAGGTTATCCGGCGCGGGCGCGCACCGGTCATACCGATATCCAACCCGCCAAAACAAAACCGTCCCCAAACGGTCGATCCTGTTCTGCGGAAGGATTCCGTTCGTTGCTTAAACTATAGCGCTTTAATTTTAAAAGTAAAGCGTCTTTTTCTTTTTTCTTTCTCGAACTTCTTAGATAAAAGTAATATGGGTGCCCTGTTGAGGGTTATACTTACTTTTGTATTCATATAAGTCGGAAAGGAGGTTCCATGATTCCCAAATACGAGGCGATAGCTGCAGATATTCGTCGAAGTATTGAGGATGGCGCTCTTAAACCGGGCGACAAGCTTCCCACCGTCGTTGAGTTCTGCGAGCTCTATAGCGTTTCAAAAATCACCGTCAAACGAGCTATTGAACAAATCACCGAGGAAGGTCTTATTACCAGCCGACGCGGATCGGGTACCTACGTTAAGGACACGGCGGGGCTTCCCGGCCAGGCATTTTTCCAGGGCAAAAACGACCGTGCCCAAGGCTTTTCATATGAGCACCGCGGGGAGAAGGTGACCTCGGTGGTCTACGATTTCTCGATCGTTAATCCACCAGCGGACATCGCAGCCCAGCTGGGAATTGCCGAGGATGACTTTGCCTATCACGTCGTGCGCGTGCGTCAGGCCGATGAGAAGCCCATCGTTATCGAGTACACCTACATGCCCCTCGAGCTGATTCCAGGCCTTAAAAAGAAGGACCTGTACGGATCGGTCTACCGCTTCATCCGCGAGCAATGTGGGCTGAAGATTTCGAGCTTCCACCGTACCATTCGCGCCGTGGCAGCAACCGAGGAAGAAGCCGAGCGTCTGGACACCAAACCTGGCTCTCCCCTGCTCGAACTCACCCAGATTGGCTTTTTGGACAGCGGCGCCGCCTTTGAGTATTCGGTCTCGCGCAACGTTGGCGACCGCTTTGAGTTGCACAACGTAACGTTGGCATAGGTTTTTGTAGTCACGCGGGCGCTCGTTTTGAGCTGTTTTGTGCAACGCCCGCGCAACATAATGGGGGTATGAATATGTCCGATTTGATTAAACTGACGCCGATCTTCCACGAGAAGATCTGGGGTGGCCGCCAGCTCGAAACCGTATTTGGTTACGACATTCCCGAAGGTCCCATCGGTGAGTGCTGGGCCATCTCGGCCCATCCCAACGGTGACTGCCAGATTGCGGAGGGCCCGTATGCCGGCCACACGCTTTCATGGCTGTGGGCCGAGCGCCGCGAGCTCTTTGGCAATTGCGAGGGCAAGGAGTTCCCGCTGCTCATTAAGATTCTGGATGCCAAGGACGACCTTTCGATCCAGATTCATCCCAACGACGAGTACGCCGCCGAGCACGAGAACGGCAGCCTGGGCAAAACCGAGTGCTGGTATGTGCTGGACTGCGAGCCCGGCGCCACGATCATCGTCGGCCAGCGCGCGCACGACCGCGTCGAGGCCGCACAGATGATCGAGGAAGGCCGTTGGGACGACATGCTCAACGTGCTGCCGATCCACAAGGGCGACTTTTTCCAGATTGATTCCGGTACCGTGCACGCCATCAAGACCGGCACGCTCATTTTGGAGACGCAGCAGTCGAGCGACGTGACGTATCGCCTGTACGACTACGACCGCCCCGGCACCGACGGCAAACTGCGTCCCCTGCACATTGAGCAGAGCCTCGACTGCATAAACTTTGATGCTCAGGCTCCGACCGACGGCACGATAACCGCGCCCGAGGTGGACGGCGTGACCGAGCTCGAGTCCAACCCCTGCTACACCGTCGATCGCGTGCGCGTTAACGGCAGCAAGACCCTCGACCAGCGCTGGCCCTTCATGTGTCTGTCGGTCATCGACGGCGAAGGCACCGTCTGCGGCGACCCCGTCCACAAGGGAAGCCACCTGCTGGCTCCGAGCACCGTCGGCTCCATCGACCTCGAAGGCAAGATGGAACTGATCGTCTCGCACCTGTAAGCTACCGGTCCCCGAGCGCTCGCCGGGACGGGGCGCGGGGTTTGGTCGCCTGCTCGGACAGTCCTGCTCGCACGGAGAGCACATTAAGTGCTCTCCTTTGCGTGCGGAACTCGCGATCGATGTTGCCCCATACGCCCGCCCGGGTCCTTGGGTAACGTTGCTGAACGAGCGTTGCTCTGCCTCTCGCTTTTTGATCTGGAAAACCGGGTGGGCTGAATACTTAGACATGGCAAGGGGCTCCCCCGTTGAAGAACGGGGGAGCCCCTTGTTGCTTTTTGATTGTCGTTACTAGCCAGAGGCTCGCCGGGACGGGGCGCGGGGTTTGGTCGATCGCGAGTTCCGCACGCAAAGGAGAGCACTTAATGTGCTCTCCGTCTTGCGCAGGACTGCCCGAGCAGGCGATGTTGCCCCATACGCCCGCCCGGGTCCGCCGGGATTACGACAGCTTGACGATTGGAGCAAAGCCCTTCATCAACTTTTTGGTCTGGCCGGTCTTTTCGAATTGAACCTCGATCATGTCTCCGGTGACCGAGATCACGG
>MNQC01000102.1:33013-37760 GCA_001915225.1 Collinsella sp. 60_9
GCCAAAGGTCTTGTGGCTCACGGTATCGCCTGCGGCAAAGTCCTGCGATGCGCTGGCACGATCGACCTTGCGCTCCACTGTCGGCGACACCTTAGATGACGGCTTTTTGGCTCGCGGCGCGCCCGAGCCAAAGGTCGAGGCAACACGGCCGGCGTCGGGCGAAACCCCACGATGGCGCTCGGTCCCATAGCTGCTGCCGCCAAAGAAGTCGTCAAAGCTCGATCCGCCGCGCGAACCGGAACCGCCGGTCGAGCGCGTATGCGAACCGAACACCTTGCCGCCATACATATCCGAGCCCATGCCCGAGCCAAAGGTACCGTGGCGGTCGCCGCGCTTCTCCCAGCCCGTACCTTCGAATCCGGCAGAACCGATACCGCTAAACTCGATATCCTCAAACGGAATCTCGTTGAGGAAGCGCGAGCGCGGGTTGGCAGAGGTCGAGCCGTAGGTGCGACGCGTGGCGGCGTAAGTCAAGAACAGGCGCTTGCGAGCACGCGTGATGGCGACGTAGGCCAGGCGGCGCTCCTCCTCGAGCTTACCCGGGTCATCACTGCCGCCAAAATCGTGCACGTGCGGGAAGATACCCTCCTCCATGCCGGCCACGAACACCGCCGGGAACTCCAGGCCCTTGGCGGAGTGGATGGTCATCATGGTAATGGCATGCGTCTCGCCTGCCAAAGAATCCAAGTCGGAGCGCAGGGCAAGCCACTCCATGAGAGCGGGCAGCGCCTTACAGGTGAGCGGACCGTAGGTGCGCTCGATCTCGTCGGCATGCACGGCGCCCGCCGGCAGCTCAGTCGGCGCGGCATAGGCGTTACCCGCGATGGCGGCGGCCAGGGCATCCTGCGGCGAGAGCGCCGGGGCGGCTAGGCTATCGAGCGGATTGGAACCTGCGGCATCGCGCGCGCCGACGAGTGCCTCAAACGAGGATGCCGGGGCGGACGGCCCCGGCTCGGGCGCGGGCGCACTCACCACGACGGGCTCGGGCTCGGCACCGGCAGGCACGTCGGCAACACCGGCCGCGCGCAACTCTTCTAGGCTCTCGAGCGTACCCTCGATATCCTCGTGCGTCTCCTCAAATTCGGCGGCAACGCCCAGGAATTCCTGGATGTTCTCGGCGCGGCTCTCGGACTCCATGGTGCCCTCGGCGCGGAAAGCCTGCAGCAGGCCCGTCTTATCGACAATCATCTCGACGACGTCCTTGAGCTCGCCGTCCATGCGGCGACCCTCGCGCACCAGCGACACAAAGCTCGACAGGCCATTGCGCACCTTGGCGCTAAACATGCCCGTCTCGGCTGTTGCGATCTCGCAGGCCTGGAAGAACGAGCAACGGTTGTCGCGCGCCAGCCGCTCGATCTTTTGGATCGAGGTGGAGCCGATGCCGCGGCGCGGCGTGTTGATGACGCGCTTGACGCTCATCTCGTCGGCCGGGTTCACAATCATCTTGAGGTAAGCCATGACGTCGCGGATCTCGGCACGGTCGAAGAATCGCGTGCCGCCCACGATCTTGTAGGGCACGCCCGCGCGCAGAAACATATCTTCGAGAATACGCGACTGGGCGTTGGTGCGGTAGAACACGGCGATGTCGTCGTAACTCGTACCCTTGGAGTGCAGCTTTTCGATCTCGCCGGCAATCCAGCGACCCTCGTCGCGCTCATCGCTTGCCTGGAAGGCCTGGATCTTCTCGCCGTCGCCCTCGGCCGTAAACAGGCGCTTGTCCTTGCGCTGCGAGTTGTGACGCACCACGGCGTTGGCGGCGCTCAGGATATGGCCCGTAGAGCGATAGTTCTGCTCCAGCTTGACGGTCTTGCAGTCTTTAAAGTCCTTCTCAAAGTCCAGGATATTGGTGATGTCGGCGCCACGCCAGCTATAAATGGACTGGTCGTCATCGCCCACGACCATGAGGTTTTGGTACTTGGCGGCCAGCAGGTTGGCGATCTCGTACTGGACGTGGTTGGTGTCCTGGTACTCGTCGACGCTAATGTAGCGGAAGCGCTCCTGGTACTTGTCGAGCACCTCGGGGCGGGTGCGCAGCAGCTCGAGCGTGCGCACGAGCAGGTCGTCGAAGTCCATCGCGTTGGCGGCGCGCAGGCGGCGCTCCAGCTCCAGGTAGACCTGCGCGGCCTTTTTGTCATTAGGGCTGTCGGCGGATTTGAGCATGTCCTCGGGGCCGATCATGGCGTTTTTGGCCGAACTGATCTTGCTGCGGATCATATTGATGGGGAATTGCTTTTGCTCGATACCGAGCGCCTGCATAATATCGCGCACCATGCGCTTGGAATCGTCGTCATCGTAGATGGTGAACTGACCGGTGTAGCCCAGCAGGTCGGCGTCCTCACGCAGCATGCGCACGCACATGGCATGGAACGTGCACACCCACATGCCACGGGTGCCGCTGGGAATGAGTGCCGCCAGACGCTCACGCATCTCGGCCGCAGCCTTGTTGGTAAACGTGATGGCAAGGATCTGCCAGGGCTTAACGCCCAGGTCGCCGAGCATATGTGCGATTCGGAAGGTCAAGACGCGGGTCTTGCCCGAGCCGGCGCCGGCGAGCACCAGCAGCGGGCCCTCAGTGGTCAGGACCGCCTCGCGCTGGGCGGGATTCAGGCTGTCGATGTCGACGATCGGCTTGGCAGGCTTGGGTGCCGGCGCGGGAGCGTCGTAGATGTCGAGCGGAACGAGCTCGGGCTCCGGCGCAGCAGGGGCGGTGCATGCATCGAGCGGCACGGGTTCCGGCGCGGGCGGCACGGATACCGCGGCGTTCTTTTCCCAGGGCAAGGGCTGGGTCATGGGCGACTCCTCATCTGACGGACGGCGCGCCTGCGGGCGGCGCCATAGTTTGAGCCGTACCAGTATACCGAGCCGCGCGGACACCGACGCAAATCACACCACGACTCCGTGCGCCACCGTCAGGCCCGCCCCATTGCGCCAATCACAGAGCCAGCGATGTCACGGCAGCAGCAGCGAGCGACGGTCAGGGCGAACAAATTGGCATGAAAAGGAGGCGGCATAGACCTTTTGGTCATGCCACCCCCTTTGAATGACAAGTTGTCGCCCTGGCCGCCGCGCAGCGTCGACTAAGTTAGAGGCCGAGCATCGGCTCCAAGACGAAGAAGTACGCAAGCACCACGATGCCCAGAATGATGCGGTAGACGCCGAAGCACTTGAAGTCGTGACGGCGGACGAAGCCCATAAGCCACTTGATAGCGATGAGCGAAACCACAAAGGCCACAACGCAGCCCACGTCCAGGATGGCGACCTCGTTGGCACCGAACGTACCGCCCTTGATGAAATACTTGACGAGCTTGAGCGCACTCGCGCCAAACATGACAGGAATGGCCAGGAAGAACGTAAACTTGGACGCCACCGAACGCGTGCAGCCCAAAAGCAGGCCGCCGATGATGGTGGAACCGGAGCGCGACGTGCCCGGCACCAGCGAGAGGATCTGGAAGCAGCCAATGCCCAGTGCAGTCTTCCAGCTCAGGTCCTCGAGCGTGGCGATGGAGCCAAAGTCCAGATTCTCGCTCAGCGGTAGCCGCGGCGGGCGCCGCAAAGTGCGCACCGGCGGGACGTCCACCCGACACCACAGCACGCGAACCAAACGAACCGGCAACGGCCATTTCCTCGCGCTTGCTCGCGCGCCAGTTCTCGATCACGATAAACAACACGCCGTACACAATGAGCGCCAGCGCCACGACGGGAGCATTGTAGAAATGCTCCTCCATCCAGTCGTTGAGCGGCAGACCGATCGCCGCCGCAGGAATGCAGCCGAGCACAATCTTGCCCCACAGCACCCAGGTGTCGCGACGGCCCTCCTTGCCCTTGCTGGGCGAGAACGGATTGAGCTCATGGAAGAACAGCACGCAGACGGCCAGAATGGCGCCGAGCTGAATCACGACCAGGAACATATTCCAGAACGTCTCGCTCACGTTCATCTTGACGAACTCGTCCACCAAGATCATGTGACCGGTCGACGAAACAGGCAGCCATTCGGTGATGCCCTCGACCAGGCCCATGAGGGCAGTTTTTAGAAGCTCGATGATACCCAAGGGCCCCCCCCTCGTTAGCCCCCCGCCGATATTGTTCTGCGGACGGTGCGGGCGATGTCCCATTATCAACCGTTCGGGCGCGTCTGCGCCTACCCTTACCAAAAAACTCGTCCGTTCACAGAATTGCGAGCGGTCAAACCGAAATCCTTGGGTATAACTGCAACAAGATAAAGTGTCCGGCGGCCAACGCGCCCGCGCCCGCCCGATGCACGAGCCCCGCGCCCGTGCGATAAACCAAGGAGGAAACCATGAACGAGGGCTACACCAAGGTATTTGTTTCACTCGATGGTACTGAGCAGCAGGATTTTGTGCTCGCACGCGCCATCAAGGTCGCCGCGAACAACGGCGCCAAGCTAATCATCGGCCACGTTATCGATTCCACGGCGCTCGAGAGCGCCGGTTCCTATCCGGTCGATCTGGTCAACGGCCTAGAGGAGGCATTTAAGAACTCCATCGCCAAGCAGCTCGAAGAGGCCAAGGCCAATCCCGACATTCTCGAGGTCGAGGTCATGATTCGCGCCGGCCGCATTCGCGAGACGCTCAAGGACGAGATGCTCGACGTGGTCAAGCCCGATCTGGTGCTCTGCGGCGCCCGCGGCCTGTCCTCAATTAAGTACGCGCTCTTGGGCTCGATTTCGACGTTCCTGCTGCGCAATACGGACTGCGACATTCTGGTCGTGAAGTAGGTTCCTTCCCGC
>MNQC01000102.1:37817-71853 GCA_001915225.1 Collinsella sp. 60_9
CCCGCAGGCCTTGCGCCTTCGTCACCGTACTTCAGCGAGTTGGCTGATAAAAGATGGCGTGCCGCCCCGTTTGGGGCGGCACGTTTTGTTTGGAGCGGCACGTTTTTGTTATAAGGCGATCCTGCTTAGACGAGCTTGCACTTCTGGAATGATCTTCTCGAACATTACCTCCGCCTCGGGAAAACCCTCTTCTTTGAGACCGCGCGCCGCGTCTCTTAGCGCGTCTGGAACCTCATTGCAGGTATCAGCAATCATTCCGGCGACAATTCCCCCGGGCAAACCCGCCTCAATCATTTGGCTCATCACCGACCCACGCGTTACGTCGTCAATCTTGCGGCTCCCACCAAACGAGACGCCCATCTCACGAACGAGACTGGGGTAAACCGTTGTGCACAGCACGTCATAGAGCGGCGCCAACCTCACCTGCTTCCAACTTTCGTCCCATACGAGCGACCAGTTCTTTAGATGGTTATCGCAGTTACCTACGGCATAGTCGAACAGCTGGTTATAGCCGACAAGGAACCTGTCCTCCATTTGATTCGTCGACGCCCTTCGCACCGCATCGACGATAAGCCCCAGGTAATTGACACCCGTCGGCTCATATTTAAGCTCACGCGAGATACCCTTGGCCTGACAAACATCTTCCTGGTGCAAACGGTACGGAATTGGCAATCCGTCAACCGAGCGTCCAGCATCAGGCGTTACTCGGTCAAATCGCTTCACGGCGATAATTGGCTCGGCATCCTCAACTCGGACAAGAAAACACTCTTCGGCCGATAGGTCCATCAGAGAGGCGGCTCTCACGCACATCGCTTCGCACACCGTCTCACCCGGGAACGTTTTCGATCCCGCCTTGAGAATGTGCGTGGATGGGGCCGCTCCATGAGGCAGGTACCATCCGCCACATGGGTCATCGCCCGTATGGTAGAGACCGACCTTCGCCTGAGCACCTGCAAGGGAGATTCGACTCTCTAGCGCTAAATCAAAAGCAACCTCCGCCGGCGCGTATGCCAGCCCGCTTAGCCGTTTCTCACCTATCTCTTCATAGCCCATTTCGAGACTGTCGGCCGAAGGCTCTCGCGTCAAAACCAGAGCGCCGACAGGTTCATCGCGGACTAAATCGAGCACCTTGAAGTAATCTCCGCGTTCCGCTCGCGCCCTTTTCTCAAGGTCCCTGTTGAGCTGCCCCTCCGGAATGATGCCAGAGAAAAAGGAGCCCGTTGCGTCCGGACTAAATGTCTCGGCCGACAACGGCAGCGAGATCGAAATCGGCGCCGCATCACCGCTCTCGAGATATTTGGGGCTATAGGTGAATGCCGGAAACCCCGCATGTTCCTCCAATATGCCAACCAGCTGGTAAGACCCATTAAACTCACGGTGAACGAACAGCGTGCCATCCATTACTTCCCCCTCACCTTCAGAATAAAATCAATATCCACGATGGAGGCGTAATCGAAAATGACACCAATTTCGACCGTTGTCCGCCCCCGTTCGATATCACCAATCACACGAAGGCTGCGACCCGTCATAGTCGCGACGTCACGTTGAGTCAAACCGAGCTCACGCCTTCTGAGCCTAAGAGAAAGCGACTTCCGACGGTTTGAGCCTGATGCGCCCATCCAGCTTTTTAATCGTTGTCACCGTTCTCATGACGCCTCCAGCTATATTCCTGTCCGTGAACATAGTATAAAACTATAGCACTATGTTCATGTACGGGAATATAGTGTTGACTACATTAGCAATGTTCCCGTTCAGGAATATAGCTGCCGAAAAGCCTGATTTCTTCTTAAATGGGAAGATCCTGAACGGCTACGCCATACGACCCGACTACTCAAAGTATTGGAACTTGTTGGTCGAGAAGGCAAATGTTACGACAAAGCCTTCGCCGGAGTCGGATGCCGCGGTGACGTCGATGCCCATTTTGGAGCACAGACGCGCCACCAGGTAGAGGCCGATGCCCGTTGCGCGCTTGGTGGTGCGGCCGTTGTCGCCGGTAAAGCCCTTCTCGAACACGCGCGGCAGGTCGGCCGCGCTCACGCCGCAGCCGTTGTCCGCAACGGTAAGCTCGATGCGCTCGCTTGCCAGGCCCTCGTCCAGCAACGCGCCCGAAAACACGATCTTCGCGCCGTCCTCGCACGCATATTTAATGCTGTTCTGAATGAGCTGGCCCAGAATAAACTCGAGCCACTTCTCGTCGGTAAAGACCTCGAAGTCGAGGTTCTCGCACACCGGGGCCACATGCGCCGCAATGAGCTCGCGCGCGTTGGCTTTAATCGCGCCCGTCACCAAGGTCTTAAGGTCCCAGCGGCGAATCAGGTAGTCGCGCTCCACGACTTCCGAGCGCGCGTAGTACAGCGCTTGATCGATATAGCGCTCCACGCGGGCAAGTTCGCGTGCCAGGTCGTCCACGCGCGACAGGTCGTCTTCGCTGCTGTCCAGGTTTTCCAAAATCAGGTGAGCCGCCGCCAGGGGCAGCTTGGCCTCGTGGACCCAGCTCTCGATATAGTCGCGATAGTCATCGGTCTGACGCCGGCCTTCCGCCACTTCATCGCAAGCGGCTTTGCCCACCCGGCGCAAGACCTCGTACTCGAGCTCGCCCTCGGCATAGGTCGGGCATTGCACCATCTCCTGCACCCATGCGGGACTCTCGAGCTCCTCGGCCGCACGCTCCAGCTGGCGCAGAAAACGACGACGGCGCGCGTACTCGATCACGATGCCGAGCATACCGAAGATAAAGGACACGCCAACCGCCACGACCACGATAGAAACGGGTGCGCCGGCGACCGTCAGCACAAAGCAGCTCAGCAGCACGCCGCACGTCCACACGGCGACGGGAAGCAGCGCATCTTTAAAGAACTTGCCAAACGACATAGCCGGCCCCTAGACCGAATAGCCTTGGCCGCGATGCGTGGTCAAATACCCCTTGATGCCGATTTTTTCGAGCGTGGTGCGCAGGCGGTTGATGTTGACGGTGAGCGTATTGTCGTCCACAAAGGCGTCGGAGTCCCACAGGTCCTGCATGATGGCCGAGCGCGAAACGATCTTGCCCGCGCGGCTCAGAAGCAGCGAGAGGATACGCAGCTCGTTTTTGGTGAGCTCGGTGCTGGTGCCCGTTTGCGTGTTGGTGACCATGGAGCGTGCGAGGTCGAGCTCCAGTCCCTTGTGGACGAGCGTGCTGCGCTCGCCCGCCGCCGCGGTGCGACGCAGCAAGGCATTGATGCGCGCCACGAGCACACGGGCGCTGTAGGGCTTGGGAACAAAGTCGTCCGCGCCGAGCGTCATGGCCATGACCTCGTCGATCTCTGGCAGATATGCTGACCGTCCTTGACGGGAAGCGTGAGGTCGAGCAGCACCAGATCGGGCGCGGCGGCGAGAATATCGCGCGAGACATGCTCAAACGATTCGCAGGCCTCGATTTCAAACCCGGCGCGGGCAAGGATGTCGATAAGCTCACGACGAATGGGCTCGTCGTCCTCAACGACATAAATCAGCGCCATGTGTCCTCCCATTTCGCGTAACTTGCACCTTTCACACCATTATGCCCACAGCGTCGCAGCGATACGACCCCGTGGGCACCTAATGTGACAAAAGCGTTCGGTAGCCTTGAGAGAAAATAGGGGCCGACCGGTCCTAAACCGATCGGCCCCATCACTTCGGCCTCGAGCCTCTACTCGAGCGTACGCATGTATGCAGAGATGGCATCCAGGCCCTTCTGCAGGTCGTCGGTGTTATCGGAGTATGCATAGCCGATGCGCATGCTCTTGGGCTCCTCGAAGCAATCGCCCGGGGTGACGAGCGCGCCGGACTTCTTAATCATGTCGATGCAGAACGTCCTGGAGTCGATGTCGTAGTCGTAATGCACGAGCGCGGTGGTACCCGCCTCGGGCTTGACGAACGACAGGTGTGGCTCGCTCTCGACCCACTTCTCCAGAACAGCAAGGTTCTGACGGACGATGCGACGGCTGCGCTCAAGGATCACGGAAGCGTTGCCCAGAATCAGCTCCGCCACCGACTCGCTGAATATGCCGGCGGAAATCAGGTTGTAGTCGCGATGCGAGAGTAGCGCGCGACGGAGCTCCGGGCTCTTGGTGACCGCCCAGCCCAGACGCAGGCCGGCGAACGACCAGACCTTGGACATGGATGCGGTGACGATGGCCTTGTCGTACAGGTCGATCACGGACTCGGAGTACTCATCCGTCTGAGTAAGCAGACGGTAGACCTCGTCGCAGAGCACCCACGCGTCGTGTTTGCGCGCGACCTCGACAATCGCCTTGAGCGTATCGGTGTCGAGCAGGGCGCCCGTGGGGTTGTCCGGGTTATTGATGCAGATGAGCTTGGTATCGTCGGTCACCAGAGCATCGAGCGCGTCGACGTCGACGTGGTAGCCGTTCTTGCGATCGAGCTGAAGAATATCGACCTTCGCACCGCACATCTCGGGAATCGAGTAAAGCTGCTGGTAGGTGGGCTTGACGGAGACTACGTGATCGCCCGGTTCGACGAGCGTGGAAATAACCAGGGAGTTGGCACCGGTCGCGCCGTGCGTGGGCACGATATGAGACGCGCGACCCCCTCGAGGAAGCCGGGCTGCCCCTCGATGTCTCCGTAGGTGAATCGGCGCGAGCACAGGCTATCGAGCCACGCCTTCTTGTCGGTGTTCGTAAGCTCGAACAGCTGGTCGAGCGTGAGGGAGTAGACGCACGTCTCCGCAACGTTGTGGGTGCACTTGGTCTCCCACTCGTTCATCCACTGCTCGACGGCGAAATCCTTGATCTGCATTGTCGTTTCCTTTCCTTGACTTTCTTACAGTTCCACCACGGTGCCCAGCCCCGCCTCGACGGCGCGGTCGTAGGCGATTTTCGATGCCGAAAGGTCCTGAACGGCGATGCCCGACGTATCGAACACCGTCACCTGCTCGTCATCCGAGCGCCCCGTAGCCGCGCCGGCGATGACTTCGCCGAGCTCCGCTTTGATGTCCTCGGGCGTGATGGCGCCCTCGGCAACCGGAATCTCCAGCTCACCGGACGCGACCGATTGCTCGCGGTCATCGACGTAAACAGCGGCACGGGCGACAAGCGCCGAGGCGAGCTCCTGCTTGCCGGGCATGTCGGCACCGACGCAGGAGATATGCGTACCAGGACGCACCCATGAATCGAGAATGATGGGCTTGGTCGCCGGCGTGATCGTCACGATGATGTCGGCCTCCGCCGCGGCACCTTGGCCGTCAGCCGTCGCCTCGATGGAATAGGTGGATGCCTCGCGAGCATGCTCGCAGGCGCCCAAGATATGGGCGACCTCGTCTCGCATGCGCTCGACGCGGGCCTCGGGCGCGGCATCGGAAACCGGCTCCCACACCTTGACCTCGCTCACTTTGGGACAGGCGGCAAGCACCACCGGTGCGAAGTCCAGTGATGGCGGAGGCATTGAGCAGCGCCAACGGCTCTCCCGTCGCGTTGTCGCACAGCAGCGTGGTGCCAAAGATTTCGGGCAACCCCTTTTTGGGATTCTGAGAGAACCAGGCAGTGAGCTTGAGACCGAAGAGGCCGCTTCCCGCCAACTCGCCCGAGCGGATATCCATATCGGCCACACCGGGCTCGAACTGCTCATATACCATCGGCCACGCTACACCCTTGCCCGTTGCCTTCTGGCGATATGCCTCCTCCACGGCAGCGATTGCATCCTCGATCGTCAGCACCTTGGAAACTTCCTCGGCCGAAAGCACCACCATCTGCCCCATCATCGCTCCTCTCAGCGAAAGCTTTACGTTGCTTCACTGTACGGTTTAGTAACGATGCCGCCAAGGATCATTTCTTGTTGGAATCTATAACGATTCTCGATCTGATTTTTCGTTCTATCAGCAGGTATTTGAACTATTTATCGCATCAAAGGCATACGGATGTGCGATTATCCTATTTGTACAGGTACTTATTGTAATGATTTACAAGGTGATGCTAATGCTATACACCATCTCGGACTTCTCACGGGAATATGAGGGGTCGGTCCGTCTAATCGCCGGCAGCGATGGCGTCTCGCGTGCCGTCTCTGGCGTCGGGATCCTCGATTATGAACTTATGCCCGGCCTCAAGAACAAATACCAGCGCGTCAACTTCAGCTCAGACGAGATCATCCTCAGCACTTTCCTCTATGCGAAGGACGACCCGTACCTCATCACTGAAGCCGTGAAATACCTCGTCGCCAAGGGAACGAGCGGTCTCATCATCAAAAACGTCCTGCACATCCCGATTCCCGACCAAGCCATCCGCTACGCCAACGCGCGGCACTACCCGGTCTTTCTCACGACCGACGACTCACTGTTCTTTGACAGCGTCATCTATGAGGTCAAACGGCATATCGAGCAGCTCGCGTCCATCGACTTCGCACAGCGCGAGATCGATGCCCTGAGGACAGACGTATCGCCCGAGTCCATCTGCCGACGCATCCGAAACCTCAACCCGTCATTTCTGGACGAAGCGGTCGCCCTGTTCGCATCGTTTGCAGAGTCCCTCGACCCGCGTACGTTTTTGCAAATCGAACGTCTCTGTGCAAAATCGACCCTCGCCGGATGCCACAACATGCTGGCACCCTATGACGGAGGATTGCTATTCGTAGCGACAAGCGACTCGGAGCAGACGCTCGATGTGGAGCGAATCGTGCAGGCGCTCACGGAACTCATCGAGGCTAGCGGTATCGATGGTGGAGCGGAAGGGCTCGGCATCAGCGATATTCTGTTTGGAGACGAGGCGGTGGCGCAGGCGATCTCGCAGGCGATTTACGCACAGCGCCTATCTTGTCAACGAGCCGAGGGTCCCGTCCGCTATACGCAGCTCGGCATCCTGAGAACCGTGATGCCTTTTGCGGAAACCCCGGAGATGCGATCGTTCTCGGAAGCGATTCTCTCGCCGATACGCGAGCACGACAGTGAGCATGGCAGCGAGCTGGAATCCACGCTCGCCGCATTCATCGAGAACGACCGACGTATCGAGCGAACCGCCAAGCAGACTGGCCAGCACCCGAACACAATTCGATATCGCCTCGATAAGGTGACAGCCCTCACCGGACTGAGTTACAAATGCGCCCCGGAGATGGAGCAGCTGTCGCTCGCCTACGCCATCGAACGCGCTCGCTCGCTTCAGTAAGCCAACCCCGCCTTGAGGTTAGGAGCGGCGGGCACGGAGCTTTTCGTAGCCGTCGGCAAAGAAGGCGACCGTGGCGGCGTCGGTCTCCGCAGCGTCCGTCTCGGTTGCGGGAACCACGCCGTGCTCGTCGCTCACCAGGAACAGCGCGCCCTTGAGCTGCGCGGGAATGTCTACGCGCGTGACCGGGATGCCCTTGGTCTGGGCCAGTTGCTCAATGAGCGTCGCCGTGCCGCACAGGCACTCGTCCGCCGGCGCCACAAAGGCAAGCTCGCCGTTGTTGACGGCGGCGAGCAGCTCGGGCGCCACGCCGGTCTCGTCGGCCTCGGAGCGGGCCTCGGCGGAACGGGCACGCAGCGCCTTGGCCGACGTATCGGCGAGCGGCTCGTACTCCCCCACCGTCATGGCGGCGTTGCCGTTGATGTCGATCACCAGCATGAGTACGCCGTCGTGCGCAGTGTAATCGCCCTCGGCAAGCGACCACTCAACGTGCTGTTTGGCCCAGCTGAGCATGTTATGGGTAAGCGGCTCGCCCTGCACCAGGCGCTCGGACAGTGCGCGAATGTGGCGGTTGAGCATGGGCACCTTTTTATTGGACATGCGCCAACGGCAGACAAGCGCGGGCTTGTCGAGCGTAAACTTCTCGACCGCCTCCTGATTGGCGCAAAAGTCCTCGTACGCACGCTGATCCTCGGCATTGCCAAACAGCTCGGCATCATCAATCTGGGGCATGGTTGTACCTTTCGTGTTAGTCATTCCGTCCTCTTATACCAAAAAGACGGCCCTCCAAACGGAGCAGCCGTCTTTTGCAGAGATTATTTTGTTCCGGGGCGAAACTTAGTGCCTAAAGTGGCGGGCGCCGGTAAAGACCATAGCAATATTGTGCTCGTTGCAGGCCTGAATGCTCTCGTCATCGCGCTTGGAGCCGCCGGGCTGGATGATGCAGGTCACACCGTGCTCGGCAAGCACGTCGACGTTGTCGCGGAACGGGAAGAATGCGTCGCTTGCGCAGGCAAAGCCGCCCTTCTCCACGCCCTCGCGCTCGCAGAAGTCCTCGGCGCGCTCGCAGGCCAGCAGCGCAGAATCCACCCGGTTAGGCTGACCCGGGCCCATGCCAATGCCGGCCTTGCCCTTGGAAACCAGGATGGCGTTGGACTTAACGCCCTTGCAGACCTTCCAGGCAAACTCGAGCTCGGCCATCTCGGCATCGGTGGGCTTGCGGTCGGTGGGGAACGTAAAGGTCGCGGGATCCTCGGTCACGTGGTCGACCTCCTGTACCAGCATGCCGCCGTCGATGGAGCGCAGCTCCACCTGGGCGCCGTGGTCCACGCCGCCGGTCGCCAACACGCGCAGGTTGGGGCGCTTGGCCATGCGCTCGAGCGCCTCGGCAGTGTAGCTCGGGGCGATGATGACCTCGACGAACTGCTTGTTCTGATCGGCAAAGTGCTCGACTAGCTCATAGGGAACCTCGCGGTTGCAGGCGATGATGCCGCCAAAGGCGCTCTTGGGATCGCAGGCGAAAGCGCGGTCGTAGGCGGCAGTGATGTCCTCGGCAACGGCGGAACCGCAGGGGTTCTGGTGCTTGAGGATTACGCAGGCCGGTTCGTCGAACTCGCGGACCAGGTTCCAGGCGGCGTCGGCATCCAGATAGTTGTTGTAGCTGAGCGGCTTGCCCTGGATCTGCTCGGAGCCCACGAGCGGGAATTGCGAGCTCGCGGTGTTCTCGCAGCCCTCGGCAAAGCGGTAGACCGTAGCCTTCTGCTGAGGATTCTCGCCATAGCGCAGGTCGTCGACCTTCTCCAGCGAGATCTCGAGCTTGGCAGAGGTGTCCGCCACGTCGCTTGCCTGGGCGGCAAGCCAACGGGAGATAGCCGTGTCGTAGGCGGCGGTGGTCTGGTAGACCTTCACCTGCAGGCGACGACGGGTGGAAAGCGTGGTGCAGCCACCGGTCTCGTGCATCTCGGCCAGGACGGCATCATAGTCGGCCGGGTCGGAGATGACGGTAACGCTCGCGGCGTTCTTGGCAGCAGAGCGCAGCATGGAGGGGCCACCGATGTCGATGTGCTCGATGGCGTCCGCAAAGGTGACCTCGGGGTTGGCAACGGTCTTCTCGAACTCGTACAGGTTGACGACGACCAGGTCGATCAGCTTAATGCCGTGCTCAGCCGCCTCCTGCATGTGCTGCTCGGAATCGCGGCGAGCCAGCAGCGCGCCGTGAACCTTGGGGTGCAGGGTCTTAACGCGGCCGTCCATCATCTCGGGATAGCCCGTGAACTCCTCGATGGGGGTTACGGGAACGCCCGCGTCCTCGATGGCACGAGCCGTGCCGCCCGTAGAGATGATCTCGACGCCAAAGTCGTCAACCAGCGTCCGTGCGAAATCGACGACGCCCGTCTTATCGGTAACCGAGATCAACGCGCGTGCGATCTTCACATCAGATCCCATGCAGTCCTCCTGTCTGGTACGCCGCCGTGCTCTGTGAGTCGGTGATACGTCGATCTGCAGCGCTCGCGCAGCGGCATTGAAAATACTGATTTAATGTAGCGCATCGAGCGCATCGATGCACCCCGCAACGGGCGCATGTGCAGAAAAAGTTTGCGAGCGGAGGGGATGGGCATGGCACCGGGCACGGTGGTAGAACTGTGCTCGATATGCATCCGCAAAAGAAAGAGGCACCATGGTCTCGCGGGTTCTCTACCGACCGTTTGATACCGAAGACTTCGACGCCATCGCGCTGATTCTGCAGCAGCTTTGGCATAACAATTCGGATAACGATGAGTACAACCGCCTTGAGGCCGCGTGCGACCTCGCCTATTGCCTTTCGTCGTCGACGTTTTCGCAGGTTGCCGTAATCGACGGCCATGCACGCGGCATTGCGCTTGCACGCGCAGGACAGAGCTCCGGCGCCACCGTTAAGGAACATTGGATGGATACCGAACGCGCGCTGCTATCGCAGATGCGTGAGCTGGAGCCCGATGCCTGCGCCGAGTACCTCTCGTTTGTGCGCGCAACCATCCGGACCAACAACCGTCTGCTCGAGAGCAGCCCGTTGCCGCACGACAACGAGGTCACGCTGCTTGCCGTGGATCGCGATGTCCATGGCCTGGGCGTTGGCACGGTTCTGCTCGATGCCGCGGTCTCACACCTATCCTCGCTTGGAGCGACGAGGGCGCACCTGTACACCGACTCCAACTGCTCGTGGAAGTTCTACGAGCTGCACGGCTTTAAGCGCACGGCCACGCACCGCGCCAACCGCGAAGAGCGCCGCCACGACATGCCGCGCGAAAGCTTCCTCTACGAACTCGATCTAACAGCCTAAACCCAGCAGCCATACCTAGTCATTTAGGGATGTTCCCAGTGACTAGTCGTTGGGGACAGTCTTCGTAGGTAGCGCATAAAAAGGGATGGGCTTTCCCCGACGGCTGTCGAGAAAAGCCCATCCCATAATCTACGACCGTTAGAACGTTCCGCCGCCGCCTCCGCCGACGCCGCCGCCTCCGCCGCCCGAGAAGCCGCCGCCACCGCCGCCGCTCGAGCTATCGGAACTCGAAGCCAGCTCATGGATGCTCTCGTGATACACGTCATCGAATGAATCGAGCGGCGACTCGGTACCGTAATGATGGTAGTACCACCAGTAGCAGGGGTAATTGTCGTAGAAGCCGTCGGCCTCGCGCACCTCGGGAGGAACAGCCTCGGCAAGCTGACGCAGGACTTCCTTCGAAACGCCCAGCGCCACGCCCATCACCAGAAGTTTATTCCACAGGACCAGATCGCCGGGGACGGCTTCCTTTAGGCGCGTGAAGTCCTCGAGCCAATGCTTGAGCGCCTTGCAGCGAGCCGCCACCTCGGCGCCCTCCGGCGTAAAGCGGCGGAAGGTGAGACTCACGCCAATGCCCACAAGCACGATGGGCACCGAGATAATCGCAGCGATAACGTTTGCCTGCGCGCCATCGGTAAAGAAAATGGATCCAATAGGAATAAAGGCAATTAGAATGCCCAGGACCAGGCCAAACACCATTGCGACAATGCCGTCCGAGGCAACGTACTCGCTATCGGCCAGCTTGCCCTTAACGGTGTTCTGATAGTCCTCGAGCTTGTCGCCCACGGGCGTAGCGTGCTGCTTGACGTAGTGCTGCAGCTCGTCAAACGTGCGCGAGCGATCACCGTTCTCGTCGGGCCTAGCACCGGCAAAGAAGACCTTGAGCACCATGTGGTCAATGCCCTTGGCCGACTTCCAGCCCGCATCACTCACCGTCACGCGATACGTCTGCTCTTCTTTTTCACGCCCCAACAGACCCTTCTTGGCCTTGGTCACGGTCGCCTGCTCCAGCTTGATCGCACGGTCGTCAGTGAGCTTCATGAGCGTGGCGATATATGCCTGATCGGGCACCTCGTTCCAGCTCATGAGGGCCGAAAGCACGGCGGGATGGTCGGCCGAAGGCACATCGCGGAAATATTCGTCCTGGAAAAGCGGCTTGGGCTTGCGGCGGCGCAGCTTGAGCACAACAATTGTGCCGGTAAAGGCCACCGCCGCGACAACACTTAGCACGGCAAGTGCATTGGCAATCATGCGAGCGTGAGCGCGGCGGGCGTTAGCTTCGTCGGCCCATTCCTTCTCTTCGCTCAGGATCGTTGACATGCGCTCTTCGCCCGAGGCGGCAAGCTGCGGCACCCAGTCGCTGGGGAAGGCGATGCGCGCCTCGGCGAATTCACCCTGATGCACGCAGGGAATGGTATAGGTGACCATGGGTTCGTCCTCATCGAGCGACACGTCGCCCGTCAGCGGACCGTGGCCCCATGCACGGAAGTTATCGCCTTTGACGGCCGCCGTCCCGGCAGCGGCATTTGCGAAGCACACTTCCATCTCGACATCGTCGGAATCCGCAGACCAGCCGTCACCCACGAACTTCCAGTAGAGCTCGGCGGTATCGGCCCAGTTCATGACTGCACCGGTCATGGAATAACTCACGTAGTAGATTGCACTGTCGCCGCTCTCGTGAGGGCTGAACACCTTAATCCTTACGCCGTCACCGGTCTGCTCGACCGTATAGACGCCAGAGTCGCCCTTGCTCGCGCTATCGACTTTGTTAAACGCGGTGTCCTCTTCCTCGACACTCAGCACGTCAACGCCCGCCGTGCCGCCCTGCTGGTTGGTGCCCGTATTGATCTCCCAAAACACGCCGTTGATGTCGTCGTCGAAATCAAACTGGCGTCCCTCGACAACGGTCAGCGATCCATCGGCCTCAACCGTGGCACTGATATAAGTTTGGGTCATGGAGTAGCCGTCGGCGTGCGCGGCGACAGGCAGCAGCAACAACGCAAGCGTGACGAGCACGCAGACGGAAGCGAATCGCGCAAACAGGTGGCGCTGCCGGCTGACTTTGGCGGCGAGGGTGTTCATAGGCACATCCTTTGTCTGTAAAACCAACAGCGCCATTGTCCCACGTTTGCGGGTACGCATGGCGAACATCTAGGCGACCGGAGCGCCAAACGGGATGAAAGTCACACCCGCACCCCGGCAGCTAGTCATTGGGGACGTTCTTAAATGACTAGTCATTAGGGACACCCTTGGCATAGCCCGCCCCGGCAATAGATACCACTTCACAGCTCCGTCACAGGTGTAGCGGCTTTGTGTGGGCGCGGCACGCGCTGATTGAGCCGCCAGCCGAGGGGCATAAAGCAGTTGAGCGAAAACGGTTTGCCCCTTTGCCGTTCGCTCGAGGATCATGTCCCCCTTTTCCGCGGAAACCCCGGCAGTTGCGAAGAGCTGCCGGGGTTTCTGTCGTTTGTGAGGCTAAGTCGGTACGCAGCGATCGAGACCTTGAGCCGCAAACCCACCGTGCGCAATGCGCACCGCCGCCAACTTGTGAGCGCAGCAACGCCTTCCCTGCCAAGCCCCGCGCTATACTCGTCCGCATGGATATCAACGCACGCAACATAGCAACACACGCCGCGGACGCACCAGCAACGGCAGCGCCCACCCCCGTCGTGGGCCGCTTTGCCCCGTCGCCCTCGGGCCGCATGCACTTGGGCAACGTGTTCAGCTGCCTGTGCTCGTGGCTTTCGGCCCGCAGCCAAGGCGGCAGCATCGTGCTGCGCATCGAGGACCTGGACGATCGCTGCAAGCGCCCGGAACTTGCCACTCAATTGATTGACGACCTGGCCTGGCTGGGACTGGAGTGGGACGAAGGCCCCTACTACCAGCACGATCGCCTGGATCTGTACGAGGACGCCCTGCGTCAGCTGCAAGACGCCGGCCTCACCTATCCCTGTTTTTGCACGCGTGCCGAACTCCACGCCGCGAGCGCGCCGCACGCGAGCGACGGCACGCCCATCTACCGCGGCGCCTGCCGAGACCTTTCTGCCGAGGAGGTTGCCCGCCGCAGCGCTCTGCGCGCTCCGGCCACGCGCCTGCGCGTACCCGCCGTCGACGACCTCGCAAACGATGTGATCGAATTCGTGGACCGCACGTACGGAGCCCAATGCGAAGCACTCGCCACCGAGTGCGGTGACTTTTTGGTGCGCCGCAGCGACGGCGTGTTTGCCTATCAGCTGGCCGTGGTGGTCGACGACGCTGCCATGGGCGTCACCGAGATCGTACGCGGATGCGACCTGCTTGGTTCCACGCCGCGCCAGATCTATCTGCAACATCTGCTGGGACTGCCCACGCCGCACTACGCGCACATTCCGCTGCTCATGTCACCGGACGGCCGCCGCCTTTCCAAGCGCGATCGCGATCTGGACCTGGGCGAGCTCCGCACCCGCTTTGGCACACCCGAGGCACTGTTGGGATGGCTCGCCGGGCAAACAGGCATCGCGCCGGACACCACGCCGCGTACCGCCGAGCAGCTGGTCGAGCACTTTAGCTGGGACGTCATCCGCGCGCATCGGGAGAACATCACTGTAACGGTCGAGTAGCCAGCCACCCCGCCTCTACGCAACATCCCAGGGCTGGAGTTCGTCGCCCAAGCGAACGATGCAGTCGTAGAGCACGGTGTGACGCTCGGCCGGGTTGGTATCCCGATGAAAATGCCCGTAGTACCAGCGCTTGTAGTCCAGGTGGTCCTCCAGCTCGTCGAAAAACGTGATGAGTCGATCGACATCGGGATAATTCCAGCCAGGTGCCGGGTAAAGCGTGGGCGAAAGCATGCGCGTGGAGCAGGTATGGGTGATCGCATAGTCGACCTTCCAACCCACGCTGTCGAGCTTTGCCCGCGCCTCCTCAAAGTTGCGCTCGTCCGGCAGCTCCTGCGGCCACCAGCTGGAATACGGAATGCGGTATTCCTTATCCACGCTCGTGGCGCCGCCCATGGTAAAGATCGTTGAGCCGTCGAGCTCAAAAACCTCACCGCGCGTCAGGCGTCGGATGGGCGAGGTGTCCGACAGACGCTGCGTCAGGCCGCCGTGCCACAGCTCCATGGGGCGCTCCGCCCAGTGATCGAAACGCTCGTGGTTTCCGTCGACAAACAGCACCGTATAGGGGCGCGACTCCAGCCAGGCGATGTCGGCACATTCCTCGGCAGAGAAATCCCACGGAAAGCCAAAGTCGCCCGCGATGATGAGATAGTCGTCACTTGTCAGACCATCCCCAAGATCCCAGTCGCGAAGCTTTTGCATGTCGACGCCGCCGTGAATATCGCCCGTCACATAGACCGTCATCGGATCACCACTTCCCTGTAAGTCGCTAGCCCACATTCTGCACGATCACTAAGTCAACCGTTCCAGCCCTTCCATCCTTTGGGACCCACCCCTCGCTCTTCCATCCAAACGGGTCAAACACCCAAAAGATCAGATCGAGCACGCCGCCGGTCATCGTGGCGCCGGCAAGAGCCATGCAAACATGCAGAAAGCTGGCACTTCGGAGCACGTCGAACGGCCCCAGAACAGCCAACAGCGCGACCGCTGCGCCGGCTACGCACAGCGCGAGGCACGGCCCCGCGTCCTTAACGCACTTCTTTGCGAGATGCTTTGCGTTGTCACTCATCGGTATCGAACTCCTTAGAGGGTCGTTGTTCAGACGCATGCCGCCGCGGCAGAGCGGGGCGGCAGGGTAAGTGTCACATGCTGTGCGGACATCAATGGAGAAACCGCCTGCTCGACCAACCTTTGACGCCGTTTTGCACCGGCACCACATCCCCCGCTATCGAGGTCTAATACTTTTCCCACCGCTACCCAAAAACTCATCCAACATTAATCTTGGCTCAAGAATCGCTTAATCTATAACCTGCACTATAGAGTTCGACCAAGGGCGAGGCGGCGCCGCGCAACGCAGGCCGCCGAACGCAACGCTCGCGCCCGGGCAGATTGCCCGGCGTCGCGCCCATCGAACGAAAGGACAGGTCATGGACGACCTCGAAAAAGTTGAAACCATCCGCACCAAGTGCAACGTGAGCTACACCGACGCCAAGGCGGCGCTCGACGCTGCCGACGGCAACATTTTGGATGCCATCATTTGGCTCGAGTCGCAGGGCAAGACGCAGACCACATCGGCGCACGCCGCCACCGAGTCCGCGCCGGTCGACGAGCCCTCGGCCGAGATGGTCGCCGCGCAGGCCGCCTACGAGAAGTCGAGTGAAAAGACCGACTTCTCCAAGAAGATGGACAGCGTGTGGGAGTATCTCAAAAAGCTCTTCCGCCTAAGCCTGGACACCAAGTTTATCGCCACGCGCCGCGATGCAATCATCCTCAACATCCCCATCCTGATCCCCATCGTCGCGCTGTTTGCCTGGGGCGCCACGATATGGCTGATGCTGATTGGCCTGTTCTTTGGCATGCGCTACCGCATCGACAGCGACGGCGACGTGCCCGGCAGCATCAACAACCTTATGGACAGCGCTGCCGACGCCGCGGACGACATCAAGCAAAATCTCAACGACGACAAGTAATCGCAGACGGGGGCACGCATGGCACGGATCCTGATCGTAGAGGACGAGGAGAAAATCGCCCGCTTTGTGACGCTCGAACTGGAGCACGAGGGCTACCAGGTGGAGCACGCCGCCGACGGCCGCACCGCCGTGGATCTGGCGCTGGAGCGCGACTACGATCTGATTCTGCTCGATGTGCTGCTGCCGCAGCTCAACGGCATGGAAGTCCTGCGGCGTGTCCGCAAGCACAAGGACGTGCCGGTGATTATGGTCACCGCGCGCGATGCCGTGATGGACAAGGTTGCCGGGCTCGATGCCGGCGCCGACGATTACTTGACCAAGCCGTTTGCGATCGAGGAGCTGTTCGCACGGATCCGCGTGGCGCTGAAGCGCTCGGAGGCCGTGCGGGCGGCTTCGGGCGTTGGCGGCATCGGGACGGGCGCGGCAGGCGGCACGGGTGTCGGCGCCACTGCGATGCCCCCGGTCAGTGACTCGACCCAGGTTTCCGCCTCGCTCTCCCCCGCCACGCTCGCCGTGGGCTCGGTTGCGCTCGACCCCGACCGCCGCGAAGTCACGGTCGGCGGCTCGCCCATTGCGCTCACGGCCCGCGAGTTCGATGTCCTCGCCCTGCTTATGGCGCATGCCGAGACCGTGCTCACGCGCGAACGCATCGCGCACGAAGCGCTGGCCTACGAATACATGGGCGACACCAACAACGTCGACGTGCACATCGCGCATCTACGCGCCAAGATCGAGGACGCCGGCGGCGCCCGCATCATCCAGACCGTGCGCGGGGTGGGCTATGTCTGCCGCGCGTAACGCCGAGGCCAAGCGCGTCACCTCCATCGCCCGCGCCATCAACTGGAGCTATATGTGGCGCCGCCTGATGAGCTACGTTTGGCTCGACCTGCTGCTAGTAGTGATTGTGGCGGCGATCCTTGTCTATGGATACAACCAGACGCTGCCCAACGGCGCGTTTACCGCAGGATGGATCCCCAGCGCCACCGTTCACGGCATGTCGCTGACGCCCGCGCGCGGCTGGGACCTGGCAACGCTCACCTATACCGTCGAGCTTGCGCGCACCACCAAGACTTTCCCCCTCGCGCAGGACCTCGTCGCGCTATGGCCTCTCTACCTTGTCGTTGTGGGTTGGCAGGTCATCAGCGTGCTCAACATGCTCGGCGGTGTCCGCCGTGTGCGCCGTACCATGGCACCGCTCAACGACTTGGCACTGCGCGTGGACGAACTCGGCCGCATGCAACTCGCCGGCGGCAAAATGGAGACACTGGAGCAGGCCATCGAGCGCGCAAGCGTCGACTCGCCGAGCGTCACCACCGGCGACGCCGACCTGGCAAGCATCGAGGTCGCGCTCAACCGCCTGCTGCGCCAGATGCAAGAGGCAAAGCTGCAGCAGATGCGCTTTGTCAACGATGCAAGCCACGAGCTACGCACGCCCATCGCGGTGATTCAGGGCTACGTGAACATGCTCGACCGCTGGGGTAAGGACGACCCGGACGTGCTGGCGGAATCCATCGCGTCCCTTAAAGCCGAAAGCGAGCACATGCAAGAGCTTGTGGAGCAGCTGCTGTTTTTGGCGCGCGGCGATGCCGGGCGCACGGTCCTGCGGCGCGCGCATACCAACTTGGCTGCACTGGTCAGCGAGGTATGCGAAGAATCGCAGATGATCGATACCGAGCACACGTATTGGCTGGCTTCTGACGCTGCGCTTGCCAGCGACCCGCGCTGCGACGCGCCCGTCGACGTGGCGCTCGTGAAGCAGGCTCTGCGCGTGATCGTGCAAAACGCCGCCAAGTACTCGGATGCGGGAACGACCGTCACATTTGGCATAACGCCGGATGCGGGCGCGGGCACGATCGACATAAGTGTTGAGGACGAGGGCATCGGCATGAACCAGGAATCCGCAGCTCACGCGTTCGAGCGGTTCTACCGTGCCGACAACGCGCGCGATGCCGGCGCACAGGGTTCGGGTCTGGGGCTTGCGATCGCCAAGTGGATCGTCGACAGCCACGGCGGCGTCATCGGTGTGACCTCGGTCGAAGGGGTCGGCAGCCGCTTTACGATTCGCCTGCCACGATAGGAAGCCCCTCGGCATAAATAAAGGGATAGGGCCACGAGGCCCTATCCCTTTTTGCCAGCTATGGCAGCTTGTGCGCTACTCGCGGCACAGGTGCACGGCGAAACCGGCGAACTCGCGCTTAAAGTACACGAGCTTGGTACCACCGTCGGGCAGCAGTGCGCGCGACTCTTCGTTGACCTCGAGCCCGCGCTCGGCAAACCACTTCTCAGCTGCATCGATGTCGTTAACGGCAAAGCCGATGTGGCCCTTGGTGCCACGACCGTTCTGCTTCATGATCTCGACCAGCGAATCGTTGAAGTACGAAACCGGGGTCTCGATGACGGGCAGGCCCATCATCGTCGAGAACAGCTCCGCGATCTCCAGGGCGTCTGCCGGGTCGGTGGCGTTAATGCCCACATGGGCAACGCGCATACCAAAGAGCTCTACCGGGTTGGCGTTCTGCTCACTCATGCAGTCAGCGCCTACTGAGCCATGACGTCGAGAACGGCCTTCTCGGCGGCAACGCGGTTCATGCCGGTCATGAAGGGCACGCCACTCACGTACGGGCAGGTGAGGCCCTCGGGGGCAACGGTGGTGGCGATCAGCAGGTCAGCGCCCTCGTCGCAGTAATCCTTGGCCTCGGAGATGGCGCACTGCACGATCTCGTACTTGTCGGCATAACCGTTGGCGTCGAGCAGAGTAGCGACCTTCTGGGCAACGAGCGTGGAAGTAGCAGCGCCAGCACCGCAAGCCAAAACGATCTTCTTCATAGGTAATGACTCCCTTCATGGTTTACTTTAGGTAAGTGTACCGCAGCGAGCGATGGCACTCGGCCTCGATGAGCTTTTATGCCAGTTTGCTTGCGCGCTGCGTATAATACATCTAGTACGTGTTGTCATACCGCTCGCTTTATGAGCGACTAAGGACCCTAATATGCCCGATTCCCGCACACTCTGGACCGCCGTCGTTATCATCTGCATCGCCGTGTCGGTGTTCTTTAGCGTCAAAAAACGCACCACGTTTAAACGCCTGCAGCAATTGATGGCCGCCAAGCAGTGGGACGAGTTCGATCGTTTGCTCGACGGCAAACTCACCAGCATGCTGTACCCGCGCTACAACCGCGACTACCTGCGCCTGAACTCCTATCTGCTGCGCGAGGACCATAAGCGCGCCGACGAGATGTTCGACCTGCTACTGGGACTCAACCTGCCCAAGATGCAGCGCGTCGACCTGGTGATCAAAGCTTTTAACTACTACGTTGGCCAGGAGGACCGCAAAAAGGCCAAGGAGTTGCTGCACGAGATCAAGGGCTTTGAGGGCGGTCAGGCCGAGGCAGTCGCACACGAATGCCAGCTGATGTACGACACGATGATCCTCAAGCGCCACAACGACATTCCCGAGCTGGAGCGCATGCTCGAGGATGTCGGCGACGACCCGGTCAAGCGCTGCCGACTGGAGTACCTGCTGGCCCTGCAGTATCAAAACAACGCGTAACGGACGGCTTGTGCTAGACTTCTAGTCTCACGGGGGCGTGGCGGAATTGGCATACGCAGGAGACTTAAAATCTCTCGCCGCAAGGATTGTGGGTTCGAGTCCCACCGCCCCTACCATGTGATTGCTTGCGAGCCCGTGTTCCCCAGGGATGCGGGCTCGCTTCTTTTAGATGCCGGTGAGACTCGAACCCGCGAGGGGGCGAGCGTTAAGCGGACGCGCAGCGTCCGTAGCGAGCCGGCGAGGGCGCCGACAGGCGGCCGAAGCCGGTGCGTATTTGCGCAGCAAATGCGCGGACGTCCCACCGCCCCTACCATATGGAGCTTTCGAGCCCGTGTCCCCAAGGGATGCGGGCTCGTTTCTTTTGGATGCCGGCGGGGCTCTAAGTTGCGGTGGAATAGTTCTTGTTTTGGTAGTTTACCAGCCCATTTAGGAACTATTCCACCGCAACTTAGGTTGGTGTTCCCACATTTTTCGATGGAAAAACGTGGTTGTCTCCCACATTTTCAGATAGAAAAACGTGGTTGTCTCCCACATTTTCCGATGGAAACTCCCAAATGGCCTTATACTAGCCGAGAGGGTTGGGAGGCAATATGCAGCGACAGCTTATGAGTGAACTTATCGCTTGGAAATCTAGGGCAAACCGCAAGCCCCTCCTGCTTAAGGGGGCCCGCCAGACGGGAAAAACCTGGCTTCTTAACGAATTCGCAGGCCAGCAGTATCAAAACGTCATCCGCTTTGACTTTATGCTCGAACCGGGCGCACGTTCGCTGTTCGACGGAAGCCTTGACCCCAAACGCATCATCTCCCAGATAGAGCTCCTGCGCGGCCAGACCATAACGCCGACAGACACACTCATCATCTTCGACGAAATCCAAGAGGCACCGCGTGGCATCACCTCGCTCAAATACTTCAACGAGCTGGCGCCGGAATACCATATCGTGGCAGCCGGCTCCTATATGGGGCTCGCGCTCCGACGCGAAAACGAGTCGTTCCCCGTCGGCAAGATTGACCAGCTTACCATGCGCCCCATGGGGTTTGTCGAGTTCGTTCGTGCCGTCGATGGCGATCCGCTCGCAGATGCCATCCTTACCGCAGACATGAACCTTCTAGCAAACGTTACCGAAAAGCTCGAGCACTTGCTCAAGGAATACCTTGTTGTCGGCGGTATGCCCGAAGTTGTCTCCACTTTCGCCGAGACACGCGACTTCATCGAAGCCCGAAGGCTTCAACAGCAAATCATCGAGGCTTACGAATCCGATTTTGGCAAACATGCACCCGCCCGCATCGTCGAGCGCATGAGGTTGGTTTGGAAATCCCTTCCCGGCCAGCTTGCAAAGGAGAACAAGAAGTTTGTCTATGGCGCCCTTCGTCCCGGAGCGCGCGCACGCGATTTCGAGGAAAGCCTCCAGTGGCTCACGGACTACGGAATCGTTCATAAGGTGCCACGTGTTTCCGCTCTAAAGGCGCCGCTCTCGAGCTACGAAGACCTCTCGTTAACGGATCCGCTGTTTTTACCGAGTTCAAAGGTTCGCTGACCGAACAATACGTCGCGCAGGAGCTTTTGCTCCAGGACAAAACTCCCGCGTATTGGTCCTCTACCTCCGGCAATGCCGAAACCGACTTTGCCATCGACCATGCGGGAACCGTGCTTCCGCTTGAGGTCAAGGCGGCAGAGAACCTTAAAGCGAAGAGTCTGAAAATAGCCTGCGAAAAATTCAAACTCGAGCGTTGCGTGAGGAGCTCCCTGGCGGCATATAGAGACGAGGGCATGCTCGTCAATATTCCGCTTTGGGAGATTGGGCAGATCAACAAGCTGGCATAGGCGCCGTGGGGACGCCCCGCAAGGACTGTCCCCAGGTGCCGGCAGAAAAGGAACGTCCCCAGGTGCCGGCTGTTGAGTTGCGGTGGAATAGGGACTGTTTGGTGCCCGAAAGGGCGATTTTAGTCCGTATTTCACCGCAACTTATGAGGGGATGGTTAAAGGGCGCTGAGGTTGCGGGTCCAGCCGATGGTGGGGGTCGCGCCGTCGAGAGTCTCGTTGATGGTGGCGGCCATGCCGGCGAGTAGGCTGTTCTCGCTTACGGTGAGCGTCTTGTAGCCGCCGGCACGCATGAGTTCGCGGATCACCACGGCGCCAGCCAAGATCACGCCCGCGCGTTTGGGCTGTACACCCGGTAGCGCGGCGATGCCTTCCGCGTCCAACACAGACATGCGCTCGATAGCGGCCGAGACCTGCTCCAGCGACAGCTCGCGTAGGTGAACAAAGCTCGAATCGTACGGTTCCAGCTCGTGGACCAGAGCCACCAGCGTAGTCACCGTGCCACCCACCGCGACCAGACGCTCGGCGCGCTCAAAGTCGCTGGGCAGGCCTTCAAAATAGGCGGCGAACTGCTCGCCTGCCCACGAGGCAGCGGCAGCAAGCTCGCCGCGTGCGGGCGGCAGCGCCGAGAAAAACCGCTCCGTCACGCGACGGCAACCGATGTCCAGTGAGCGCGTTCCCTCCAGCGCAAAGACCCCGCGCTCAGGCGCATAGACGCCCGTCGCGAGCTCCGTGGAGCCGCCACCCGAATCGGCGACGATGATGCGCTCGCCTGCAAAGTCGTGCGCTACGCCAAAAAACGTCAGCAGGGCAGCATTGGACGCATCGCGTGCGGCGCTCGTGCACGTGGTGCAGATGCACGCGGCCCCAAAGGCACGGGCTTCGTCCACAAACATGCGGCACGCAGCGAGCACGCGCTCAACGGCCGCCTCGCAAAAGCGCCCCGTCGCGTCCACGCCCTCGCCCAAGTCGGTGATCTCGGTATGCTTGGACGATTCCACGATCGCCCCGGCCTCGACCTGCGCCAGCACCAGTCGCGACGACACCGTTCCCAGGTCGATCGCGGCTACCTTATAGCGTTTGCAATTTGTCATTGCGGGCTCCCCTCCGGGCGCTATTTGCCGTTGGACACGACCGTCTGGCCCTCGACGCCGTTAAACCCAAACAGCATGTCGAGCGCTTGGATGTACCACGGCGCGTCCTTACCGACTTCTTCGATTTCCTTGGCAACTTCGCTGGCCTTCTTGGCGTTCGACGACTTCTGGCTCGACGAGGCATCCGAATCGCCGTCCAGGCCCTGCACTTCAATCCTCTTCTCGCCGGGCATCACCAAGCCCAGGTCCTCGGATGCCGCATCCTTGATACCCTCCTCCGAGAGCAGCTTGTCGACGCTTTTTTGCAGCCCATCATTGTATTGCTGGCGAATCTCGACCTGCTTGGTCAAGATATCGCTCGAACGCTTTGCCACGTACAGGTCGCGCACGGGGAAATACAGGCTCACGAGCACCGGGGCAACGACGATGCCGATGAATAGCCCTCGCTGAGGACCGTGGGTAAAGTCGTAGATCGCCTTGACCACCGCGTTGTCGTTGGCGTAGTGCATAAAGTCCGAGCCCGAAAAACGGTTCGAGGGCCTGCTCGACCTATCGTGCGTTTGAGCCGACGAGCGCTGAGCATGCGACGAACGTGCCGGGCGCACTGGTCCATCTGTCGAAGTATTCACTTGAGCATTGGGGCGTGAGGTACTTGTCGGGCGCTGCATGGAGCGGTCGGCGCCGGCGTAGGCGGACCCACCGAGCTGCACCGTGCGCGCACGGCGAGGCGACGGCTCACGCGAACCGGCGGAATAGTACCTGTTGTCGTAAATCTGATCCATGTGCGCCTTGTGCGGTTGAGGTTTGTTTGCGCTAAGTATTCTAGTTATAGCACGAGCGCCCGCACCGCCTTCGCCAGCCTTTGCTCGACATAAAAAAGGCGCTGAGCCGTATGGCCCAGCGCCCATAGCGCTTTGCGGTATCCTGCCAAGGCGAGGCGGAACCGAGTCAGCCTCCCCCTCGCCAAATTCGCCCGTTTAGCGAATGTTGTAGAACGCGGCCTTGCCGGCGTAGCGCGCGCTGCCCTCGAGCTCGTCCTCGATGCGGATGAGCTGGTTGTACTTGGCGATGCGGTCGCTGCGGCACGGGGCGCCCGACTTGATCTGGCCGGCGTTGACGCCCACGACCAGGTCGGCGATCGTGGAGTCCTCGGTCTCGCCGGAACGGTGGCTCACGATGCAAGCGTAGCCGGCCTCCTTGGCGGTCTCGATGGCCTCGAGTGACTCGGTGAGCGTGCCGATCTGGTTGACCTTGACCAGGATCGCGTTGGCGGCACCCAGCTCGATGCCCTTCTTGAGGCGCTCGGTGTTGGTGACGAACAGGTCGTCGCCCACCAGCTGCACCTTGTTGCCAATGCGGCGGGTAAGCTCGACCCAGCCGTCCCAGTCTTCCTCGGCCATGCCGTCCTCGATAGAAATGATGGGATAGGTGTCGACGAGCTTCTCCCAGTAATCAACCATCTGGGCACTCGTGTACTCCACGCCCTCGCCCTTGAGCTCGTACATGCCGGTCTCGGCGTTGTAGAACTCGGTCGAGGCCGGGTCCATGGCGTACATGAAGTCGACGCCGGGCTTAAAGCCGGCTTTCTCCACGGCCTTGTGATGCCGATCGCGGACGAGCTCACCGCAAAGTGGAAAGCATGGAAGGCTGCGGGCGCGCTCACGAGCGAGATGGAATCTGCGGCGCTCATGATCGTGGCGCAGGTGCTCCATGTGCGCTGCGGCGCAGTGCTGAACGTGCTGTGGAATGCAGACAACGATGACACACCGGCTATTCCGCCGGATGCAGCCGAACGCGGCGTGCGCGCCGCCGTTGAGGATGTTCATCATGGGCGTGGGCAGCAGATGAGCGTTGACGCCGCCCAGGTACTGGTACAGCGACAGGCCCGCCGACTCGGCAGCGGCGCGGGCAACGGCCAGCGACACGCCCAGGATGGCGTTGGCACCGAGCTTGGTCTTGTTAGGGGTACCGTCCGCGGCAATCAGCGCGGCATCGATGGCGCGCTGGTCGAAGGCATCGAGGCCCACGACGGCGTTGGCGCACTCGTTGTTGACATGCTCGACGGCCTGCGAAACACCCTTGCCCAGGTAGCGACCCTTGTCGCCGTCGCGCAGCTCACATGCCTCAAAGGCGCCGGTCGAAGCACCCGAAGGCACCATTGCGCGGCCAAAGCTGCCGTCCTCGAGCACGACCTCGACCTCGACGGTGGGATTGCCGCGGCTGTCGAGCACCTCGCGACCGTAGACGTCCAAAATATCGCTCATGTTGTCTCCCTCTCACTTGGAAACGTAGTGGATGCAAGCGACTGGCCGACTGTGCACCGTCGGTGCACCTCCGTAAGTTAGCCATGTCGCACTTTTTGCATTATGCCCTAAGTTAGCCGAGGGATACACTTGATTTTCGAAAAATTTAGCGGGAACGATGAGGCGCGTCAGCCCGTCGTTCCCGCAGTCTTACTCCTCTGCCTTGGCGGCATCCCAGAGGTCGTTGAGGCCGTGGGTCGAAAGCTCAGCCAGATCCACATGGGCGTCGGCCGCCATCTGCTCCATCGCAGCCCAACGGCGACGAAACTTTGCTGTGCTGGCGCGCAGGGCGCTCTCGGCGTCGATGCCCTCTTTGCGCGCAACGTTGACCAGGGCAAAGAGCAGGTCGCCAAACTCCATCTCGCGCTCGGGCGAGCCAGGGGCCTCGGCCTCAAACTCGGCACGTTCCTCGGCGACCTCGTCCCACACGTCCTGGACCGTCTCCCACTCAAAGCCCACGGCCGCTGCCTTGCGCGACACCTTCTGGGCCTGCATCAGCGCCACGACCTTGTCCTTGGCGGCTTTCTCGGCAAGCTTGACCTCGTCCCAAATCTTGAGCACCTCGTCGGAGCTCTCGGCATCCGCATCGCCGAACACGTGCGGGTGGCGACGGATGAGCTTGGCGTCGATATCGCGCGCCACGTCGGCCAGTGTAAACTCGCCGGCGTCCGCCGCAATCTGTGCATGCAGCACCACCTGCATGAGCACGTCGCCGAGCTCCTCGCGCAGATGCGCCACGTCGTCTGCCTCGATGCAATCGAGCGCCTCGTAGGCTTCCTCGATCATGTTCTTGCCAATGCTGCGGTGCGTCTGTTCGCGGTCCCACGGGCAGCCATCGGGCTGACGCAGACGCCAGATGGTCTGCACCAGATGCTGCAGCTCAGCCGACGCGTCGACCAGCGTGGACAGATCGCGCGAGCCCTCGGCATTTTGCTGAGCCATGTGCTGCGCCGTGGTTATTCCTCCTCCAGGATCACGTGACTGAACGCGCCGCCCTCGTAGATGCCGTAGCTGTGCGCACCGTCCTTGGGAATGCTCACGCTGCCGGGGTTGAAGAGCCACAGGCCCGGGTGCGCCTCGCTTGCCTCGTTAACCTTGATGTGCGTGTGGCCGTAGACGAGCGCGGACCCCTCGGGCAGCGCGGGCGCGTGGTCGATGCTGTTGTGCATGCCGGCGCCAAAGACGTGGCCGTGCGTCAGGAACAACTCGCGGCCGGTCTCGTCAAACAGGGTAGCGTAGTCGGCCATGACGGGAAAGTCGAGGACCATCTGGTCGACCTCGGCGTCGCAGTTGCCGCGCACCGCGATGATGCGGTCGGCCAGGGCGTTGAGCAGCGGGATCACGCGCTTGGGGGCGTAATCGCGCGGCAGGTCGTTGCGCGGACCGTGGTAGAGCAGGTCGCCCAGCAGCACGATGCGGTCGGGCTGCTGGGATTCGATGGCGGCGACCAGGCGCTCGGCCCAGTATGCCGAGCCGTGGATGTCGGAGGCGATGAGGTATTTCATGGGGGATCCTTTCGGGATGGGGTTAATGCGGCTGGGCACGGGATGTCGCCGGCCGCGCTATTCAAATCGCAGTGCCGCGCTCTGGGCCGCCTGCATCACGCGCTGGAGCGGCACGTCGTGCTCGCGGGCAAGGCGAGCGCAGCCCTCGTACTCGGGCGCCGCGCGCTCGCTGCCGTCGGGCAGGGTGGCCACTTTAACGGACACCTCGCCCCATGGCGTCGTTGCGCGCTCAAAGCGGCGTGGTAGGCAAACGCGCTCCATAACCTGGCGACGGATGCCGTTGGTCGTGGTTTCCAAGAAGATGATCGTCTGCAGGCGCTCGATATCCTCATGCGAGCAAATCACTTGCAGCTGCCAACCGGGGCGGCCTTTTTTGCAGTAGAGGGGCAGCCAGTGCACCTCGCGCGCACCCGCCTCGCGCAGGCGGTCGGCGGCGTAGGCGAGCACCTCGGGCGATGCGTCGTCGATATCGCATTCCAACTTGACGATGGTTTCGGGTGCATCGGTCTCGCGGGACAGCGGGGATGTGCTATCGCATGGCATACGGTCCGACTCCTTTCCGCACGGGCTCGTTTTGTTCATCCAAACGCTAGCACATCGGACGTGGCACAGGCGTGACTTTCGTCCGTCGCCGCCCTCGCCCCTATCCAAACATATACATCAGCCTCCAAACATGTCATTTTCTGCAGCTTTTGGAGGCTGATGTACATGTTTTGAGAGCGCAAGCGAGGCCGCACCGCGCGTCGCGCAGCCTTTCCAATCGATTTCGACCCCCGGCGTGTCCGGCGTGTTGAGAGCTGCGCCATTACAATGGAGCGGATTCGCTTGACGCAAAGGAGCTGCCATGTCTGCTTACCCGCTGGTCGATTGCCACACCCACACCTCGTTTTCGGACGGCCACGCCTCGTTTGAGGAAAACGTCCGCGCTGCCGCGGCCGCTGGCTGTCGGGTCATGGTCTCGACCGACCATCTCACCCTGCCCGCCAGCATGGACGCCAACTGCGAAGTGCAGGTTGTCGAGGGCGACCTGCCGGAACATCGCCTGGCATTTGAGAACGCCCGCAAGCTCGCCGCGCAGATCGCACCGGAGCTCGAGCTTATCTATGGCTTTGAGTGCGATTGGTACGAAGGCTGCGAGCCTTTGGTTGAGCGCTGGTCCCAGGGCGCCGTCGTACGCCTGGGCAGTGTGCATTGGATTGGCAACCCAGGCGATATCATGGCCGGCGCCGCGAGTACGGCGGGAACGGAAAACGTCGCTCGCCCCGATACGCCCGATTCCCCTTGCGGTTGGATCGACGACGACACTAACCTGCATGTTTGGGAAAACTTGGGCGTGCGCGGTGTATGGGAACGCTATGTCGATGACTGGTGTCGCGCCTGCGAGAGCCCGCTCAACTTTGATGTGATGGCTCACCCCGACCTGGTCATGCGCTTTTCGAAGGAAGGCTTTGCGCCCGACTTTGACCCCGCGCCGTTTTGGCAGCAGATGGCCGAATGCGCCCACGATACGGGTCGTCGCGTTGAGGTCTCGACCGCCGCACCGCGCAAGGGCCTCGACGACTACTATCCCGCGACCGGATTGCTGCGTTGCTTTGCCCACGCCGAGGTGCCGATCACTTTTGGCTCGGACGCACACCGCGCCTGCGACATCTGCTGGAACATCCGTGAAGCCCAGGCACACGCCTACGACTGCGGCTACCGAACCTTCGGCATCCCCCACGCCACCGGCGAATGGGAATCCACACCCCTCGCCTAAGACTAGTGGCGGCGGGCGTTGAGTTCGCCGGCTAGCTCGTCGAGGGTGATACCGTAGCGCTCGAGCGTCACGAGCAGGTGGTAGACCAGGTCGCCGGCCTCGTAGCGAATGTGATCGTGGTCGTTATCCTTGCAGGCCATGATGACCTCGCTCGACTCCTCGGCAAGCTTCTTGAGCAGCTCGTCCTCGACGTCGGTCAACAGACGAGCGGTGTAGCTCTCCTGCGGCGATGCGTCGCGACGGCCGTGAATCACCTCGGCGAGCCCCGTCAGCGTCTCACCGATATTTCCATCCTGAACGTTTGCGGTGCGCACACCCATAGTTCAATCCTTTCTGATTGGCCAAGCGCCTGGTCGAGCGCCCGCCCTACGCGAGTTTCCTAAAGAAGCAGGTACGGTTGCCGGTATGGCAGGCCGGACCCGGCGAGTCGACCTTGACCAGCAGCGTATCGCTATCGCAGTCGGCCCAGAGCTCCTTGACCTCCTGCATATTGCCGCTCGTCGCGCCCTTGTTCCAGAGCTCCTGGCGACTGCGGCTCCAAAACCACGTGGTGCCGGTCTTGAGCGTCAGCCCCACCGATTCCTCGTTCATCCAGGCAACCATAAGCACCTCGCCGGTGTCGTACTGCTGAACCACACAAGGAATCAGCCCGCGGGCGTCGTACGTAAGATCCGCCGCTTCTACTACCTCAGTCATCATTTCTCCCAAGTCATAAACGAAACCCCACAGGTCGGCGAGGGTTGTCCAGGTGCCCGAGATTCCGAGCGACAAGCCCGACGACGCGTACTTAAGTACGCGAGGAGGGTTGGAGCCGGAAGGTCGGGTGCCTGGGCAAGCCGCAGCATTAGAAGTCCAACCTCACAGGAATACCTTGAGAGGCCATATACTCTTTGACTTCGCGGATGCTGAAGGTTCCAAAGTGAAAGACGCTGGCCGCCAGCACGGCGTCGGCTTCGCCCTCGATCACACCCTCGGCAAAATGCTCGAGCGTACCCACGCCGCCGCTCGCGATGACGGGAATCGGCACCGCGCGCGCCACGGCGCGGGTGAGCGCCAGGTCAAAGCCAGCCTTGGTGCCGTCGCGATCCATACTGGTCAGTAGGATTTCGCCGGCGCCGCGACGAGCCGCTTCCTCGGCCCACGCCACCGCATCGATACCCGTGGCGTTGCGACCGCCCGCCGTGAAGACCTCCCACCTATCGGCACCCGGCTCGCCGGGCAGGCCCACACGCTTGGCATCGATCGCCACGACCACGGCCTGGCTGCCAAACGCCGCGGCAGCCTGGCTAATCAACGACGGATCGCGCACGGCGGCAGAGTTAAGCGACACCTTGTCGGCGCCGGCTGCAACCATGGTGCGCATGCCCGCCAGGTCGCGAAAGCCGCCGCCCACGGTATAGGGAATAGCGAGCTCCTCGGCCGCATGCGCCGCCATCTCGATGGTCGTCGCGCGGTTGTCGCTCGTGGCGGTAATGTCCAGGAAGACAACCTCGTCTGCACCTTCGCGGTCGTAGGCGCGCGCCAGCTCCACCGGATCGCCCGCATCGCGCAAGCTCACAAAGTTGACGCCCTTGACCACACGGCCGTCCTTGACGTCCAGGCAGGGAATCACACGTTTGGTAAGCATGGGCTACTCCTCCCCTCGGGCGGCGGCCAGCGCCTGTACCAGCGTAAAGTTGCCCTCGTAGAGCGCGCGACCGGTAATAGCACCTTCAATCGCGCCCTCACTCACCGCAGCCAGCGCGCGAATGTCGTCGAGCGTAGAGATGCCGCCCGAAGCCACGACAGGAAAGCCCGCGACCTTGGCAACATGGCGATACGCCGCCACATCGATGCCCGTCTGCATGCCATCGCGCGCGATGTCGGTATACACCAGATGCTTAAAACCCAGCTCGGTGAGCTGTGCCACGGCATCGTCGAGTGCCACGCCCGCGCCATCACGCCAGCCGTTCACCTTGACCTGGCCGTCGCGCGCGGCGATGTCTGCCACCAGCAGCTCGCCAAAGCCTTGGGCCGCCACCTCGGCAAAACCCGGCTCGGTCACCAGCACGGTGCCCAGCGCAATGCGACGCGCACCGTAGCCGGCCAACTCGTCGATGCGCGCGAGCGAGCGGACGCCGCCGCCCACGTCCACAGACAGACCGTCGACGCCGCAGATGGCCTTAATCGCCGCCGAGTTAGCAGCGCGCGCGTCCTCGTCCTCGCCAAAGGCGGCGGACAGGTCGACGACGTGCACCCAGCTCGCACCCTGCTCGGCAAACGAGCGGGCGACTGCCACGGGGTCGTCGGAATATACCTTGCAGCGGCTGCGGTCGCCGCGCTCCAGGCGCACGACCTTGCCGCCGATCAGATCGATTGCGGGAAACAGGATCATCGGCCAACCTCCTCGACGATGTTGACGAAGTTCTTAAGGATGCGCTGCCCCAGCGCCGAGGACTTCTCGGGATGGAACTGACAACCCCACACGTTGCCGTGACGCACGATGCACGGGAAGCTCCGCGTATAGTGCGTGCGCGCCAGCACATCGGCGGCATCGGCGTCGTCGGCCACCGCGTAGCTGTGGGTGAAATACATGTTGGCACCCTCGGCAAAACCGGCAAGCAGCGGATCGGCCGCACCGGCGGGCGTCATGTGTACCTGGTCCCAGCCCACGTGCGGCACCTTCAGGCGACTCGATTCCAAGCGCGTGCACGAGCCACGCATAATACCCAGGCCATCGACCCAGGGACCGCCAGCCTGCTCGGGGGTGTTGCCATCGGCAACCGCGCCCTCGTCCGCAGGCACGCCCTCGTTGCCACGCTCAAAAAATAGCTGAAGGCCCAGGCAAATGCCGAGCAGCGGAGTTCCGGTGGCGACAGCATCGAGCACCGCGTCCGCCTCGCCACTCTGGCGCATAAAGGCGATCGCGTCATAGAACGCGCCCACGCCCGGAATGACCAGGCCGTCGACGCGGCGGATCTGCTCCGGATCGTCCGATGTGCAGGCGGCGGCACCGGCGCGCGCAAGCCCGCGCACGACGCTCGACAAGTTGCCCTTGTGGTAGTCAACTACCACGATCTTCGGTTCGCCCACGCGACCCTCCTTTTCCCCATTCAAAACCTGTCCCTTTTTTGGCAGGTTACAGCGATCCCTTGGTGCTGGGGATGCCCTGCACGCGGGGATCGAGCTCGCAGGCGTGGCGCATCGTGCGGCCCACGGCCTTAAAGGCAGCCTCGATAATGTGATGCGAGTTGCTGCCCGCCAGCTCGCGCACGTGCAGCGTGAGCTTGGCGTCACGCGCAAAGGCGTAGAAGAACTCGACGGCCAGCTCGGTATCGAAGCTGCCCACGCGCTCGGTCGGCACGGGCAGCTCGCAGTAGGCCTGCCCGCGGCCCGAAATATCAACAGCAGCCATCACGAGTGTCTCGTCCATGGCGATCGCCGCGTCGGCAAAGCGTGTAATGCCCGCCTTGTCGCCCAGCGCCTGGCAAAACGCCTCGCCCAGCACAATGCCCGTGTCCTCGACGGTATGATGCGCATCGACCTCCACGTCGCCCACCGCGTGCACCGTCAGATCGAACAGGCCATGGCGGCCAAAAGCGTTGAGCATGTGGTCGAAAAACGGCACACCGGTCGAGATATCGCACACGCCGCTTCCATCCAGGTCGAGCTTTACGACAATGTCGGTCTCGCCCGTCTTGCGGGTCACCTCGGCATAGCGGTCCATCTACATCTCCTCCTTCACCAGCGCGGCAAACGCAGCCAGCACCTCGTCGTTTTCCTGCGGGGTGCCCACGGTAATGCGCAGGCAGTCCGCGAGCCCCGGCGCGTAGCTAAAGTCGCGCACCAAAATCGAATACTCGTCGCGCAGACGCTCGCGCACGCGCGTGGCATGCGACGTGCGCACGAGCACAAAGTTCGCCGCGCTCGGCCATGCCTCCACGGGCATGCCCTCGGCAGCCATTGCACGCAGGGCGCACAACTCGCGCTCGCGCTCGGATGCGACCTGTGCCACCACAGGCGCATACGCATCGCGGGCACGCACGCAGGCAAGCGCGGCGGCCTGGCTTAGCACGTTAACCGAGTAGATTTGGCGAATCGCCGCAAACACATCGATGACCTCGGGCGCCGCGATCACATAGCCCAGACGCGTGCCGGCGGCGCCAAACGCCTTGGACAGCGTATGCAGAATCACCAGGTTGGGATGCTCGGCGATAAGCCCCTGCGCCGTGGTAGCCGCGCCAAACGAATCGTCCGCAAACTCAACGTAGGCCTCGTCGACCATGACCATGCCGGGGCATGCATCGCACAGGGCCGCGACAAAGTCGAGCGGCGCCACGTCGCCCGTGGGGTTATTGGGCGAGGTCACGATGGCCAAGTTGCACTCCGGCGCCGCGGCGAGCATGGCTGCCTGGTCGAGCTCAAAGCTCGTCGGATCACGCCACACGTCGCGCACCTCGGTCTGGCACAGAGACGCAAAGAACGCATACTCGCTAAAGCACGGCGGGCAGTTGAGCAGGGTCCGTCCCGCGCCGCCAAACGCCAGCAGGTAGTTATAGAGCAGCTCGTCGCCGCCGTTGCCCACGCAAATATTCTCACGTGCCACGCCATGCCAGGCAGCAAGCTCATCGCGCAGGTCGTTGGACATGGGGTCGGGATAGCGGTTGAGCGGCGTGGCAGCCAGGGCCGCGTCGACCGCCTTGCGCACGCCAGCCGGCACGGGATAGGTGTTCTCGTTGGCCGAAAGATTGATGCGCGTGGGCGCAAAGTCGGGATCGTAGGGTTCGATACCGGCCAAGTAGGGCTGGACGAGCTCCTTCATGCGCGGCGTGAGTTCGGCCATGTTAGGCCTCCTCGCCGGTCGCGCCAGCGGAAGCCAGGTCCACACCCTTGGCAACCGTCGCCACGGCGTCGCCCGGCCAGGCGACCTTGGTCAGGTCGGCCGCAGCCAGAGACTCGGCACTCACGGCATCCTCGCCCTGCTCCAGCACACGGCGACGCAGAGCGGCGGATAGCGCGTGCGCCCACAGGCCCTCGGCCTCGGCCAGACGTTGTGTGGCGGGAGCGTCGGAGAGCAGGCCCTCGGGTGTATAGCAAATGACGCTCGAGCGCTTAACGAACTCTTCGACCGAAAGCGGGTTGGAGAACATGGCGGTGCCGCCGGTCGGCAGCGTGTGGTTGGGGCCGGCGACGTAATCGCCGAGCGGCTCGGAGCTCCAGGCGCCCACAAAGATGGCGCCGGCGTTGCGGATGCCGCCGAGCAGGCCCATAGCATCCTTGCAGTGCAGCTCAAGGTGCTCAGGCGCCACGGTGTTCACGGCCTCGACGGCGGCGGCCATATCGGCAGCCACCACGATGGTGCCCTCGTTGTCCAGCGAAGCACGGGTAATCTCGGCGCGCGGCGACTGCGCCACTAGAATGTCGATGCCCGCCTCGACCTCGCGCGCAAACTGCTCGTCGCAGGTCACCAGATAGCAGGCAGCGAGCGGATCGTGCTCGGCTTGGGCCATCAGGTCTGCCGCGACCACCATGGGCTTGGCCGTGGCATCGGCCAGCACGCAGACCTCGGAGGGGCCAGCGACCATGTCGATTCCCACGTCGCCCGAGACAATCTGCTTGGCCGCGGCGACAAAGGCGTTGCCCGGGCCGGTGATCTTGTCGACGCGTGGAATGGTCTCGGTGCCGTACGCCAGCGCGGCCACGGCCTGAGCGCCGCCCACCATATAAATCTCGTCCACGCCACCGAGCTTTGCCGCGGCAAGCGTGTACGGGCTGATCAGGCCATCCTTTTGAGGCGGGGTCACCATGACCACGCGCTTGACGCCGGCGACCTTGGCGGGAATGGCGTTCATGAGCACCGTGGAGGGATACTGCGCGCGACCGCCCGGCACATAGATGCCAGCCGCCGCGAGCGGGGTCACCTTAACGCCGAGTATCGTGCCGTCCGGGCGCGTGGTAAACCAGCTCTGCTCGACCTCGCGCTGGTGGAACTCGCGAATCTGGCGCGCGGCCTTC
>MNQC01000103.1:0-2419 GCA_001915225.1 Collinsella sp. 60_9
TACCGGAATCAGGCCCTTGCGGCCTAGTCGCTATTTAGGGCGTCCAAGATTTGGGGCGCAGTTCACACACGGGTGACGGGCTTTTCCGCTACCAGCCGCGTGCTTCCTCCGCACGTACGAGCTGACGAGCCTCGATCTGGCGAATCATATCGATGCGTCGCTGGTGACGGCCGCCCTCGAACTCGCCGGTGAGCCAGGCGTCGACAATCATTTTGGCCAGCTCGATGCCTACCACACGAGCACCAAATGCGAGCATGTTGGTGTTGTTGTGCTCGCGCGACAGGCGAGCGGAATACGGCTCAGAGCAGGTGCAGCAACGGATACCGCGCACCTTGTTGGCGGCAAGCGAGATGCCCACACGTTCCGCAAGCTCTTTGGATGAGATCTTGCGTTCGGCGAGCATGCGGTCAAGCCGCAGAATAATCATGGATTCCCCCTAGAGCAACGTAGCCGTACTTCTCCTGGATATACGCCGTGATGGCTTCCTTGTACTCGACTGCGACGTGGTCGTTTCCAATACCGATCTTCAAAAGAGACCCCTTTCCATAAGAACCATTCGCGCATGCCGCGCGCTCAATCCGTCCTAATTCGCCGTTCCGCTTCTAATACACCTCGCCGGCGCGCAAACGGCGCAGACACTCCTCGTAACCAGCGTCCTTGCCAAACAGCGCACTGGTGCCCAGGATAAATCCGTCCGCGCCAATGGCGGACAGGTCGCGCACGCGCTCGGGCGAGCAGGCGCCGTCGATCATGAGCTTGAAGCCAAAGCGCTCCTTCAGCGCGGCAAGGCGACGCACCTTGTCGTTCGTGAACTCGATAAAGCTCTGACCGGCAAAACCCGGATTCACCGTCATGACCATCACGTAATCGCAGAGGTTCAACATCTCCTCGATCTCGGAGATAGAGGTGTCGGGGTTCACGGCGATACCGGCGCTCTTGCCGAGGGACTTAATCGCGGCGAGTGTCTTGACCACGTAACGCTCGGACTCCGGATGGATATAGATGATGTCCGCGCCGGCGGAGGCGAAAAGTTCAACCTTGCTGGCAGGATTCTCGACCATAAGGTGCACGTCGACGAGCTTGTTGGTGGCAGCTCGCACGGCCTTGATGTCTTCGAGACCCATGGCGAAATTGGGAACGAAACTGCCGTCCATCACATCCAGATGGATATACTGCGTGCCTGCGTCCTCGACCAGCTTTAATTGCTCCGCTACCTTGCCAAAATCAATGGAAAGCATGGAGGGGGAAACCTTTATCTACAGTCTGGCTGATTAATCGTTTAACCACATTGTTAACCTGCAGGCTTTTCCAGATTCACAACGTTGCCATATTTGCCTATCTAGCTGGTATCATGCAGGAGCCCGCACCACGAAACGCTGTCGTATTCCCTAGGAAGAAATCCCGCTACGCGGACAGCAGCAGCCAGGGGCCGCAATCCGCAGACCTGAGCCCGGACCCCCTACGCTCCAGGCGTGATCAGGCGCGCGCACTGGGCGATCTTCTCGTCATAGGACTCCGCGATAATCGACACACCATCGAACCCAAACGCGCGAACATTCGAGAACTGATGGAACTTCGAGCTGTCGCACAGCACGTACGCCTTATTCGAATTCTCGCGCACGATGCGCTTCTTCGCCGCCTCAACGTAGGAGGGCGTCATGACGCCGCGGTCCTCGTCAATCGCGTTGGTCCCGATAAACGCCTTATCGAAGTACAGATCGCGCAGGATCGATTCGGTCATAGAACCGCAGAACGAGGAGTTCACATAGTTGAACTCGCCACCCACCACGATGAGCTGGGCGCGCGTCTCGCTCTTAATCAGGCACGCCGAGGCATCCGTCGTGTAAATTGTCACGTCGCGGTCGAGCAGCAGACGCAGCAGCGCCGTGCAGGTGGAACCCGAGTCCAAGTAGAGCGTGTCCCCGTCCTCAACAAAACGCAAGGCGACTTGGGCAATCTGTTCCTTCTCACTCCCGTGTAGGCCCGAACGCGTCGAGATACTCACCTCGTGGACAGCCGAGAGGAGCCTCACCGCGCCGCCCGAAAGATGCTCAACCTTGCCAAGCGCCTCCAGCTCCTTGAGGTCGCGACGTAGCGTCGAAATAGAGACGCCCGGCAGCTCCTCCTGCAGCTCGGAAATCCTCGCAAGGCCCGACTTCTGCAGGCACTCTACAATTCGCTCCTGGCGCTCATACGGAATCATATTGGGAACCTCTCCAAACCACTCTGCTTCACGCTCGTTCACTTCTTTTCGAAAAGTGTAACGCACAAGCAGAATAGCGGCCGCCACCTGTTGCGATGACGACCGCTTAATCGATTGACCTACCCTCTCGTTCACAATTTGAACGAGGTTGACACACCTCGCGTAAGCGCGACGCTCTTCAAGCGAAGAGAACGACCCTAGGAGAGGCGGCGCATC
>MNQC01000103.1:2439-50929 GCA_001915225.1 Collinsella sp. 60_9
GGAAATGAGCATGCCGACCATAGCCCAAGCGAAGTTCATGGGGTCGGAACTCACGAAAGCCGGGAACGTAGTGACGGAACCGAAGGTGAACGCAGTGGTGACGACCTTCATGATACCGAGGAACGCGCCGCCGACGGCACCGCCGATGATCTGCGCAAGCCAGACCTTCTTGTTCTTCACGAGCATACCGAACAGCGTGGGCTCGATGATGGCGGACAGGGCGATCGATACGACACCGGTCATCGCGAAGCTCTTGAGCTTCTGGTCGCGGGCCTTGAGGAACACGCCGAAGGCGCAGCCGATAACGGCGAAGTTGCAGGCGAAGGTGAAGGGGCAGATGTAGTCGAAGCCGTTCTGAGCGATGTTGTTGATCATGATGGGGTTCACGGCCCAGTGGATGCCCATGGACACCAGCACGGACCAGCCGCCGCCAACCAGCACGCCGGCGAACACGGAGCTGCGCTCGATCAGCCAGTTGACCACGAAGGCGATGGCCTCACCAGCGTAGACGCCCAGGGGACCGATGACGAGCATGGTGAGCGGAACCATAACGATCAGGGAGATGGCGGGCAGCACGACGAGCTTGAGCATCTCGGAAACGTGCTCATCGAGCCACTTGTACAGGTACGAGTAGACCCAGACAGACAAGATGGCAGGGATAACCGTGGAGTTGTAGTTCATGAGAACCACGGGGATGCCGAAGAAGTCCGTCATGGCGCCGTTGCCCGCGTCGCCCATGAGGGCGATGAAGTCCGGGTAGAGCAGGCACGCGCCGAGCAGCGCCGACAGGTACGGGCTCGCGCCGAAGCGCTTGCCGGCGGAGAAGCCGAGCAGCACGGGCAGGAAGTAGAACACGCTCATGGCCAGGGTGTACAGGATGGTGTAGGTACCCGTGCCCTCAGCGATGATGCCGAGCTGGGCGGCCAGGATAACGAAGCCGCGCAGGATACCGGAGCCGGCCATGGCGGGCAGCAGCGGGGCAAAGATGCCGGAGATCGCGGAGAAGACTTGGCTGACGATGCTCTCGCCCTCGTCCTTGGTAGCAGCGGAGATTTCCACGCCCGAACCCTTGACCAGCGGCTCAAACTTCTCGTACAGCTTCGGGACCTCAGTGCCGATGAGAACCTGGTACTGACCGGCCTTGTTCAGCGTGTTCACAACGCCTTCGACTTCCTTGACCGCAGCGTCGTCGCAAGCCGCGTCGTCTTTGAGATTGAGGCGCAGGCGCGTCGCGCAGTGCGTCATGCCCGAGATGTTCTCGGGACCACCGACGGCGTCCAGAATCCCCTGAGCCATCGCGTTCCAGTCGCGTTTCATTGGTTACCTCCCCATTGCGCAGAAGAGCTCGCGGACAAGCTCGGCTGCCTTAATCGCGTCGTTTGCATCGATAACGGATTGGATCTTCTCCATGCTTACGGCCTCGATGGCGTCGTTGAGCAGATGGATCATCTGGTCGTTCTGTGCAGCCTCGCCGGCAGCGGGCTCGATGACCGGGAACGTGTCGAAGTAGATTGCGCTGTCATAACCGTGCTTCTTCACGTAGTAGAGGAACTCGAGGGTCTTCACCGGCGTGGACGTACCAATCATAAGGCCATCGTCGAAGCGACCGTTGCCGTCGTTTAGGTGAATGCCGTAGAGCTTGCCCTCGCGGCCGAACAGGTCGGCGGCCATGGCAGGGTTCTCGTGCTTCATGAGCATGTGGCAGTAATCCAGCGTGACGCCCAGGTTCGGGCGGTCTGCAGCGTTGAGAATCATGCCGGTCATACCCATGGAGTCGATGAACGCGTACGCGCGCTCCTCGTAGGGTTTGTACTCAATCGAGATCTTGAGGTCGGGCGCGTAGTCGCAAACCTTCTGGAATGCGGCTACGAGCTGGTCGAAGACGCGAGCGTAGGCGATCTGGAAGCTGTAGTCAAAGCCGTCGTGGCCGAGCCAGATGGTCACCGTGTTGCCACCGGCAGTGCGGCAGTAGTCGCACGCCTCGTAGCAGAGCTCAAGGGCTTCCGCGGCAAGGGCATCATCGGCATTGCCCAGGTCACCGTTGAGGAAGGCGTTGCGGAAGCGCAGCGCGCAGCCGTTCAGCTGCAGGTCGTGAGCTGCGAGCTTGGCGGCCATGTCCTCAGCCGTGACACCTGTGCAGTGCTCGGGGTAGTTGAGGTCGACGTGCGTGAGGCCCACGCTCTGGAACTCCGCGAACACGCGATCAAGATTCTTGTCGCCATCGCGAAAATAGGAGTTGATACGAGTTGCAAGCTTCATGCTTCTACGTCCTTTACCTTCGTCCTTGATCGTTTCTGCCCGTTCGAGCACCTGATCTATATCCGTAATTCGATAAGGGCCGCCGCCTGCGCGCCGGGGCTTACCCTGTGACATGTAGATTACTGCCACATAAGTTCATTTTCAATCAGTATTTTTCACTCTTTTTCTCATTGTGTCAGAGTTTTTCACCGTATAAAGCCATCTACCTTGTGGTATTGCTGTTAATCAAGTTTGACCATTCTTGAAATTACCTGATTTTTTCTGAATTAATTTGCCGTTTATCGGTAAAAATCGACCGCTCACGGCTGACGGCGACGCAAGATGGAAGATACTTGCATGAGGAAAAGCACTGAATTCCCAGCGCCGATTCGAATGACGCGATTGGTGACGCGAGCGTCGACGGCCCGAATCTGCCGTCGGCCCCCACTAACCAAAAACGGCGCCGCTCACGCGACGCCGTCATATTCCCTGGTGCCCCCGGGCGGATTCGAACCGTCGACACCCGCTTTAGGAGAGCGGTGCTCTATCCCCTGAGCTACGGAGGCATGTTGTACTAGTGTAGCAGATTTGCCCCTTGGCCATGTAGCGCATGGCCACTCATCAAGAAGGCTCTGCAGCGAATTATCGCCGTAGAGCCTTCTCAATAACGGAAAATTATAACCCAGAATAACGCAAAATAATGGGATGGGGTTTCCTCTAACCACATGTAAGGGAAATTCCATCCCGGTATTCGGCTAAAAAATGGGACAAGCTTTCCCAACTGGCGCTCAAAAGGAAAATGCATCCCGGAATGAGAACGAATTCCGGGATGCATTTTCCGCCATCTATCGCAGACGACTAGTCGCCTTTGTGAAAGAGGCTTTTGATGGCAGCAGGGATGCTCTTGGCGCCCTTGGTCGTTACGTCGATAAAGTCGGGCGAACGCACGAGTCTATCCTCGTCCACGTACTTGCGCACAGCGCGCAGCGTCTCTTTGTCGTCGCGCGTCGAAAACGTAAAGTGACCGTTGTCCTTGGTGAAGATGGCAAAACGCGTAATCTTCTTGGTGCCGCGCAAGACCTCGGCGGCAATATAGTCGACCTCGTCCCACGGGATTTGAATATAATCCTCGGGATTGCGCTCGTTATAGTACTCAAACGCCTTATTGCCCACCATCACGTTACCGTGGCTGGTAAGCCCCATCAGGCAGGTTGCCGGCGTTGCCAGATCGACCGTGCTGTTCTGAGATTGCGCCATACGCGCCTCGCCCTCCAATAAAAACAATCGGACCGCATCCAGTGTACCCACCGGGTGCGGTCCGTTTCAATGGCTCAAAAGCCCTTGCCTAGCAATTCTCGGTCTTAAGCCGAAGCGTGCTTACATGAAGCCGCAGAAGCGACCGATGATGCCGACGGCGAAGAGAGCCAGGATGATGACGATCGGGCTGACCTTCTTCTTGAGGAGCTTGCAGACCAGCAGGGTCAGGCACACGGCGGCAAGGCCGGGGATGAGCTGATCGAGGTTGGCCTGAAGCGTGGTGACCTTCATCTGATCAAGGGCGGTAGCACCGACGGAGTTGTACATCGTCAGCGCTTCCTTGATACCCTCGGAGCCGGAGGGCAGGCTAGCCCAGTCGATAAAGGCGCCAGCAGACTGCTTGACCGTGGAGACGATCGGGGGGAAGGAAATGGACACCCAGCGCTCGACCAGGGCGCCGATGATGAACATACCCAGGATGGAAGCGCCCTCGGTGACCTTGCCCATCAGACCACCGGAGAGGTCCTTGGCGATGGAGGAGCCGACCTTGTAGCCAAACTCCTGCGTGTACCACAGGAAAGCGTAACGGATGATGTTCCACGCGAAGAAGAACAGCAGCGGACCGACGATGCTGCCGGACATGGCCAGGGAAGCGCCCAGAGCGCCCAGAATCGGGCGAAGGGTGAACCAGAAGACGGGGTCACCGACGCCGGCGAGCGGGCCCATCATACCGACCTTGACGCCCTGGATGGCGACATCATCGATCGGAGCACCGTTGGCGCGCTCCTCCTCGAGGGCGAGGGTAACGCCAATGACGGGGGCGGAAACATAGGGGTGGGTGTTATAGAACTCCAGGTGGCGCTTAAGAGCGGCAATCTGGTCATCCTTGCTGGTGTAGAGCTTCTTGATCGCAGGGATCATTGCGAAGCACCAGCCGCCGTTCTGCATACGCTCGTAGTTCCACGAGCCCTGAAGGAACTGATGACGGAAGCAAACCTTCTTGCGGTCAGCCTTGGTGAGCTGAATCTTGTTCTCTGCCATATGTATCACTCCCCTCCTACTCGTAATCGTTCAGAATGTCGCCGAGCGGGTCGCCGGAGCCACCGCCCATGCCGCCACCCTGCTTGGCCAGATCCTTAAGGCCAAGGTAGATGAGGGCAAGGGAGATGCCGATGAGACCAAGGGCGATCAGCGTGAGCTGAGGGATGGCAGCAAGGACAAAGCCGAGGACGAAGAACGGCCAGGTCTCCTTGGTGGCCATCATGTTGATGACCATGGCGTAACCGACGGAAGCGACCATGCCGCCGCCGACAGCCATGCCGCCGGACAGCCAGTCGGGCATAGCGTTAAGCGCGTTGGTAACGGCCTCGGCCGGGATGACGCACAGAAGCACTGCCGGGATGGCGATACGAAGGCCCTGCATGAGGATGGCAGCATACTGCCAGCGCTCGATGCCGGAGAAGTCGCCCTTCTCGGCGCAACCGTCCATGGCGTGAGCGATAGCGGTAGCAATGGTACGGCAGATCATGGTCAGGAACAGACCAGCGACCGACAGTGGGACGGCGACGGCGATAGCGGTGGTAACGGCCTTGGCCGAATCGGGCCAGAGCGGCGTCAGGCGCGACAGCGGCGCCGACGTTAGCCCAGCCAAGGGCCATCATCTGGAGCGAACCGCCCAGGAGGATGCCCTCCTGAAGGTGACCGGTTACGAGACCGATAAGCGTGCATGCCACGAGCGGCTGATGGAACTGGAACTCATCCAGAATGCCTTCCATACCGGCAAGCAACGCGACAATCGCAACAAGCAGAATAGTGATTGCAGACATGTATCGGACCCTCCTTTACTATGCTTGAGCGGCCAGTTCGGCCTTAGCTTTCTTCAACATGGCGTCGAGATCCTCGGAGGAATCCGAAGGAACCTTGCGGACCTCGAACTTGACGCCCTTGGCCTTGAGGGCCTCGAGAGTCTTAACGTCATCATCGCCCATAGCGACGGCGTTGGTGACGACGACCTTGCCCTTGGAGTGAGCCATGGAACCGATGTTGACTTCCTTGATGTCGACACCGGCCTCGATGGCCTTGAGCAGATCCTGCGGGTTCTCAAAGAGCAGCATGGCCTTGGTGTCACCAAAGCGCGTGTCCTTGACGACCTCGGCCATCTTCTTGATGGGCACGACGTTGGCATGGACTCCCGGAGGGGCAGCCTGCTCGATCATGGTCTTGCGGAGCTCGTCGTGAGCAACGCCGTCGGAAACCACGATGATGCGGTTGGGGTTGATCTGCTTGGTCCACGTGGTGGCCACCTGACCATGAAGCAGACGGGTGTCGATACGGACGTGGGCGATCTTGATGTGCCCATCGCCGATGACCGTTCCCGGAGGGATGGCGCCTGCAGGAGCAGCGGCGGCCGCAGCCGGCTTCTTCTCTTCGGGCTCCAGAGACTCGGGCTTGACACGCACGCCAGCCTTAGCCTCAGTCACGAGATGTTTTGCGATCGCATGTGCAGTGTTCTTTGCGTCAAAGCGCTGCGAATATGCCTCGATGAGCATAGGCAGGTTGACACCGGTGACGATAGCCCAGGAATCGTGGCCCTCGATGAGCCCGCTGATCTGGTTGAACGGCGTGCCGCCCCACAGATCAACGAGGAAGAGCACCTGCTCCTGGTCCTCGAAGGAAGCGACTGCTTCCTCGACCTTGGCACGGAAGTCGTCGGGGCCCATGCTCGGCTCGAGCGAGACCACGGCAACAGACGGCTGATCGCCAAAGACCATCGAGCCCGTCTGCTTGATTCCAGCTGCCAAGTCCCCGTGGCTAGCAAGAACAATACTTACCATCACATAACCTCCTTTTTGTCTACGTATTTCCTACACGACATTAAGGAAGTATACCTGTTTGGTTTGTGGAATTATAGCTAAATTCGCAAAAGGTTGGTTTATTTGTTTAAACGTCTAGGTTTGTTACAAGTTGATTACGTTGCCGGTTTACAGCTTATTGCCTGCTAAAACGTGATTTGCTGATTGCTTTCAAAGACATATAAAGGTGCACTGTTCGTTAAGACCACTTTTAGGTGGATCCCAATGCGCCTGCGTGCCGCCATTTTGTTTAAACAGACATGACTTGACTAACCGAAGCAAATATGTTTAGAACTCTAGCCCATGTAGTCATTGGATGTTAGGCGATGTGGAGTGGGTTGGCGGCGTCGACGGCATCGGGGGCGTCGGAGGGGTCATCGGGAACAGTGTCTGCCGGGTCCTCGTCGGGGGTCTCGATCTGTTTGATCATGACCTCTTGGCCCTGCAGCAAATAGGTCTCGCCGCTACCGCAATGGGGACAGGTCTTGCCGTGCTCGACTGTCGAATAGTCGCGGCCGCACGCCTCGCAATGTGTCACGGCCTCAACGGGCTCCACGATAAGCTCTGCACCCTCGGTGATGGGCTTTTTATCTGCCGCCCAGCGCCAAGCGTCGAGTAGCAAGTCGGGAACGACGCCCGAGACCTCGCCCAGCAGCAGCGTGACGCTCGAAACGCGACGCACGCCATTGGCGCGCGCCACGTTCTCGACATCGCGAATGATGTGATAGACGATCCCCAGCTCGTGCACTTTTAATTCCTTCCGCCGTTCTAACGAACGGCGGTCGGCTTGACGCTGCGCGAGTCCCAGACGGGCGATCTGCCTTTCAATCGTCGGGCATGGGCAAAAGCCCTATGCCCTCCTCTTTCAAGGCACCTCGCCACGCCTGGGACCCGCTCGCTGTCCAACCGCCCTCTGCGCCGTTCACTTACTTGTTAGGTCTCTTGCTTCTTCCCAAATTTGATCTTAATTGCACGCTTCAATGCGTACTTGCCCAGGCTTGGGAGCTTTTGCTCGTATTTGACCATCGTGGAGCACTCGGGGCGGTCGCGATCCAGATGGATGGCGTCAAACGCGCACTTGGTGGTGCACAGGCCGCAGCCGATGCACTTGTTGGGGTCGACGATCGAGGCGCCGCAGCCCAAGCAGCGGGCGGTCTCGGCGCGCACCTGCTCCTCGGTAAAGGTCTCAACATACTCGCTAAACGGCGCAGCCTTCTCGCGTTCGCGGTCCACGTGGGCAACCTCGCGGCTCGCGTTGTCGTAGCTTTCGATCACGACATCGTCGCGGTCGAGCGCGGTGTAGCGGCGCTGGTTGCGGCCGATGGTGAGCGTGGAGCCCGGCTGCACAAAGCGATGGATGGACACCGCGGCCTCGTGACCGGCGGCGATAGCGTCGATGGCAAAGCTGGGACCAGTGTAGACGTCACCACCCACAAAGATGTCGGGTTCGGCGGTCTGGTAGGTCTGGGGATCGGCAAGGGCACCCTGACCGCGGCCAAGCTCCACCTGGGAACCAGCTAGCAGGTCGCCCCACACAATGGACTGGCCAATCGACATGACGATACGGTCGGCATCGACACGGCGCAGATCGTTCTCGTCGTACTCGGGCGCAAACCGGCCCTCGTCGTCAAAGACACGCGTGCAGCGCTTGAAGGTGATACCGCACACGCGACCGACCTCGTCCAGGTGAACCTCCTTGGGGCCCCAGCCGCAGCTGATGTGAGCGCCGTCCTCAACGGCCTCGCGACGCTCCTCCTCGCTGGCGGGCATCTGGGCCTCGCCCTCCAGACAGAACATCTCAACATGCTCAGAGCCCAGACGGCAGGCGTTGCGGGCAACGTCGATGGCCACGTTGCCGCCGCCCACCACAATGGTGCGGCCGGACAGGGTATCGATCTTGCCGCTGTTAACCTCGCGAAGGAAGTCGACGGCCACGGTCACGTCCTCGGCATCCTCGCCCGGAATGCCGGCAAGGCGGCCGCCCTGGCAGCCAATGGCAACGTAGAAGGCCTTGAAGCCCTGCGCGCGCAGCTCGTCGAGCGTCACGTCGCGACCGACCTCCACGCCATAGCGGAACTCGGCACCCATCAGGCGAATGATCTCGACCTCGGCCTCGATAACATCCTTCTGCAGCTTAAAGCTGGGAATGCCATAGGTGAGCATGCCACCCGGGCGCTCGTTCTTCTCGAACACGACGGGCTTGTAGCCCTTCTCGGCCAGATAGAAGGCGCAGGACAGGCCGGCCGGACCGGCACCGATGATGGCGATCTTCTGATCAAAGCCGCCAGCGCGCGTCGGCGTAACCACGGGCGGGACGTAGCGGGTCGCGGCATCCAGATCGCGCTGGGCGATGAACTTCTTGACCTCGTCGATAGCCACGGCGGCATCCACACGGCCGCGGGTGCAGGCATCCTCACAGCGGCGGTTGCACACACGGCCGCAGATAGCGGGCAGCGGGTTCTCGCGCTTAATGAGTGCTAGGGCCTCGTCATAGCGACCCTGAGCCGCGAGCTTCAAATAGCCCTGAACGGCAACGTGCGCGGGGCAGGCCGTCTTGCAGGGAGCGGTGCCGGACTCATGCGTCTCGATACGGTTGTCGTTGCGGTAGTTGGGCGACCACTTGGTGTGATCCCATTTGGTGGCGTCGGGCAGCTCCTGGCGCGGATACTCGGGCACCTGTCCGCCGGCCTTTTTGCTGCAGAGCTTCTGGCCGAGCTTGGCGGCGCCGGCCGGGCACACCTCAACGCAGCGACCGCAGGCAACGCACTTGTCCTTCTCGACCTTGGCGACATAGGCCGAGCGCGACAGGTTGGGCGTGTTGAACAGCTGCGAGGTGCGCAGGGCGTAGCACACGTTGACGTTGCAGTTGCAGATGGCGAAGATCTTGTTCTCGCCGTCGATATTGGTGATCTGGTGCACAAAGCCGTTGTCCTCGGCCTGGCGCAGGATGTCGTAAACCTCGTCGCGGGTCACGTAATGGCCACGATCGGTCTCAACCACGTAGTCGGCCATATCGCCCACGGCGATGCACCAATCGGCCGGGTCGTCGGCGCAGCCCTCACCCATCACGCGACGGCTCGCGCGGCAGCTGCAGGTGCTAGCGGCATATTTGCCATCGTATTTGTCGAGCCAATGCTCGATATGCTCAATCGGTACCGAGGTGCTCGCGGCGTCGATAGCCTTCTCGACCGGAATGACATGCATGCCGATACCGGCGCCTCCGGGCGGCACCATCGGCGTGGCCTTCGACAGCGGTCCCTTGGACGCCTGCTCAAAGAACTTGGCATAGACCGGATGCTCCTCGAGCTGGCTCGCGCGCATGTTGAGGAACTCGGCGGAACCCGGCACCAGCATGGGCAGCACCCACTGCTTGGCGCGCTCGGGGTTTTCCCAGTTGTACTCGAGCAGACCCGTGTAGCTCATGTCGTCGAGCATCTTCTCGATATCGGCTTCGGGCATGCCGGTGAGCTTGACCATCTCGGGCAGCGTATAGGGACGGCGCATCTTCATCTTGCAGAGCACTTCGGCCTGCTCGTCGGTTGCGGCCTCGGCAAACGACCAGTACTCGTAGCCCAGCAGCTCATCGCGATGCAGCAGACGGTTGGTGCAGTGCTCGCACAGTTTGACGATGGCCTCGCGCGGATGCTCCGGTATCGGCGGCACGAACTCCGCGCCGATATCGGGCTCGGTATAGCTAATCCCCGGTCCGTTGAGAATCATGGTTGTCCCTTCTCTTGCCACAGCCCCGCGAGACCGCGGCGCCCCTCTTTTTTTGCAGGCCGGGCAAGCCCTATGCCGTGAACCCGCCATTAGTTGACATTGTGTCAAAAATAGTATTGACGAACCGTCAACAATATTCAAGACTGTTAGGCGAACGGTCAGGCAAAAGAGGATGAAAGGCGGCAAACGCATGGACGACACGTTCGCAGATATCCCTGTGGCCGACGCCACCCTTGCGTCCGATAGCGCGACAAAGCGCTTGACGGGCGACGAACGCCGTCGCGAGATCCTCGCCGCCGTGCGCACCGTGAGTTCCGAGCTGGGCGTGTCGCATCTATCTGTCTCGGCCGTGACCAAGCGAGCCGGCTGCACGCGTTCGCTGTTCTACCACTACTTCGCCGACATGGACGCCGCCGTCACCGCCGTCATGGACGAGGCAATCGACGGTTTTATCTCCGAGCTCGAGCAGTGGAATGCCAACCGCACCGTCGGCGATATCGAGGGCGCGCTCGACACCGTCGCCCCGCTCTTTAAGCGTCTGGTCGCCAGCGGCCACGAACTGCCGCACACTCTGACCTCCAACAGCGGTGCACTCTACGGCGGCTTTCTGCACAACGTGGTTCAGCGCGTGGCTCAGTACATCTGCGACACCACCGTGGTGGACTTTGTCGCCCATCACGAGCTGCGCATCGACCATGTCTACGAAACGTTCTACACCCTCATCATGGGTCTTTTGATGTATATCCGCACGCACCCCGATGTGCCCGACGAGACGGTCAAGGAAATCATCGCCTCGACACTCCACATCGAGGGCTATACCGCCAAGTATCCGGAGCGCATGCCCCAGGACTGACGGCATTTGGCCAAACTGCCCGCGATCAGAAGAGGGGCCGCGGGCGTGTGAAAGGAGAGCAGCATGCTGTTCGATGTTTGGGGTAGCGATACCCTTATCCACTGGGCCGGCTGGGCCATGGTCTTTATTGGCCTGATCGTGCTCAACGACGATCTGGAGGTGCATCTACTGCGTCGCCATCGCCATCGGCGTCTCACAGGGCGCCGAGTGGGCGCTCACCAACCCCACCCATGTGTACCAGAACAGCTGGTTCCACTATGCCAAGGTATACGCGGCGCTGGCCGGTTGCTGGGGCTTCATTGCCATTAAGTACCAGTGGGGAAAGATCGGCAAGGCGCATTGGTTCCGTGCGTGGCCGTTTGTGATCGTCGCCATCAACATCATGATCGCCGTCGTGTCCGACTTTGAGAGCGCCTACCACTTCTTTGTCCTGGGCCAGTCCACCTGGGTCACCTCCGAGGGCGCCACGCAGCTGGCCGGCTGGAACAACGTGTTCAACGGCATCGCCGGTATCATCAACATCTTCTGCATGACCGGTTGGTGGAGCGTCTACGCCTCCGAGGATCAGACCGACATGCTGTGGCCCGATATGACCTGGGTCTACATTATCGCCTACGATATCTGGAACTTCTGCTACACCTACAACTGCCTGCCCACCCACTCCTGGTTCTGCGGCTTTGCGCTGCTGTTGGCGCCCACCGTCGCTGCCTTTATCTGGAACAAGGGCGGCTGGATCCAGAACCGCGCCTTTACGCTGGCCATTTGGTGCATGTTTGCCCAGGTGTTCCCGTACTTCCAGGAGGAGTCCATCTTTGTGACCCACTCCACGCTCGATCCCGGCGCCGCTACCGCGGTCTCGATCGCCGCGCTGATTGCCAACGTCGCCGCAATCATCTACATCGCCTACCGCGCCAAGAAGCTCGGCCGCAACCCCTACAAGCAGGATGTCTTTGAGGGCACCAGCGATTGGGAGAAAGCCACTGCCCGCCGCGCCAAGGTTGATTACGCGCACGCCGAGTAACGTGCTGGTCGCTGTTGGCACTTGGGCATAGGCCCGCCTGCCAGATTTTCAATCCGATGTCTCGCAGAGCCCCCGGAAAGCGTTTCGCTCGCTTTCCGGGGGCTTTTGTCGTTGCGTCTTATTCATCTATTCAAAAACGTGCGCATATATAAAATCGGATTTCAAATCATGCGGCGGCTCTATGGGGTCCCGTTTTTGGGTACAGTGTTGTCCCGATATTGAGCTTGGGGGATATATGAAAGATGAAACGATGGGCCAAGAGGATGTGGCCCAAGATGCAGAAGCGTGTGCCGAAGCCCTGGAGAGCCTAGACCGGATTTCACTTGATGAGATTGCGTTTGACGATTCGGGCGTTGATGTGCAGGATGAGTCGGAAGCCGAGGCGCAGTCCGATGATCAGGATGCAGACGACGTTGAACCTGCCGAAGATGAGGCAGATCACGAAGACACCGAATGCGAGGCCGACGACCAGCCCGAATCCGACACGAGCGAGGAAACCGTCTTGCTCGACAGCTTGCCGGCCGAGGATTCGCTGACTCGCGAGCTTCCTGGCCTGGGTTCCGCACCAGCCGTGGACGAGACCATCGCCATGGGCGATATTCCCCTACCGTCCGTTCCCTCGGCACGCGAGGCCGAGGTTCGCCATCGCAAGATGTCGCCCAAGCGCCGCAATCTGATGGTCGCCGGTGTCGTGGCCGTAGGCATCGTTCAGCGCCTTGAGGTTATCGAGGTCAAGCATCATGAGCGCCGCATGGCCCAGACGGGACGGTGCGCGGAACAGGCGCTCGCAGGTGCGGTTGAACGCCTTGCGGTTGTAAAGGCCGGTCAGCATATCGTAGTCGCGCTCGTGCTCGATGCGCAGCCGCTCCTCCATCGCCGCCTCCCCCATCGCGGCCGACGGCACCATCTATACCGTCCCGACCACCAAGACGCAGGTCGCCGTTAAGAGCGATGGACAGGATTTAAGTGCCCAGGCCACCTTTAAGCTCAAGGTGCCTTCGGCCGACACGGTGACTGACGACCAGATCGATGCCGCCGCCAAGTATGCCGAGGAAGGCGGTGCGAGCTCCGCCGCGGCCGCCAAGATACTTCAGCAGGCGGCAACCGCGCGGCGCGACGCCGCCGTCAATGCCGTGAGCGCGCAAAAGGCACAGGCGGCCCGTGATGCCGACGCCCGCCACAAGGCAACCGACCTCTACCAGCTCGATATCCCCGTCGAGTGGTACGGCAAGGTCGAGACTTGGCAAAATGGCAGCACGCTATGCATCTATCTTGCCGGCGACAGCGATACGCCGATTGTGACGCTCGTCGCGGTGCGCGAGGGCGAGAGCTTTACGCCCGATGAGGGCGATACGGTTTTGGGTGCGGCCAATCTAGGCAACGGTTATACCGTCTATGCCAGCGGCCCCGTCTATCCGTACGTGGTGCCCCAGACCATCAACGGACGGACGCAGAATCCCGTGTCAACCTACCCCATGGACACGGCCATTGAGCTTGTCGAGCTCACGACCGGTAACCGCTACACCTATAGCCAGATCAAGAACGTACTGGTCGGCAAAGACGGCAAGGCAGACGCCGCGACCAAACTCGAGACCGACTACCTCGCGCAGATCCTACTGCCGAGTATCAAAGCCCAGGACTAGCCGGGCGCAGCAAGGTGCTCCCCAACCGTGATGAAGGAGCCAGGAGGTCCTGACCCCACAGGTCCATAGATGATTAGGCAAGGAGCCACTTCCATGCGGGCACAACGTGTACCACACCATGCTCGCATGGAATATCGGTCTGTTCATCCATGGTAACGATTGCCGACTCGCCAAGATCGAACTGGGCCATCGAGGCATCAAGCGCGGCAATTTCGCGCTCGCGCGTTTTCTCACTTGCCATATCCGCACTCACCTGAATCAGGCTATAAGCCCGCATGAGAAGCGCGTCCCCAGCCACAAAGTCCACCTCATGGCTTTTGCTCTTCTCTTTGATTAGCAGGCGGCAGACCGAGCCGGTCCTCACCGCGGGAGTCCTTCTTCTTAGCGCATTGAACACTGCGGTCTCGAGCCTCTGGCCCTGGTCCAATGCCGATGCGGGAGAGAATGCTCCAAACATCGCAGGGTCGACAGCGTAGACCTTAGACGCAGACCGCATGTTATTTGCCAGTGAACGCGTGAACTCCGGCACAGAAAATAACAGGTAGGCGTCCTCATAATACTCAAGCAAATCGCTGAGCGAATTACGGCTGACGGGTATCTGTCTGCTCTTGAACTCGTTGTACACTTTGTTCACTGACAGCTCTCGTCCCGAAGATGCCATACACCGCGTCAAGAACAGCGATGCCAGGCGAGGGTTCTTGACGTCGTACCGTTCAACGACGTCCATGGCGACCGTTCGCGAAGCATATTCCTGTAGCAGCTGAATCGCGTCTGCAGGCGTCTGCTCAAGTGTCGCGATGAATCCCCCTCGTTCAAGATACCCGATCAGATGATGTCGAAGCAGCGCTGCATCGCTCGGGGAAAAGGTCGCATCTGGCTCGGGAACACTCCCCGTCTTATATCGAACGTATTCCGAAAAACTCAACGGAAAAAGCTCTCGCACAAGAGAACGACCCCTGAACTCGCTCTTAAGTTCTGAGGACAGCATCTTAGAAGAAGATCCCGTCACATAGACGGTCGCTTTCTCCGTATCGACTACACGCCGCAGAAACGCGCCCCATTCGGGAATTTCTTGGATCTCGTCAAAGAAAATGTAAGCGCCCTCGGTTCGAGCAGCAGGATACAGCGCATAGAACGTGTCGAGCACGTCCGCCAGCAGCGATGGCTCATACGGGCGCAAGCGCTCATCCTCAAAATTGAAGTAAAGCATCCGGTCAAGCTCGACGCCCCGGCTCTGAAGCCGCCGCATCTCCTGATACAGGCGATACGTCTTTCCACAACGGCGGGCCCCCACAATCACATTTACGATGTTGTCGCGCTTTGGCTCCTGTGGGTTTCCTAGATCAAGGTCTCGCTCAAAGACCTGCGGAACCCCCTGCTGTTCAAAGTCCTTTATTTTCTGGGCGATCAAGTCGTTGAATGCCATTATTCTCCAATCTTGCTCTCTAGCTAATCAAAATTATAGTGATTCTTGATTAATTAGAGAGCAAGATTATATCTGACTTGATTAACACTTAAGCAAGTTTTTTCACTATTACTGCTCGAAGGATGCCGAGTGGCTGAGAGGACAACCAAGCTCGAATGCGACTCCCTGGACAGTCGATTTGGGACGGGACTTTTTTGACTACCCCGTCCCAGAAAATCATCGCCAAATTAGCTACTTGATGCAATTAGCGCCACGGGTCAGCTTCGAACATCGGCTCACGCTCGGGGCGTCGGTCGCTGTAGGGGTCGTAACCGTCATCGTCCTCGTTCTCGGCACGAATGTAGGGGTCGCACGGCTTGGGCGCCGGTTTCGGTGCGGGCTTTGGTGCGGCGGACGCGGCGTTAGTCGCCGGCGTGTTCGTCTTGATCTCGACGTTCATCTGCATATCTCCTTGCCATGTACTCATGCTCAACATTATCGATTGTCGCACGAAAAAGGGCGGCGGACCCAATTGGATCCACCGCCCTTGGCGTTTAGAGACGGCTGGCAGATTTTAAGGCATGTCCCATAAATCTACTCGGCGTCGGGGACCTCGTAGGTGGCCGCCGGCGTGTTGTCGCACACGACGGTAAAGCCGCCGTCCTTGTCGGCATCGACCGTCACCTGATCGCCCTCGCGCACCGTGCCGTCGATGATAGCGGCGGCGATGGCATCCACGACCTCGCGCTGAACCAGACGCTTGAGCGGACGGGCGCCAAAGACCGGGTCCAGGCCGCCCACGGCGAGCATCTGCTTGGCCGCCGGGGTGATGGCAAGCGTCATGCGCTCCTTGGCCAGACGCGCGCGGACGTCGGCGAGCTGGATGTCGACGATCTTCTCGATCTGCGCCATACCGAGCGGATGGAACACCACGATATCGTCGATACGGTTGAGGAACTCGGGGCGGAAGGTCTGAGCCATGGCAGCGTCGACCTGATGGCGCATCTCCTCCTCGTCCTTACCGGACTGATCGGCGATGGCCTTGGAGCCCACGTTGGACGTCATGATGATAATCGTGTTCTTGAAGGACACCTGGCGACCCTGGCCATCGGTCAGACGACCGTCATCAAGCACCTGCAACAGCACGTTAAAGACATCCGGATGAGCCTTCTCCATCTCGTCGAGCAAGATCACAGAGTACGGACGACGGCGCACGGCCTCGGTGAGCTGGCCGCCCTCGTCGTAGCCCACGTATCCCGGGGGCGCACCAATCAGACGCTGGACGCTGAACTTCTCCATATACTCGGACATGTCGATACGCACGAGCGCGCGCTCGTCATCGAACAGGCACTCGGCCAGCGCCTTGGCGAGCTCGGTCTTGCCCACGCCGGTGGGGCCCAGGAAGAAGAAGCTGCCGATGGGCTTGTCCGGATCGGAGAGGCCCGCACGGCTGCGGCGCACGGCCGCGGCAACGGCGGAGACGGCCTCATCCTGACCGATGACGCGCTTATGCAGCTCGCCCTCCAGGCCCTTGAGCTTGTCGAGCTCGCCCTGCATCATCTTGGACACGGGCACGCCGGTCCAGGCGCTCACGACCTCGGCGATCTCATCGGAGGTCACCTGCTCGTTGAGGCCCTCGCCGTCCTGCTGCTTTTGCGCCTCGAGCGCGGCCTCGGAATCCTGAATCTGCTGCTGCAGGCCCGGAATCACGGAGTAGCGCAGCTCGGACGCACGACCCAAATCGCCGTTGCGCGTCGCACGCTCCTCCTCGCTCTTGGCCTCGTCAAGCTGGCTCTTAAGCTCCTGCACGTGGTCGATGGCGTTCTTCTGGTTGAGCCAGCCGGCCTTTTGCACGTTGAGTTTTTCCTGGACCTCGGCAATCTCCTGGCGCAGGGCCTCCAGACGCTCCTTGGAGGCGTCATCGGTCTCTTTCATGAGCGCCTGTTCCTCGATCTGCAGCTGAGTGAGCTGACGCGTGGTGGCGTCGATCTCGACCGGCATGCTGTCGAGTTCCATGCGCAGGCGGCTTGCCGCCTCATCGACCAGATCGATGGCCTTGTCGGGCAGGAAGCGGTCGGCGATGTAGCGATCGGAGAGGTCGGCAGCTGCCACGAGCGCGCTATCGGTGATATGCACACCGTGGAAGATCTCGTACTTCTCCTTCAGACCACGCAGGATCGAAATGGTGTCCTCGACGGTAGGCTCGCTCACCATAACGGTCTGGAAACGACGGGCGAGCGCCGCGTCCTTCTCGATGTACTTGCGGTATTCGTCGAGCGTGGTCGCGCCGATCGCGTGCAGGTCGCCACGGGCGAGCGCCGGCTTGAGGATGTTGCCGGCGTCCATGGAGCCCTCGGTGGCACCCGCGCCCACGATGGTGTGGAGCTCATCGATGAACAGGATGACCTTGCCCTCGGACTTCTGGACTTCCTTGAGTACGGCCTTCAAGCGGTCCTCGAACTCGCCGCGGTACTTGGCGCCGGCGACCAGCGCGCTCATGTCGAGCTCGATAAGGTCGCGGTCGCGCAGGGTGCTCGGCACGTCGCCGGCCACGATACGCTGGGCGATGCCCTCGACGATGGCCGTCTTGCCGACGCCCGGCTCACCGATGAGCACGGGGTTGTTCTTGGTGCGACGGGACAGGACCTGGATGGTGCGGCGAATCTCATCGGTACGGCCGATGACCGGGTCGAGCTTGCCGGCGCGGGCCAGATCGCAGATGTTGCGACCGTACTGCTCCAGTGCCTCAAACTGAGTCTTGTCCTCGGCAGACGTCACGCGGTCATCGCCACGCAGCTCCTCGTAGACTTGCTCGATGCGCTCCTTGGTGACGCCGGCGTCGCGCAGCACGCGGCCCGCCTCGCCCTTGTCCTCGGCAAGCGCCATCAGCAGATGCTCAGTCACCACAAAGCTGTCGCCCATCTTGGTGGCCTTCTTCTCGGCCTTTTCGATGACGCGGACGAGCTCGTTGGACAGGCCCATCTGCTGGCCCTCGCCCGAAACCTTGGGCGCGTGGTCGATGGCATCCTGTGTGGAGCGTGCGAGCTGAGCCGGGTCGGCACCGATGCGCTCGATGATCACGGAGATATTGCGCTCGCCGGCACCGAGCAGGGCAGACAGCAGATGAATCGGCTCCACCGCGCCGGCCTGCGCGTCAGCGGCCGTGCTCATGGCGGTCTGCAGCGCCTCGCGCGACGTCATTGCTAGCTTATCGATTCTCATGGAATCACCTCTCTTGGGGCGGCCGCCCTACGGGGCGGCTTCACGTTGTTCGAGAAGTATTGTTGCCAGCTTTGCGCGATCTTATACACAAATCTAAGTCTCTATATATAAGATTTTCTGAGTGATTGATGGATAGGGTACTGAGACGTCGGTCCACTGTATCCCCGACGCCCGATTGTCTCAATCTGTAACATCTATTGACCGTTTCTGGCTCCAGATGTTACAGATCGAGACGAATTGTTCAGCGGCGCTCGTTTGTCTCAATCTGTAACATCTAATCGGCAAATAGGGCTCTATCTGTTACAAATCGAGACGAGCAGAAAACACCCAAATCGAAAATCTAAATCTGTAACACCAGGCCCACTTTTAGCGGCCAAGATGTTACAAGTCGAGACAAACCGAGAACCACCACAAAGGTGCCTGTCCCCCTTGTGGTGGTTTTCGACAAAAAGAAGCCGCCCCATTAACAGAGGCGGCATCAAGCAAGTCCATTTATTAGCGTCCCTCAAGACCCAACGAAAACGCAGCGATGGAATCGAGAACCGACAATAGCCCGTTCGCACAGATAGAGGCAGAGATTCAAGGTCAGAGTCCGGCTTAAACGGCTTAGCTATCGCACGTCACATTGTTCTCGTCGTCCCCCTATCATATTTATAGTGCTTATAGTGAAAATAGTGAGTTTAGTGAGAAGAGTATCGCTCAAAACTCGTGGACTCAATTATTGACCTCACGCCCAGAATGAGTGGGGCAAATATTTCCATTAGAGGTCAAATCGAAGCCCAATAGGGCCTTTTCACCCCGTCATTTCGATCGATCGCTTTCTTTTGAAGATTGTCGTAAGCTGGTATCACTTATCTTAATGAATGCATACTATTTGCGAGGTACCCGCCGTGAAACGCTCCACCTATATCGGCCTGCTCGTCTTAGCGTTTGCGATTACCGCAGTCGGCGTAGGAATTATCTATCTCGCATTTCTCCCCGCCTCTGCGACGCAGGCGGCGGTTGAGACCGTAAGCTATCCCATCGAGGTCCTCACCGATATCGTCAAACCCGATTCGGTCACCGTCGATTTTGACGGTACGCCCGCAGCGCTTGGTGTCAGCAACTATCCCCGCATCGAACTTGGGGCCAGACGCTACACCAAAGATGAGCAGCTTATCGGCAAGGCAACCAGTTTACTCAAAGGCAAGACGTTTAAGCGGTGGTACGGCGCCGCAATATATCGAGCCAAGAATGGCCAAATGGTTGGCGGATATTATTCGACCCTTGAGCTCGATGCGGCAAACGGGAGCAAATTGTGCAACGTCTCATACGACCCCGGCTGCGTGGACAATGAAGGACCGGGGGTCTATATCTCGGATGGCGACGTAATCTACGTCATGGAGGGCGACCAGACGGCAGTCGTCGATTTTATGGATCGGTGTACCGAGGATGCCTACGAACAAACCTGCGAGCCCGATCCGCAGACAGCGCGCAACAGTGGCTCGGCACGCACTTGGCTATTTGACGATGAAATAACCTGGACCCCATCGAAATAAGGACCCGCCGGGCAGGCAACTTTGTGATGGTCCCGGTCAATTATTAGCGCCCCTCAAGACCCAACGAGAACGTCGCGGTAGCCCCGGCCACACCTTTCCCTCGGGCGACCCTCGCGAAGCGCGTGAGCACGAGGGAAAGGTGTGGCCGGGGCGTACAGCAGAGTTACTCGGCAGCGGCCTTGAACTTGTTGTAGTTGATCAGGCAGCCAGCCTTGACGATGGCACGCTCCTCTGCCGTCATATCGGCAATGTAGAGCTCAATCTGCTCGACCGCACCATCGGCGCGCACCACGTAGGCGGCGATGCCCTTCAGGTCGCCATCGAGCGCGGCGCGGATACCCGGCACAAAGACGTAGTCGCCCACCTCAAAGCTGGGCTCGGCCTCCATCTGGAAGGGCACCATGCCCCAGTTCATCACGTTGGAGCGATAGCGCTTGGTGGCGTACTCGTGGACGATGTTGGCCAGGCCGCCAATTACGCGCTGGCAGCTCGCGGCCTGCTCGCGGGCAGAACCGTCACCGGGCTTCTTGGCATAGAGCATGGAGCCGTACTCAGTCGCCTTGGCATCGGCCGCGACACCCGCGCCGGTCAGCGCCTCAAACACGCTGGCAAGCTCGGCATCGAGTGCCGCCAGGTCGCCCGCTGCCTCGCCGGCAACGCGGCGCTTTTCCACCGCGTCGACCTCCTTGGAGCGGCCCACGTAGGCAGGGTCGCGACGGCTGAGCGTAAACTCGGCCAGACCCAGCGGGTTGGAGCGGAAGGAGCTCGTCTCGCCCGAGGGAATGAGCTCGTCGGTCGTAGTGACCGGGTCCATGATCTTGGAGCACACCTTGAGCAGGATGTCGTCGCCGAGAGGCTCCATCGCGGGCCACGGCTTGATGTTGGGGCCCTCGACCAGCTCGTCGGCCGGCTCAGCCTTGCCAAAGCCCCAGTACACGCGCTTCTTGTACGGCGCGTCGTCAAAGGTGTACTCGCAGGCCTCGTCCCAAGTCTCCTCGGGCAGGTCGGTCGCCGGCGTCAGGACGCCGCCGTTGGCAGCCGTCGCCGCAATGGAGCGGGCGTCCATCAGGGCCACGGCGCTCAGCTGACCGTTGCCCGGCTTGGAACCCTCGCGATTGGGGAAGTTGCGCGTGGTGTGGCGGATCGAAAGGCCGTTGTTGGCAGGCGTGTCGCCGGCGCCGAAGCACGGGCCGCAGAATGCCGTGCGCACAATCGCGCCGGCCTCCATAAGGTCGTAGATGTAGCCGCGGCGTGTAAGCTCGAGTGCCACGGGCTGGCTCGTGGGATAGACCGACAGCGAGAACTCGCCGCAGCCGGTGTTAGCGCCCTTGAGCACGCGAGCAGCCTGGACCACGGAGTCGTAGTTGCCGCCCGAGCAGCCGGCGATAACGCCCTGCTGCACGTGCAGCTTGCCGTCGACGATCTTGTCGAGCAGGCTAAAGTGCGTCTTGCCCTCGCCGATCTTGGCGGCCTCGAGCTCCACCTCATGCAGGATGTCCTCGAGGTTCTCGTTGAGCTCGTCGATCTCAAAGCCGTTAGAAGGATGGAACGGCAACGCGATCATGGGCTTGATACTCGACAGATCGACTTCGACGCAGGCGTCGTAGTAGGCAACATCGGCGGGCTTGAGCTCGCGGTAGTCCTCGCCGCGACCGTGCATGGTCAAAAACGCGTGCGTGTCCTCGTCGGTGGCCCAGATGCTCGACAGGCAGGTGGTCTCGGTGGTCATGACGTCGACGCCGTTGCGGTAGTCGGTCGTCATGCTCGCGATACCGGGGCCCACGAACTCCATAACCTTGTTCTTAACGTAACCCTTGGCAAAGACGGCGCGGATGATGGCGAGCGCCACATCGTGCGGGCCGACGCCGGGGCGCGGGGCGCCCGTGAGGTAGATGGCGACGACGCCGGGATAGGCAACGTCGTAGGTGTCGCGCAACAGCTGCTTGGCCAGCTCGCCGCCGCCCTCGCCCACGGCCATGGTACCCAGGGCGCCGTAGCGGGTGTGCGAGTCGGAGCCCAGAATCATCTTGCCGCAACCGGCAAAGTTCTCACGCATAAAGGAATGGATGACAGCGATATGCGGCGGGACGAAGATGCCGCCGTACTTCTTGGCCGCGGAAAGGCCAAAGACGTGGTCATCCTCGTTGATGGTGCCGCCCACGGCGCACAGCGAGTTATGGCAGTTGGTAAGCACGTAGGGCAGTGGGAACTGCTCCATGCCCGAGGCGCGCGCCGTCTGGATGATGCCAACGAAGGTGATGTCGTGGCTCGCCATGGCGTCGAAGCGAATCTTGAGCGCCTCGGGATTGCCGGACGTATTGTGTGCCTGGAGGATCGAATACGCGATGGTGCCGCGCTTAGCATCCTCGGGCGTCTGCGTAATACCGCGCTCGGCAGCCTCGGCCACAGGCACAACCTCGCTGCCGTTACGCAGGTAGATGCCGTCCTCGTACAGCTTGACCATACTGTCTCCCACTCTGCCCGAAAGGCTCGGGCGCATAGCATACATTCGTTCAATATCGTGCCATAGAACGGTTGCAAGTGGGTTACGAATCTGCACGTTCACTTTATTTCGGTAAAGTAAGGGACGACCCCGGTGCAGGACCGGCAGATTTGGTGCAAGAGTGTCCCTTCCGACTAGTCATTTAAGAACGTCCCCAATGACTACCAGACTAGTCATTTAAGAACGTCCCCAATGACTACCCTACCGTATCCGGAGCAAGGCAACGCCGCAGGTAGAGGACGGACAGCGAGCGACGTCCAGGGCGAACAAGTTGGCATGAAAAAGGCGAGGCATTGACCTTCTGGTCATGCCTCGCCTTTTGAATGACAAATTGTCGCCCTGGGCGGCGCGCAGCGTCGGCCGGTTACGGCGTTTGGTAAAACGCCGTAACCTAGAGATCCCCGCCTGCGCCCAAAAGTTTGCGCATGACCTGTTCGGGGTTGACTGAGCCGTCGCGCGGGGCCAGGGCGGTAATCTTCTTCTGCATCTTGTACTCGTGCAGTTCGTCCTCGAGCTGGCGCACGCGGGCACGGAGTTTTTCGTTCTCGCGCTCGCGCTCCTCGGCACGCTCCTTCATATCGAGGATGCGCACCACGCCGGCAAGGTTGATGCCTTCGTCGGTCAGCTGGTTGATGAGCTCCAGACGCTCGATATCGGCACGCGAATACAAACGCGTGTTGCCGCCCGAGCGCTGGGGGTTCACCAGGCCCTTGGACTCGTAGACGCGCAGAGTCTGCGGGTGCATGCCGGTCAACTCGGCCGCCACGCTGATCATGTACAGCGGTTTGTTCCTATTGTCCTCGGCCATGCTACCTGACCCCTTTCCGTCTCGTTATCGTCCATCATAAGCCCGCAGACGCGGGCGTGCGCCACGACCGCCCTAGTACGTCGCCTTGTAACGGTTGACCTTCTCGCGATAGTCGCGCGTGTCGGTCTCGCGCAGCTTGGTCATGGCATCGCGCTCGTCATCAGACAGGTTCGTGGGAACCTGCACCTTGATCTCGACAAGCAGTGCACCGGTGCGCCCGCGATGCTTAACGTCGGGCGCACCCATCTCCTTAAAGCGGAACTTCTTGCCCGTCTGGGTGCCAGCGGGCACCTTCAGACGAACCGTCGCGCCGCCGGGCGTCGGCACGTCCACCGTGCAGCCGAGCGCCGCCTCATAGACCGAGACCGGTACCTCCATGGTCACGTCGGCACCTTTACGCTTAAACAGCGGATGCTCCTCCACGTGCGTGGTCACGACCAGGTCGCCGCGCTCGCCGCCGGCAACGCCATACTCGCCGCGACGTTTGTAGCGCAGCTTGCCGCCGTCGACCGCGCCCGCGGGGACCGAGACCGTAATGGTCTGCTGCTCGCCTGTCGAGGGAATGCGATAGGTGACCTTGTGCGTCACGCCGCGGAACGCGTCCTCAGCCGTCACATCGACGGTCAGCGACAGGTCGCCGCCCTTGCGAGCGCGGCTGCGACCCGCGCCGGCACCGGCAAAGCCCGAGCCCCAATCGCTGCCCCAGGCGCCGTTGCCGCTAAAGATGCTGTCGAAGATGTCGCCCCAGCCGCTGGCACCCGCGCCGGCACCGTAGCCGCCGCCATACGCGCCGCCCGCGCCCGGCATGCCGCCAAACATGAGCATCTGGTCGTACTCTTTGCGCTTCTTCTCGTCCGAAAGCGTCTCGTAGGCCTCGCTGATCTCCTTGAACTTGGCCTCGTCACCGCCGGCATCGGGGTGATATTTTTGCGCGAGCTTGCGAAACGCGCTCTTGATCTCTTTGTCGGAGGCGCTCTTGGATACGCCCAGGATGTCATAGAAGGTTTTGCCTGCAGCCATCGTAGCTCCTCTCCTGTTTCATCCGTCGCCCAGCGGGCGGCGGTTCATGCTTTCATATGGCACTAGGCCAGAAAGGGCCCCGGGTGTTGCCCCGGGGCCCTTCTCAATTACTCCTCGGTGCTCTCGGCCGTATCGGCCGCAGCATCCTCGGGCGCCGCTTCGGGCTCCGGTGCGGGGCGCTTCTCGCCACCGTAGGTCACCGTCACCATCGCGGAACGCAGGATGCGGTCCGCCATGCGGTAGCCCTTCTGGTACACGTCGTTGACGGTCTCGTCGTACTGCGATGCGTCCTCGACGCGACCCACAGCCTGATGCTCGAGCGGATCAAACGCTTCGCCCTTGGGGTCGATGGGCTCAACGCCCTCATGCGCAAACACGTCGAGCAGCTTGGCATGCACCGCGTCGACGCCGTCGACGAACTGCTTAAAGTCGTCGGCAAGCTCCTGACTGCGGGCGTGGTCGATCGCACGCTCGATATCGTCGACCACCGGCAGCAGCGCAGTGACGAGCTTCTCGGTCGCGCGCTCGCGCTCGGCGATACGCTCGTTGGCGGTGCGGCGACGGAAGTTCTCCCAGTCGGCCTGCAGACGGGCGGTGCGCTCGGTGGCGTCCTTTGCCTTGTCCTCGGCGGCCTTCTGAGCCTCTGCCGCAGCATCGAGCTCGTTGCGCACGTCGGCAAGCTCTTTCTGAGCCTGCTCGAACTTGAGCTTAAAGTCGTTGTCGGCGGCTTCCTCACCGGCGCGGATAGCGGCTTCCACCATCTCGTCCTCGGTCATCGTCGCCTCCTTGTTGGAATCCTCTACTTGGTTCTCGGCAGCCTCGGCGGCCGGGGCCTCGTTGGCCTCGGTAACGTCTGCGGCCTCTACGGGAATCTTCACGTCCTTCTCCTCAGAGTCAACGGGGGCGGCACCAACGGCGGCCGCCTCCGTGCGAGCTTTACGAGCGGACATGATTACTTGTCCTCGTCGTCCACAACCTCGTAGTCGGCGTCGACAACATCATCGTCGGCAGGCTGGGCACCGGCGGCACCGTCGGTCTGCTGCTGAGCGTCGGCGTAGACAACCTGGGCCAGCTCGTAGGCCACGGACTGCAGGGACTCGCCGGCGGCCTTGATGGCCTCGACGTCAGAGCCCTCGAGCGCCTTCTTGGCGTCGGCGATAGCGGCCTCGGCCTTGGACTTCACGTCGGCGGAAACCTTGTCGCCCAACTCGTTGAGGGTCTGCTCGGTGGAGTAGCACAGGCTGTCGGTCTGGTTGCGGACCTCGACCTCTTCCTTCTGCTTCTTGTCCTCCTCGGCATGAGCCTCGGCGTCCTTGACCCGACCTCGTCGTCGGACAGAGCGGTGGAGCCAGAAATGGTGATCTGCTGCTCCTTGCCGGTGCCCTTGTCCTTAGCGGAGACCTTGACGATGCCGTTGGCGTCGATGTCGAAGGTGACCTCGATCTGCGGCACGCCGCGGCGGGCAGCCGGGATACCGGTCAGCTGGAACTTACCGAGCGACTTGTTGTCGCGGGCAAGCTCGCGCTCGCCCTGGAGCACGTTGATCTCGACGCTGGTCTGGTTGTCGGCAGCGGTGGAGTAGACCTCGGTCTTGGAGGTCGGGATCGTGGTGTTGCGGTCGATCATCTTGGTCATGATGCCGCCCATGGTCTCGACGCCCAGCGACAGCGGGGTAACGTCGAGCAGCAGGATGCCCTCGACGTCGCACGACCTCGTCGGGGTTCACGGACATGTTGGGCTGCTTGCCGGTCATGGTCTTGACGAGCTCCTGGACGGCGGGCATACGGGTGGAGCCGCCGACGAGGATGACCTCGGTCAGATCGGAGAGCTTAAGCTTGGCGTCGCGCAGGGCGTTGGTGACAGGCTGCTTGCAGCGCTCGAGCAGGTCGCGGGTGATCTTCTCGAACTCGGCGCGGGTCAGCGTGTAGTTGAGGTGCAGCGGGCCGGACTGGTTCATGGTAATGAACGGCAGGTTGATGGTGGTCTGCTGGGCGGCGGAGAGCTCCTTCTTGGCGTTCTCGGCGGCCTCCTTCAGACGCTGCAGGGCCATGGGGTCCTGACGCAGGTCGACACCGTTCTCCTGCTGGAACTTATCGGCCATCCAATCGATGACGCGCTGATCCCAGTCGTCGCCGCCCAGGTGGTTGTCGCCCGAGGTGGACAGAACCTCAAACACGCCGTCGGCGAGGTCGAGGATGGAGACGTCAAAGGTGCCGCCACCCAGGTCGAAGACCAGGATGCGCTGGTCGGTGCCCTGCTTGTCCAGGCCATAGGCCAGGGCAGCAGCGGTCGGCTCGTTGACGATACGCTTGACGTTGAGGCCGGCGATCTTACCGGCGTCCTTGGTGGCCTGACGCTGGGCGTCGTTGAAGTAGGCCGGGACGGTGATGACGGCGTCGGTGACAGTCTCGCCCAGATACTTCTCGGCGTCGGCCTTCATCTTGGCGAGCGTCATGGCGCTCACCTGCTCGGCGGTGTAATCCTTGCCCTCGATGTCGACGACGGCACGGCCACCCTGGCCCTCCTTGACCTCGTACGGCACGGTCTTGATCTCGGAGGTGCACTCGGAGTACTTGCGGCCCATGAAGCGCTTGATGGAGAACACGGTGTTCTTGGGGTTGGTGACAGCCTGGTTCTTAGCGGCCTTACCCACGACGCGGTCGCCGTCGGCACGGAAGCCCACGACGGACGGGGTGGTGCGGTCGCCCTCGGCGTTCACGATAATGGTCGGAGAACCGCCCTCGAGAACGGCCATAGCGGAGTTAGTAGTACCAAGGTCGATACCAAGAATCTTACTCATTAGAAATTCCCTCTCTCTTGTGCGTTTGCACCGACTCGGCGGTCTGCCAAGCGGTGTTTCGGCTTGTCTTTCAGGATGTAGTGTATCCCCTTATGGGCCGGAATATACAAAATCTAAGTCAATTCATATAAGATTTCTTATTGCCAAGAGTTTAGGTTCGCAAATATGCAGGTAGACGCGCTGTTTGAGTTCTGGGCAGATCTATCGAGATCTATGTAGAGATGGCTGAGGTTTGCGTCCGGGGGTGCCTGGGGGCCGTCTTGCGGAAAGCTCATCCCGGTTTGATCGTGGATTCCGGGTCGCAGTTTCCGTCTGAAGGCTCAACCGGAAACCGTATCCCGTTTTGAGAGCTGATACCGGCTCGCATTTTCCGCTAGCGGGCCTAACCGGAAACTGCAACCCGTTTTTCGACAAAATAATGGGATGCGGTTTCCGCATGCGCGCTCAATAGCTCAATATTTCAAGTCACCTTTAGCTAACATTTGCGCAGCTCAACGGCCCCACCTGCGCGTTTTTTAGTAAACCTTGGCATACTCGGCGAACGGTATGAAGATGCCGGCCAGAGGGTATTGCAAACGGTCGCTCCCGTGGTATGTTTTTGCCCGAATCAAACCGGCGCGCATCGTCTGTAGCGTCGGTCAACAGAGAGGAAACTACCATGGCTCATCCCGTAATTGATGCCGACGAGTGCATCGCTTGTGGCGTTTGCGTCGACTCCTGCCCCGCTGGCGTTCTGGAGCTCCAGGACGTCGCTACCGTCGCTGACGAGGACTCCTGCGTCGCCTGTGGCGCTTGCCAGGACGCTTGCCCCGCTGGCGCGATCACCGAGATCGTCGAGGAGTAACAACTCCCCCACTTGCACACTCAAAAGTACACCGTGCACAAAAAAGGAGGCCTCCGCATCGCCGCGGAGGCCTCCTTTTTTGTGCGGATAACTAATTTGGCACCGCCGTTGGTTGAACTCGCGCCAGCGAAAACGCCCCATTTGAGGCAAGGTGGCCTGAAAGAGGAGGGAAGCGTACTCTGGTACGCGACCGACGATTGAAGGCCAGATTGTCCAAATGGGGCGTTTGCAGCGTCGGCTAAGAGAGATCGTCTTCGTAGGGCATCAGGTCTGCTAGGTAGCCTTTCTCCTTGAGCATGGCCTCGATCTCGTCGAGGGTCTGCTCGTCTTCCGCCGCGATGCGATGGAAGTGGTAGCCGCTCGTCACCGTTAGTAGTGGAAAGCTCTTGCCGCTCTCGATATCGCGCAGATAGCGCTCAACATCGCGACGATTGCGGATGTCCAGGTCGGCCGTGATCTTGCCGTACACACGATGGTTGACGATCACGTTGAGCACGGCGCCGCCCGCGTCGACGATACTCGTAAGCTCGTCGCCCGCCTGCTCCACGCTGTGGCGCACCTTAACAAGACGCGTGGGCACAGCGGGGCTGCTGGGGGCCTCCTGCAGCACGTAGCCGCGATTGGTCGCCACGATATCGTGCCCATCGGCGCGCAGCAGGGCGATGTCTTGCACGACAATCTGGCGGCTCACACCCACCTCACGAGCAAGTGCGCTGCCGGAGACGGGGCCCTTGGCTCCCTCGAGCACGCCCATGATGGCACGGCGACGCTCGCGGGCGTCCATTATTTACCGTCCAGCAGACGCAGGTGCTTAAGCGAGAGGTCGAGAATCGGCGCAGAGTGCGTCAGCGCCCCCGAGCTAATATAGTCGACACCCAGATCGGCGAGTGCACGGATATTGCTGGCGTCCACGTTGCCCGAACACTCGGTCTTGGCGCGACCGGCGATAAGCTCGATAGCGGCGGCCATGTCGTCATGGGTCATGTTGTCGAACATGATGATGTCGGCGCCGGCCTCCACGGCCTCGCGCACCATGTCCAGGTTCTCGCACTCGATCTCGACCGTCGTGGTAAACGATGCATGGGCGCGCGCCATCTCGATCGCACGCGTCACGCCACCGGCGGCATCGATGTGGTTGTCCTTGAGCATGACGGCCGTCGACAGGTTGTAACGGTGGTTGCTGCCGCCGCCGATCTCGACTGCCGCCTTTTCAAACACACGCATGCCCGGTGTGGTCTTGCGCGTGTCGACAAGCACGGTCTTAGTGCCCTCGAGCGCCGCGGCCATGCTGTGCGTGTAGGTAGCGATGCCGCTCATGCGCTGCAGGTAGTTGAGCGCCACGCGCTCGCCCGAAAGCAACACGCGCGCGTCGCCGCGCACCTGGCCCACGTGATCGCCGGCATGCACCTCGTCGCCATCCGAGACATCGAACAACACGGAGCTCTGCGGATCCAGCAGCTCAAAGGTGCGGGCGAATACGTCCAGGCCGGCGATAATGCCGTCGGCCTTGGCGATAAGCTCCACCGTGGCGGGACGCGCCGTGGGGCACACGCTCGCCGTGCTCACGTCCTCAAACGTAATGTCCTCGCGCAGAGCCTGCAGAATCAGATCATCGACGACGAGCTTCATGGTAATGGGATTCATGGTCTACTCCTCCACGGCCTGCGTGCCGGCGGCACGGGCCAATTCATCGATTGCCAGGGTGTCGACGCTCAGGGCGCGATGACGGCCATCGAGCGCGGGATCGCCCGCCTGCTCCACGGCCAGCGACTCGCCGGTGCACATGTACCACGCGGCGCGACGACCCCAGACCAACGCCTCGAGCAGGCTGTTTGATGCAAGGCGGTTCTTGCCGTGCACGCCGTTGCAAGCCGTCTCGCCCGCGGCGTAGAGCTCGGGCATCGAGGTGCGGCCGTCCCTGTCTACCCACACGCCGCCCATAAAGTAGTGCTGCGTGGGCGTAACGGGAATGGGCTCGTCCAAGATGTCGCGACCGTCCTCAAGGCAGCGCGCGCGAATGTTGGCAAAATGCCCGGTCACCACGTCGCGCTCGACGGGGGCAAAGCTCAGCCACTCGTGCTCGGTGCCGTCCTGCTTCATCTGCTCGCGGATGGCGGCGGCGACCACATCGCGCGGCTGGAGCTCGTCGGTAAAGCGCTCGCCGGCGGCGTTGAGCAAAATCGCGCCCTCGCCGCGGCAGCTCTCGCTGATCAGGAAGGTGCGGCCCGGCTGTGGCGAGAACAGTCCCGTGGGGTGAATCTGCACGTAGTCCAGGTGCTCCATCTTAATGCCATGCTCCTGAGCAATGTAGCAGGCATCGCCCGTGAGCTGCGGGTAGTTGGTCGAATGGTCGTACACGCCGCCGATACCGCCCGTCGCCCACAGCGTGTGGCGGGCATGGATCTTAAACGGTTCGCCGGCATGCACGCCCTCGGCGGCATTTGTCAGCTCGTCGGCGGGACGAACCGAGTTGTCCTCGTCCACGGGAACGGCGACGACGCCGGTGCACACCGTAGCGCCGTCACGCTCGCCCGTTAGGATGTCGGTCATGGCCACGTGCTCCAAAATCTGCACGTTATCCAGCTTGCGAACGGCCTGGAGCAGCTTGGTCGTGATCTCCTTGCCCGTAATGTCGGCATGGAAGGCAATGCGCGGACGGCTGTGCGCGCCCTCGCGGGTAAAATTGAGGCTGCCGTCGGCCTTGCGCTCAAAATCCACGCCCATCGCTAGCAGGTCGTTGATGACCGAGCGGCTCGAGCGAATCATGATGTCGACGCTCTCGCGGCGGTTCTCGTAGTGGCCGGCGTGCATGGTGTCCTCAAAGAAGGCATCGTAGTCCGAGCCTTCGGGCAGCACGCAAATGCCGCCCTGCGCGAGCATCGAATCGCACTCATCAACCGCGCCCTTGGAGAGCATGATCACGCGCGTGCTCGTCGGCAGATTGAGGGCCGCGTACAGACCCGCTACGCCGCAGCCGGCAATGACGACGTCGCACTCCATATCGGGGTATTGCTTGGTTTCCACAGGAATCCTCTCCCTTGAATGTGACATAAGGGACCTTCCCTCATGCAACATTGTTCTAGCGTGCTGCGTACTCGAGCATACGGTCGAGCGTGAGCTTGGCCCGGTCTGCTGCCTCGTCCGAGACGCCGATCTGTACCTCGCCCTCGCCCGTCTCCAGGCAGTGCACGAGCTTTTCGAGCGTGATGAGGTCCATGTTGACGCAGGTGGGCTGCACCGCGGGGAAGTAGAACTTCTTGCCAGTGCCCTGGCAGCGGCGCTCGAGCTCGTAGAGCACGCCGCGGACCGTCACGATAATGAACTCGCTCGCGTCGGACTCCTCGGCATACTTGATGATGCCGGCGGTGGAGCCGATGTAGTCGGCCTCGGCCAGGACGTCGGCCTTGCACTCGGGGTGCGCCAGCACGAGCGCGTCGGGGTGGGCCTCCGTCGCGTCGACGATCTGCTCGACGGTGATGATGTGATGGCGCGGGCAGTAGCCGTTGTTGAGGATGACGTGCTTTTGCGGCACCTGCTCGGCTACGAAGCGTCCCAGGTTTTGGTCGGGAATGAACAGAATATGCTGCTGCGGCAGCTCGGACACGATCTTAACGGCGTTGGAACTGGTGACGCACACGTCGCTCCAGCTCTTGATCTCGACCGTGGAGTTGACGTAGCACACCACGGCCAGGTCGTCGCCGTACTCGGCGCGCGCCGCGTCGACCGTCTCGCGCTTGACCATGTGCGCCATGGGACAGTCCGCGCCCGGCTCGGGCAGCAGCACGGTCTTAGTGGGATTGAGCAGCTTGGCGCTCTCGCCCATAAACTCCACGCCGCACAACACGATGGTCTGCTGCGGCAGGCTTTTGGCGAGCTTTGCCAGGTAGAAGCTATCGCCGACGTAATCGGCAACGGCTTGGACCTCGGGCGCCACGTAATAGTGCGCCAGGATCACCGCGTCACGTTGGGTTTTTAGTTGCTGAATGGCCTCGACGAGCTCTGCGGGCACCAGTGCCGCACGCTCCGTTGCCGTCGTTGCCGATGCCAGGCCGGCCGCGATATCGCGTGCAAGCTCCGACGCATCCATGTTCGCGCTCTGTGCCATCAAGGCCCCTCTCTTTTGGCGAATCTTGGGGCTTTAGTATGACACCTAGGTTTACAGCTGACAAGACAGCTGTAAACCTAGGTGTCAAGTTGAAATAAAGATTCAATCATGTGGCAGGTCCATTTTCGAACTGGCAAGCTATGGATAGCCGAGTTCTCGATAGCGCAGGAGGCATCTTTCGCCACCGCAATACCGCTTGGCGCGAGTTGTACGCCGTGGGGCGCAAACGGTCCGCACCCCCGCAAGCGGCGCGTACCCGATGTGGCAAAATCGAACTACTTAAGGGGGCCGAATGCTCAAGATTATTGCCTGCGACGATGACGTCGCTTTTCTAGATAGACTGCACCGAATGATCGACCGTTGGTCGAGCGAGACGGGCACGGCGGTCGACGTTGCGCTCGTTACGCGTGGCGAGGACCTGCTGGCGCGCCATGCCGCGTCGCGCGCCGACATCATTCTGCTCGACATGATCATGCCGCTCGTCAACGGCATGGACACCGCACGCGAACTGCGCCAGGCCGACACCGCCGTGCGCCTGGTGTTTCTCACCTCATCGCCCGAGTTTGCACTGGAGTCCTACGAGGTCAGCGCCTTCGACTACCTGCTCAAGCCCGTGACTTACGAACGCCTGGCGCAGTTACTCGACGAGCTTTCGAGCATGCGCCCGGCGGCAACCGACGAGCTCGTGATCAAAACGTCCTTTGGCTACCACGCCCTGCGCCTGTCCGACATCGAATATGCCGAGGCGCGCAACAAGCACGTGGTCTTCCACCTGCGCGACGGACGCGATATCGAGGCACTCGAGTCGTTCCGCAGCGTCGAGGACCGCTTGGAGCAAAACGCAGTCTTCTTTAAATGCCACCGCAGCTACCAGGTCAACCTGCGCAATATCGATCACTTTGACCGCACGGACATCGTCATGCGCTCGGGCGCGTGCATCCCGCTTTCGCGCAGTTGCAAGCAGGGATTCCAAGACGCCTACTTTGCGGTGCGCTTTGAGGCTGGGAGACACTGATGGTCTCCTCGGTCGAAATGGTCCTTTGGGCAATCCACCACGCCACAACGCTACTCTTTGGCGTCTTTGCCTCGGCGGCGCTGTGCGGTATCGAGATCAACCGGCGTCATGCGCTTGAACTGGTGCTGGTCGGTGCCGTAACCGGATGCGCATTTGGCCTCGCCAATGCCGTCGGCGGAGAGCTTTTCGCCCGCCAGGTATATCCGCTCGTCGTGCATCTACCGCTCATCATCTATTTGTGCGCGCGCTACCGCCTGAGCCCGCTGCTTGCCGTGCTCGGCATTACGAGTGCCTATCTGAGCTGCCAGTTCAGCAATTGGATGGGCATCGCCGCATTTGCCGCAACCGATTCTCAGATCGCGTACTATCTGGCGCGCATCGCGACCACACTCGCCGTCTTTGCCGTCCTGCTGCATTGGGCCGGCGACATCGGTCCGCGCTTGGCGATTAAAAGCACCACCGAGCTGGGCATCCTTTTAATCCTGCCGCTCGTCTATTACGTCTTTGACTATGCCACCAACGTCTACACCACGCTGTTCCACTCGGGCTCGGTGGTGACGGTTGAGTTTTTGGCATTTGCGCTCTGTGCCTTCTATCTTATGTTTCTTGCCGTTTACCTGCGCGAATACGAAGAAAAGGAAACCGCCGAGCGAGAGCGCTGGATGCTCGAAACCCGCGACAGCGCCGCCATCAAAGAGCTCGAGGCTTGGCGTCAATCTGGGCGCGAGCTGTCGATTCTGCGCCACGACATGCGCCACTTCCTACGCGGCCTGGCCGCTTTAATTGAGGAGGGCCACACCGACGAGGCGCTCGATCGCATCGACGAACTCTGCGAAGCCGGCGACCGCACCGCCGTACGCCGCTTCTGCGCCAACGAGACCGTAAACATCGCGCTTTCGTCGTTTGGCTCGGATATCAGCAAGCGCGGCATTTCCGCCGACTTGCGCGCCGCCGTGCCCCAGAGCGTGCATGTGGCCGATGTCGACCTGTTCAGCGTGCTTTCGAATGCCCTGGAAAACGCCATTGCCGCGGCGAGCACCGCCCCCGAGGGCAAGCGCTTTGTCGATCTTGATCTGCGGTTTGAGGACGGGCAGCTGCTGCTTTCGGTTTCCAACACATTTGGACGGGCGCCGCACATGGTCGACGGCATGCCCGTGGCTCAGCACGCCGGTCACGGCTTTGGCACCAAGAGCATTAAGCTCGCCGTGGAGCGCATGAACGGCAACTGCCAGTTCCGCATTAACGGCGATCGGTTTGAGCTGCGCGTTGTGATGTAAGGGCGCGGACGCGACGGATTTGCGTTCCGCGGGTGCGGCTCGCCCGCTCGGGGTCTTTTGTCGATGCGGGCTCGCTACAGCGGCGCGGCTGCCGGGGTCAGCTGCTTGATGTATGCCCACATGCGCTGCTTGGCGGCTTTGTCAGTGAGCGCCGCCTCAAAACCGTCGAGCGCGAGCACGCGGCGACCCTGCACATGGGCGACCAAGCCGGGCTTGAGCATGGCGGTGTCGAAGTCATCGATCGCCACGAGCATATCGGCGTAGGTCTCGCGCATGGTATCGGCCGCGCGATCGTCCAGCAGTAGCACCGCCTCGGGGTCCAAAGCCTCAAGCGCCTCACGGAACAGCTCGCACGGCAGAGTCTCGCCCACCGCGACCGCTCCGTCACCCACGCCGGCGACGCTTGCCAGCACGCAAAAATCCTCGGGCGCGTAGCCGATGGCCCCAAGCGCCTTGCGCAACGCCGCGCCATCCGGGCCGGCGGCAAGCTCGCCACCCGAACGCTCGGCCTCGTCCAAATCGCCTTTGACCAGCACGATCGGCGAGCACGCGTTGCCCGCGATACGCACGCCACGGACCGCAAGCGATGTGAGCTCCTGCTCGGCCGCCTGGGCGATGGCTTCTTTTTTCTGGCTTTGTGACGTGGGCATGCGCTCTCCAATCGTTTGCGTGCCCACCATTATATAAAAGAGCTGCCCGCGAGTGGTTGCTTTGCGATCGGCTGGGTATAAGCACGGTCGTACTGAGTTTTACGCGGCCGAGCCGCGTCGCATTATGGAGGTCACCATGGCTGACATTAATCAGATTACCCCCGAGAACTTCGATTCCATCGTTAACGACAGCCTGCCCGTGCTGGTCGATTTTTGGGCACCGTGGTGCGGGCCCTGTCGATCCCTCTCGCCCATCGTTGACGAGGTTGCCGATGAGCTGGCGGGCAAGCTCGCCGTTGCCAAATGCAACGTCGACGACAACCAGGACCTGGCCATGAAGTATGGCGTCATGAGCATCCCCACGCTGATTGTGTTTAAGAACGGCGAGGAGATTGACCGCTCGGTTGGCGCTCTGCCCAAGGCGAGGCTGCAGGCGCTGCTGGAGAAGCATCTGTAATACGCTTGTTACCTGTCTGCCGTCCATGAGCGGTTTCGCACCGCTCGCCGGAGTGCCAAACGCAAGGCATGCGACCACGGATAGTATGGTAGACACAAACAGCCCCCAGTGAACGGGTGCGAGTCAGACGGACTCGCACCCGTTTTCTTATGCGGCGGCGCCCAAGGCGGGCGTAGTAGAATCTGAACCACCATTTCGCCCCGTACAAAAGGAGATTCCCATGCATGACGTCGGAATGAACATGAGCCAGCTTGCCATGAGCGTCAAGCAGGTCGACGACACCATTGAGCTCGCTCACGAGTGGAGCCATCAGTTGCTGCATGCGACCGAAAACTTTGACATGGAGCGCATTGGCGCCAAGCTCGAGGCCGCCATGTCTGCGCTGCACGAGGCGCACGATGCGCTCGATGGCTACGAGGAGGCCATCGAGGCAGATCACAACTCCGTCGGCTCTGTGAAACTGGTGTAACGTGGCCGAGCACGAGCACGCGCACGATCACGGTGCGGACGACGATGCCAGCTGCCGCTGCAGCGGCTCCAGCTCCGAGCTGGTCCGCCTTTCGGTCACCGCGCCCGATGACCTGCTGCGCCGCTTTGACGAGCAGATCGCGCGCCGCGGTGACGTGGCTAACCGATCCGAGGCCGTACGCGATCTGATTCGCGCCTCGATCGCCAAGGAGCAGATGCGCACGCCCGACGAGCAGGTCATCGGTTCGCTCACCATGATCTATGACCACCATACCGGCGACCTGACGCGCCGTCTGGACGAGGTGCAGCACGACTACACCGACGAGATTGTCTCGACCATGCACGTGCATCTGGACCACCACAACTGCCTGGAGATTCTGGCGCTCAAGGGTCGCGGCAAACGCGTCTACGAGCTGGCGGACCGGTTGCTGGGGCTGCGCGGCGTTAAGCACGGCGAGCTCACCTGCGCCGCCACCAAGCAAAGCCTGGGGCTCTAACAGCACATACTTCAATGAAGGAGGGTCGCATGCGGCATGTGCATATTCATGTGACGGGCATTGTGCAGGGCGTTGGCATGCGGCCATTTGTGTATCGCGAGGCTATGGCGCATGGCATTTGCGGCTGGGTGCTCAACGCGGGCGATGGCGTGCACATCGAGGCGCATGCTTCGGTCGAGGCGCTCGACGGCTTTGTCGCCGCGCTGTCGGAGCACGCGCCTGCCGCGGCCCGCGTTGAGCATGTCGCTGTTGCAGACCTGGAGCCCGACGTTTGGGATGCTGACGATGAGCAGGCCTTTCGTATCGTAGCGTCGCAGGATCAGACCGCGCACACGACGCTCATCTCCCCCGATATCGCCACCTGTGACGACTGCCTGCGCGAACTGTTCGACCCCGCCGACCGGCGCTATCACTACCCCTTTATCAACTGCACCAACTGCGGGCCGCGCTTTACCATCATCCGGTCGCTGCCTTATGATCGAGCGGCCACGTCGATGGATTGCTTTCCCATGTGCCCCGAGTGCGCCGCAGAGTATGGCGACCCGCTTGACCGGCGCTTTCATGCGCAGCCCGATGCCTGCTTTGACTGCGGGCCACATATTACTTGGCGCGAGGCCAATCGCGGTGTTGCGCCAGCGGGCGTTGACGCAACACCAGCCGTCGGCTCCACGCGCGAGGCCAGCGATGCCATCATCGAACGCTGCGTCGAGCTGCTGGCAGGCGGCGGCATCGTCGCCATCAAGGGTCTGGGCGGATTCCACCTTGCCTGCGATGCCAGCAACAAACAAGCAGTGCGCGAGTTGCGTCGTCGCAAGCGTCGCAGCAACAAGCCGCTTGCCGTTATGGTGCGCGACCTTGCCGACGCCGAGCGCCTGTGTCATATCGATGGCGTTGAGCGCGAGCTTCTCGCCGGCAGCATCCGCCCCATCGTGCTGCTGCGCCGGCGCACTGTTGGCGAGGGCAACGGCGATTCTCCCGACGCCCTCGTACTCGCGCCGTCCGTCGCGCACAACCTGCCCGAGCTCGGCGTTATGCTCCCCTACACCAAGAGCCCATCGAGACCGATGACGATCTTGCCCGGGAACACCTCGTTGCCGCCGGCATCGCCGACGCGTTGCTCGGTAACGACCGCGCAATCCTCTCGCGCTACGACGACTCTGTAGTGCGCGTGGTCGACGGCGCCGTTATGCCCGTGCGCCGCGCTCGCGGATATGCACCCCGGCCGCTGCCGTTGCCGGCGCTCGACGGCGCTCCGTCCTGCGTGCTCGCCTGCGGGCCACAACAAAAGGCCACGATTGCGCTCACGCGTGAAGGGACGAACGGCGAGGCAACCTGTTTTGTGTCGCAGCATATCGGCGATGTTGAAAACGGCGGGACCTTCGATGCCTGGAACGCCGCGCGCACGCGCTTGGAAGATCTCTTTGACTTGGCGCCCGCCGCCTTGGCCTGCGATGTACATCCCAGCTATCTATCGAGCCAGTGGGCGCGCGATCAGGCGCGAAAATGCAATCTGCCGCTCGTCGAGGTGCAACACCATCATGCGCATATCGCGAGCGTAATGGCCGAGGCTATCGCCGCGGGCCAGCTTACAACCGACGCGCGCGTCCTTGGCATCGCCTTTGACGGCACCGGCGCCGGCACCGATAGGACCATTTGGGGCGGCGAGTTTCTTGTCGCTGGCCTTGCTGACTTTGAGCGCGCAGCACATCTGCGCACTTGGGCCCTACCCGGTGGCGTAGCGTCCGTACGCGACGCTCGGCGCAACGCCTTTGCCCTGCTCAGCGAACTCGGCCTGCTCGAACACCCAGGTGCCGCTCGGCTTTTGGGCACCCTCGACGAGCAAACGCGCAGCGTGACAGCCACCATGATCGAGCGCGGCATCAACAGCCCGCGTACCAGCAGCATGGGGCGTCTCTTTGATGCCGCGGCAGCAATTCTGGGCACCTGCGACAAGGCAACCTACGAGGGCGAACCCGCCATAGAACTCGAAGCCGCCGCCTGGCGCGCGCTTGACGGCGAAATCAGCCGTTTCGCTGGCAATCAGGTGGGCGTATCCGCATCCGTCTCAACGTCTCTGGACAGTTTGTTCAGATACGTATTAACTACTAACCCCTTGTCTGGCATTTTTGCCTCAAATTTGGCCAAAAAAGGCTCTCCAGACACCCTATTTGCGACAAGCGCGCCCGGCACAGGCCCCAAATCGACCCATTTGGAGTCCTCACAGACGGCTTTTGCCACCCAGAGCCACTCTAAAAAACGTATCTGAACTAACTGTCCAGGATGCCTCGGACAGCCCTCTCATTCTGAACCCCAAGCCACTTTTTGAGGCACTTTTGAGCAGAATCGAGACCGGAGAATCCGCCGACCGGCTCGCGCTCGGATTCCACATCGCTATCGCGCGCTCTTCGGCACGAATCGCACGCGAAATCTGCGCGCGCGAAGGCATCGATACCGTCGCGCTCTCGGGCGGCGTGTTCATGAACCGACTTTTGCTCCAGCTCCTCACCCGCGAGCTCAAAAGCATGGGTCTCACTGTCTTGATTCCCCAAACCGTGCCCGTTAACGACGGCTGCATCGCCTACGGTCAGGCGGCAGTCGCAAGCGCTCGTCTTGCGCAGATTGCATCGCAGTAGCTCACCCTCGCACGCCGCTGTGCCCAGCCGTCTCACAGGCGTAACGCGTTTGCCCGCAAACCCCGTGAGCGCTACCATCAACTGATGGATTATCAAGCGCCTATCCAGCGCAAAGCGTATAAAAGGGGAACAATATGTGCCTGGCCGTTCCCGGCAAAGTAGTCAAACGCGACGACGACCTCAAGGCCACCGTCGACATGATGGGCATCGAGCGCCCCGTGTCGCTGAGACTCGTGCCGACGGCGCAGGTTGGCGACTATATTCTCGTACACGCCGGCTTTGGCATCCAGATTGTCAACGAGCAGGAAGCGCAGGAAACGCTCGAGCTTGTTAATGCCATGTCCGAGCTGGTCGAAGAAGACCAGCTTGCCACCAACCCGGCGGAGGCTTACTAGTGGCGCCCGAGCAGCCGGCTCGCTCCGGTATCGACTTCTCGGCATTCCGCGATCCCAAGCTGGCTCGCGAGCTCATCGAGCGTATTCATGAGCTTGCCGGCGACCGCGCCATCAACCTTATGGAAGTCTGCGGCACGCATACCGTGAGTATCGGGCGCTATGGCTTTCGCTCCATTATGCCTGCCGGGCTCAAACTGCTAAGCGGTCCGGGTTGCCCCGTCTGCGTTACCGCCAACCGCGACATCGACCACGCAATCGCGCTCGCCAACATAGACGGCGCCATCATCACCACCTTTGGCGACATGATGCGCGTGCCCGGGTCATCCACCTCGCTCGCTGCGCAAAAGGCGGCAGGGCGTGACATTCGCATCGTCTACTCCCCGCTCGACGCGCTCGACATTGCCGAGCAAAACCCCGATCGCCCGGTCATTTTTATGGGCGTGGGCTTTGAGACCACAACGCCCACCATCGCCGCCGCCATTTTGGAGGCCGATGCACGCGGACTCCAGAACTTCTCGGTCTACTGCGCCCACAAGACCACGCCGCCGGCGCTGCGCGCCATCGCCAACGATCCCGAGACCACTATCGACGGCTTTATCCTGCCGGGCCACGTCGCCACCATCACGGGCTTAGCCCCCTTTGGCTTTTTGGTCGACGAGTTTAAGACTCCAGGCGTGGTAACGGGATTTGAGCCGGTCGACATCTTGCAGGGTATCTGCATGCTGGTCCAGATGGTTGTCGAGGACAGGCCGGCGATTGACAACGCCTACCGCCGTGGCGTCAACGCAGACGGCAACCCCGTGGCGCGCCAGCTGGTCGAGCAGGTGTTTGAGCCATGCGACACCACGTGGCGCGGGCTGGGGCCGATTGCCAACTCGGGCCTTTCCATCCGCCCCGAGTTCTCGCGCTTTGATGCCCGCGTTCGCTTTGACGTGCCCGTTGAGCCGACGGTTGAGCCGCGCGGATGCCGCTGCGGCGACGTGCTGCGCGGAGCCATTACGCCGAGCAGCTGCCCGCTCTTTGGCCGCACCTGCACGCCCGAGCACCCCGTCGGCCCGTGCATGGTGAGTTCCGAAGGCAGCTGCGCGGCATATTTCCGCTACCGAGGCTAATAGGTTCCGCCGTTCTAACGAACGGCGGACCAGTCGACGCTGCGCCTCACCCATATAATTCCACCCACGATTGGAGTTTTCGATATGTCCCATAGCGTTACCGATAGCACCGTCCTGTTGGGCCACGGCTCTGGCGGTCAGATGATGAAACGCATCATCGATGAGGTCTTTTTGGATGCCTTTGGGTCGCCCGAGTTGCTCGAGGGCAACGATGCCGGCGTCGCCGCGCTGCCCGCGAGCGGGCGCATCGCCATGTCGACCGACAGCTTTGTAGTCTCGCCGCAGTTCTTCCCCGGTGGCAACATCGGCCGCCTCGCCGTGTGCGGAACCGTTAACGATGTCGCGACCTCGGGCGCCAACGTGCGCTACCTGTCGTGCGGCTTTATCCTTGAAGAGGGCTATCCCATGGATAAGCTCCGCCAGATTGTGCAGACGATGGCCGAAACGGCGCATGAGGCGGGCGTGTCCATAATCACGGGCGACACCAAGGTGGTCGAGCGCGGCGGGGCCGACGGCGTCTACATCAATACCGCCGGCGTGGGCGAGGTTCCCACGGGCGTGGCGCTCAGCGGCGCCAACTGCCGCCCCGGCGATGTCATCCTGGTCTCGGGTACGCTGGGCGACCACGGCATCGCCATCATGAGCCAACGCGAGGGCTTGGCGTTTTCGAGCACGATCGAAAGCGATGCCGCACCGCTCAACCACCTGATTGCCGACGTTCTGGCCGCAGCACCCGACACACGCTGCTTCCGCGACCCCACGCGCGGTGGCCTGGCCTCGACGCTCAACGAGTTTGCGCAGGCCAGCGGCGTTGCCATGGAGATCGACGAGGACGATGTGCCCGTGCGCCCCGACGTGCAGGCAGCCTGCGAGATGCTCGGCTACGATGTGCTGCAGGTGGCAAACGAGGGCAAGATGGTTGCCGTCGTGCCGGCCGAGCAAGCCGATGCCGCGCTGAGCGCCATGCGCGCCGCCCGCTACGGCGAGAATGCCGCCGTCATCGGTCGCGTGCTGCCGCTTGCCGAGGGCGCCCGTCCCGCCGTGCGCGTGCGCACCGGCTGGGGTTCGACCCGCATCCTCGACATCCCTGGAGATGTTCAGATTCCAAGCACGCCCAACGCGGAAGCCCAGTATTATGAGGTGCGTTTTAAATCCAATGACGGGAGCTTTCATGGCAGCAGCTTTTTCCCATGTGATCTTTGACCTGGACGGCACCATCCTCAACACGCTCGAGGACCTGGCGGCCGCCGGCAACCATACCTGCGAGACGCACGGCTGGCCCACGTTTGCCGTCGACGAGTACCGCTACAAGGTGGGAAACGGCATGCTCAAGCTGGTTGAGCGTTTTATGCCTGCCGAGTATGCGGGCGACGGCCGTATGTTTGAGCAGACGCTTGCCGAGTTTAGGGCTTACTACGGCGAGCACAAGGAGGACCACACCGCCCCCTATGCCGGCACAATCGAGATGCTCGACCGCCTGCGCGCCGCGGGTGTGCAGCTAGCCGTGCTCACTAACAAGGACCACGTCTCGGCGGCTCCGCTTATCGAAAAATACTTTGGTTCCGAGCGCTTTGCGCTGGTACAGGGCCGTGTTGATGCGTTTCCGCCCAAGCCCGAAGCACCCGTCACGCTGCATGTGATGGAGGAGCTGGGCGCCAATCCGGCAACCACGCTCTATGTGGGCGATTCCAATGTCGATATCCTGACCGGTCACAACGCCGGCCTTAAGAGCGCGGGCGTCAGCTGGGGCTTCCGCGGCCGCGCAGAGCTGGAAGCCGCCGGCGCCGACTACGTGGTGGACACCCAGGACGAGCTCGCAGCGCTGATCCTGGGCGAGTAACGAGCGACACTGCTTAACGCAGCTGCGACAATTCTTCCGCGCAGAAAGCGCATCCCGTTTTGGAGCTCCGGAATGGGATATGCTTTCCGTTTGAGGCACATCAGGGAAACCGCATCCCGTTTCAGAACAATATTCCGGGTCGCACTTTCCGCAACCCACCCCATCCGGAAAATGCGACCCACTATTCGGCCAAAAACCGGGTCGCGGTTTCCCAAGCACTCGGTGCAACGCTGGCACAAGGAGTGTCCCCAACTGCCGGCAGAAAAGGAACGTCCCCAGCTGCCGCCTTCCCAATGACTACTTCAGCGATGGCAACGTCGCAGGTAAAAGTGCCACTTTAAGCCAACCAAGGGAACGAAAGCCCGCCAGAGCGAGCAAGGTGCCTTGAAACAAGGCGGCATTGACCTTTTGGTCATGCCGCCGAAGTTGAAAGGCAGATTGCCGCTCTGGCGGGCTTGCAGCGTCGAGCAGTTGCGGCGTTTGGTAAAACGCCGCAACGAACTAGCTCAACATTGCATCCATCATCTCGGAGTTGACGGAGTCGTCGGCAGACCACTCGCCGTCGTCGTTGCAGGTGTACTTGAAGATGACCGTGGTCTTCCTGGGCTCGGTGGCCTTGGTCACATCGACCATGACCTGACCGGCCATCTTGTACAGCTCGTCATCGGAAGGAACCGTATCAAGCGCAGCGACCTTCTCCTGATACTGGGTGGAGAAGTCCTCGACGATCTTGTTCATAGACTTGCAGGTGATAGAGACCTCGGCGGTCGCGACACCCTTGTCCTCGTCGACCGTCACGTCGCCGATCTTGTAGTCAAAGCCCTCGAGATAGGTCTTGGCGTACTCCTTGGGATCGATACCCAGCTGCTCGAACTCGTCGCCCGAAGCCTCCTCCAGACCAGAGAGGAAGTCGTCGCCACCGTTCTTGACCTCGTCAAACTGTGTCGTAAGATCCTCGGTGATGAGCTCCTCAACCGAAGGACCTCCACAGCCGGAAAGTACGACCACGCATGCAACCAAGACGGCCATGAGGGGCGCAAGCAGCAGCTTCTTTTTCATGTTGTTCCTCCCAATGAGCGGCACCGCGCTTCCCGGACGCGGCACACGTTGTAATAAGTAAGCCCATACTATCCACTTATGAACACCCTCGGCAACGCGAAGGCGCGGTCGGTTCGTTTTAGCGTCCGAACGGTTTGCAAGCCCGCCCAACGTGCAATAAAACGCTTCCCCGCGATGCAATAAAAAAGGTGGCCGGAAAACCCGACCACCCTTGCACATCCTTTGGATGCCGCAGTTTACTTGCGGACGACCTTAACGATGGCGTCACCGGCGGCGACGGCGGACTCTGCCTCAACGGTGAGCTCGACGTCGGCAAACTCGGCGGTGTTGGACACGGCCACCACGACGCAGTCCTTATAACCAGCAGCGGCGATCTTGGCACGGTCGATCTTGAGTATGGGCTGGCCGGCCTTCACAACGTCGTCGGCCTTGACGAAGCCCTCGAAGCCATCGCCGTTCATGTTGACAGTATCGACGCCAACGTGCACCAGAACCTCGATGCCGCTATCGGACTGCAGACCCACGGCGTGACCCATGGTGACGGTCACCTTGCCGTCGCAGGGAGCGTAGACCAGGTCGTCCTCGGGCCACACGGCGCAGCCCTTGCCCAGAACCTCGCCACCAAAGACGGGATCGGGCACGTCGGCCATCTTGATGACCTTGCCCTTGACGGGCGAGCACAGCACGTCGGCGCCGGCAGAAGCAGAGATGGAAGCGGGAGCTGCAGCAGCGGCAGGCTCAGCCTTCTTCTTAAACATGTCAAACAGACCCATACGTTTTCTCCTCTTGATTAAGCGCAACGTTATGCGCATGCCTATGGTGATTATAGTGCCAAATGGTTCAAATGCTAAGGTGGGGACTCGAATCGCGAGCCCTTCCCGGTAGTGCTCGCGGGACGAGCATCTCCTTTGCATCGCGGGTCGATAAGCCGAGTATCGTCTGCGCACGGGACGGGCAGAAGCGGGCGCACCAAACCCGATACTTCTTTTCGCTCTCGAGTCCTGCCGCCGCCCCGTCCCTGACACTTCCTGATACCGACCGAAACGTGCCAAAATAAACCCGTCCCTTTTTGGTAGGTTTGGCGAGTGTGGATTTTCGGACGCTTAACTAACGAGCGTGGATAATCTCCCACTTTGACTTTGAGGCCGTCACCGAGCCAAAAACGGGAGATTATCCACGTTCATTTTGGATGACCCCCTTGTACCAAGCCGAGCTCCATGGTCAAGTAATAACGACTTTTTATCATTAGATTGTTTACATCAATTCTAATAACTATTTAATCCTTAAACTCGTTATTAGAATTGATATGATTAGCCTAATAACGAGTTTCCGGCACTAAAGATATGGAGGGCGCGATGCAAATCGAGGAGAACGGCCAGGGAACGCTCCGCAATAATCTATCGGGGAAATTGGCTTACTATTCGTTTTTTCCAACGCCCTTGCAATCATTGAGGCAGCTAAACCTCACCGAGGAAACCTATCGCACGCTTTCCGCATGCTCACGAAAACTTGGAGAGCTTGAAGGCATGCTCTACTTTGTTCCCAACGCCGATATGTATCTGACAATGTACGTGCGCAAAGAAGCACTCCTTTCTTCGCAAATTGAGGGAACCCAGTGCACGTTTGACGACCTACTTAGTCCATCGCAAACACAACTCCATCATAAAGATGTCGCAGACGTCGTGAATTACGTCCGTGCTGTCGACCGCGGCGTAGAACTGCTCAAAAAGATGCCCTTGTGCACGAGACTTCTTAGGCAAGTTCATGCGGTCCTGCTGGACGGAGTGCGCGGAACGGAGAAGAATCCAGGCGAGCTGCGCTCCTCACAAAACTGGATTGGCCCCTCAGGCTGCACCATTGCAACCGCATCGTTTGTCCCTCCAAACATTGAAGATTTGAGTAACACGCTCCAGGACCTCGAACGCTTTATCAATGAGCCTCAAGTCGAAATGGATCCGATTGTGCGGGCGGCGCTCGTCCATTACCAATTTGAAACTGCCCATCCATTCCTAGACGGAAACGGTCGCCTGGGCAGGCTTCTCATTACACTTATGCTCATCAATGATGGCGTTCTTCATTCTTGCTTGTTCTATCCATCGTTCCAGTTCAAGAAAAATCGAAGCGAGTACTACCGGCAACTCACATCCGTAAGGGAGAGAGGCACTTACGAGGAATGGATAGAGTTTTTCTGCAACAGTCTTCTCGAAAGTGCGAAGGACTCGGTAGGGTCTTTAAAAAACCTTGTTGACCTCCATAACCGTTCCACAGCAACCATTACCGAAAATCTCGGAAGGACTGCTGCAAACGGGCAAAGGCTGTTGGGCATTCTTGAAGAGCACCCCATCGTCGACACCGCATTCATCGCTGCCCAACTCGATATCGGCAGGAGTACCGCGAGCTCGCTCGTCAAATCATTTGAAGAATTGGGTATCCTCCGTCCGCTCGACGAGTCAAGACAGAGATACCGGCAGTACGGGTATGAAGAGTATCTTTCGATTCTCAGGGAAGACGCCGAGCCGATTAGATAGGCATCGCAACCCAGGCAAATTAAAGCGAGCGTGGATAATCTCCCACTTTGAGCCTGCACACAGGCCAAAAACGGGAGATTATCCACGCTCATTCCTGAGTAGTCATTTATGAACGTCCCCAATGACTAGTCCGGCAACGCCGATGTTTCGGCAACGACAGCGAGCGAGCCGCATTCGGAGCAAGACGACGCCGCAGGTAGAGAACGGACAGCGAGCGGGTCGCATTTGAGACAAGGTGACGTGAAACGAAAGGGCGCTGACCTTCTGGTCGCGCCCTTGAAGTTGAACGTCAGATTGTCCAAATGCGAGTTACGGCGTTTGGTAAAACGCCGTAACTAACGTGCTCCGTACTGCTCGTAGTAGGCGTCGATGGCGGTCTTGAGCTCGTCGTCGATGACAACCTTGCCGTCGATCTCGTGGTTGTAGAGGGTCTCGACGACCTCAGCCATGGAGACGATGCTCGCGACGGGGAAACCGTACTTGGCCTCGATCTCCTTCTGCGCGGTGGTCACACCGCCCTTGCCGACCTCCATGCGGTTGAGGGACACGATCAGGCCCTTGATCTCGACATCGGCAGCAGCCTTGACCTTGGGATAGGTCTCGTCGATGGACTTGCCGCTGGTGGTAACGTCCTCGACCATGACCACACGGTCGCCGTCCTTGGGCTCATAACCCAGCAGGTTGCCCTTATCGGCACCGTGGTCCTTGGCCTCCTTGCGGTCGCAGCAGTACTTGACCTCCTTGCCGTACAGCTCGTGGTAGGCAATTGCGGTCACGACGGCCAGCGGAATACCCTTGTAGGCCGGTCCAAACAGCACATCAAAGTCGTCGCCAAAGTTATCGTGGATGGCCTGGGCGTAATACTCGCCCAGCTTCTTGAGCTGATAGCCCGTCACGTAAGCGCCGGCGTTCATAAAGAACGGGGACTGACGGCCGCTCTTGAGCGTAAAGCTGCCGAACTTAAGGACGTCGGACTCGACCATAAACTTGATGAACTCTTGCTTGTAAGCCTCCATGCGGGCTCCTCTCGTAATCGCGTACGTGCCTTCCAGTTTAGCGCAGGCGAAGCGTCGATGCGGGCGCGCTTTGGGGCCACGGCATTCTGTAAAGGCTTTGTCAGGGGGAATGGTTTTCCGAACAATGGGGTTGACATGTCAAACCCCCTCATCAAGAATACGGGCGGATTAAAAAGGGGTACGAGATACCCAAAGCGCGCTGCGCTCAGCCTTTAGGAGGTGTGCCATGGAAGGCAGTCCTAGTCGAAAAACCTGCATGTCGCCCTCGGCACGCCGCGAGGACTCCGCACACGCATAAACGCCACCGGCAGATCGCCAAAACCACCGCAAAGGCGCGCTGCACCCTTTGTGGGCTCAAGAGCTTGACGTGAGCGACATCTAGGTTTTTTGAAGCAAATACGACACGTACGCTAACTCCCCTCAACAAGGAGGACCCTATGCTGATGCTCAAAACCGTCACGGTACTCGAAGCCATCTCCAAGCGCCGCCGCACGGCGCGCCCTGCCGCTCATACCGGCCTGTCCAAGAACACCATATTCGCCGCCACCCATAGTGCCGAGGACGCCCTCGTACTGCTTGACGCCACGGCAAACGGCCTCACCGTCGAGCAGGCAACTGAGCGCCTGAACGCCGTCGGCCCCAACACCATCGAGGCAACGACCAAAACGCTCGCCCGCCGCATCGCCGACGCGTTCATCGATCCCTTCGCCGGCATCCTCGCCGCGCTCGCACTGGTCTCGCTCTACATCGACGTGCTCGCCGTGCCCGAACCGCAGCGCGACCCCTCCACGGTCATCGTCATCGGCACCATGCTGCTGGTATCGGGCGGCATGAAGTTTATCCAGGAAGCCCGCAGCGGCAATGCGGCCGAGGCCCTCAAGGACCTGGTCTCCAACACTTGCACCGCCCTGCGCGACGGCGAGCGCATCGAGATCCCCTTCGACGAGCTCGTCCCCGGCGATGTAATCCGTCTCTCTGCCGGCGATATGGTGCCGGCAGATGCCCGCATCATCACCGCGCGCGACCTGTTTGTGATCGAGTCCGCACTCACCGGCGAGAGCGAGGCCGTCGAGAAGACCACCGCCGTCACCGTCGTCGAGGGCGCCGACGGCTCCGCACTGCCACTCTCTGCCTGCAAGAACATCGTCTTTGCCGGCACCTCCGTGCAAAACGGCGCCGCCATGGCGCTTGTCGTTGCCACCGGCTCGGACACCTACCTGGGCGGCATCGCCAAGATGCTCAACGGGCGCGGCGAAAAGAGCGCGTTTGACCGCGGCGTCTCGAGCGTCTCCATGCTGCTGGTGCGCCTGATGCTCGTTATGGCGCCGGCCGTCTTTGCCATCAACGCCGCCACCAAGGGCAACGTCATCGACGCGCTGCTGTTCGCCACGAGCGTGGCCGTGGGCATCACGCCGCAGATGCTTCCCGTCATCGTGACCACGAGCCTGTCGCAGGGCGCCAAGGACCTCGCCCGTCGCCAGGTTATCGTCAAGGAGCTGCCGGCGATTCAAAACCTCGGAGCGATGGACGTCCTGTGCTGCGACAAGACCGGCACCCTCACCGAAGACCGCATCGTGCTCGAGCGCTACCTCAACACCGATGGCAACGAGGACGCGCGCGTGCTGCGCCATGCGTTTTTGAACAGCTTCTTCCAGACCGGCCTCAAAAATCTTATCGACCTGGCCGTAATCGACCGTGCCGATGTGACGCCCTC
>MNQC01000104.1:0-15049 GCA_001915225.1 Collinsella sp. 60_9
GGTACGTGAGGCGGATATGGTCGCCGAGATTGCGCAGGCTTATGCCGAGCGAAGTGGGGCAGGCATCGCGGGGCAGTCTTCCGTATCCCAGTCGGAAATCGCTGACGGCACTGTTCCGGTAGACAACGAGGGCAACGCGTCGGAGCCCGTCATCGAGCTATCCCATGTTTCGTACAGTTATTCGCTCAGTCCGCGCGAGCGCCGCCGCTGGCATAAGCGCTCGGCCACTGCGGGCAAATCGAGCAAACAGGCTCTCTGGGGAAACGACCCAAGCAGCCCGTGGGCGCTGCGCGATGTATCGCTGACGGTGCGTCGCGGCGAGTTCCTGGGCTTGGCAGGTCATACCGGTTCGGGTAAGTCGACGCTGGTCCAGCATCTCAACGGTTTGATTCGCCCCCAGGAGGGATCCGTTCGCGCGCTGGGGCTCGATCTGTCAAACAAGCCAAGGTCGGCGTGGTGTTTCAATATCCTGAGCGTCAGCTGTTTGCCGAAACCGTGGCGCAGGACGTGGCGTTTGGTCCGCATAACCTTGGCTTGCCGCAAGATGAAGTCGACCGTCGTATCGAGTCATCGCTCTCACGCGTGGGCCTCGACCTTTCCACGGTCGGCGACAAGAGTCCCTTTGAGCTTTCGGGCGGTCAGCAACGGCGTGTGGCATTCGCCGGCGTGCTCGCCATGGAGCCCGAAGTCCTGGTGCTCGATGAGCCCATGGCGGGGCTCGATCCGGCTGCGCGCAGGGATTTCCTTGAGCTTATCGATCGACTTCACCGCGATGGCCTGACCGTTGTCATGGTTTCGCATAGTATGGATGACCTGGCCAATTGCTGCGACCGTATTGTCGTGATGAACGAGGGCGCGGTGTTTGCCGAGGGCACGCCCGCTCAGGTTTTTGCGCATGCCGATGAGCTTAAATCAGCTGCGCTTTGACGGCCTCTATACGGTTGAGTCGCTGACAGACGAGTTGGTGGACCTGCTAATCGGTTGCTCGGGCGGTCCTTCTAACGTCGCGGACATTGCTAAATTCAAGACGGTCGCGCGAGAGGAGGGCTGCTAATGGAGGCGTTTTCGTTTGGCAGCTACTATCCCGGCGATAGTGCGATTCACCGCCTGGACCCGCGAACTAAGTTGCTCCTGGGCTTTGTGTTTCTGATCACGACGCTCACAGTCAGCAGCTTCCGCGGACTGGCCCCGGTCGCAATTTTCGTTGTGCTGACCTATGCCGTGTCTCGGGTGCCGGTTCGTCGCGTTCTGTCGTCGATGGCGCCGCTGCTGGCAATCGTCGTCGTGGTCGCGGTGCTCAACTTGTTTACCGATCAGAGTGGGCGCATCCTGTGGCAGCTCGGCTTTCTGCAGATAAGCGAGGGCTCACTGCGTTCTGCCGCCTTTATGGCGTGCCGCCTGACGTTGATGATGGCCGGCATGAGCGCCATTACACTCACCACGCCGACGCTCGACCTCACCGCGGGCTTTGAGCGCCTGCTCGCGCCGTTTGCGCGTGTGGGACTTCCTGCGCACGAGCTCGGCATGATCATGGGTATCGCGCTACGCTTTATGCCGCAGTTTGCCACTGAGATGAAACAGACGGCCGATGCACAGGCAAGCCGCGGCGCGCGCGTGACGGGCGGTCCGCTCGGCGGCGTGCGTATGCTCGGCAGTGTGGCGATTCCGCTGTTCACGGGCGTGTTCCGCCATGCCGAGACGCTGTCTGCCGCCATGGATGCACGCTGCTATCACGGCGAGCAGGGCCGCACGCGCCTGCATGCGCTTGCATTTGGCCGCGGCGATGCGTTGGCGGCGGTGGTGACGGCGTTGCTGCTCATCTGCGTCATCGTCATCAACCTTCAACTTGTTTAGGCGCGATTCGAGCGCAAGAAAGGGGTCCCTATGACCGACAACGACCGCACGGCTCAGCTTGAGCGCGCCTGTTCGTATCCCAGGCGCATTCCGGCGTGGTATCTAGCCACGACCGATGTGACGGACGGGCATCAGCCTCGCGTGAGGCCGTTTTCGTTTGCCATGGTCGATGACGGTAAGTTGTGGTTTTGCACGTCGCGCGACAAGGACGTGTGGGCGGAGCTGAGTGCGAATCCCAAGTTTGAGGTATCGGGCTGGAAGCCGGGGGAATGTTGGATCGTATTGACCGGCGAAGCCGCACTTGAGGACGACGCAGTTGCGAGCGACAAGGTGCGTCAAGCGGGTTTTAAGCACATGGTGGGCATTGGCGAGGAACACGAGAGTGCCAACGACGGCCGCCTTGCTTTCTTTTCGGTCCGCAATATTGCCGCGCGCTTCTGTGATATCGACGGCAGCGAGGAGCGCCTGGAGCTCTAGCTCGCACAAACCAGGTTCCCAAACTAGCTAGTACAGGAGGAAACGTGGACGGATTGAATACGGTTTTGGAGTATCTGACGTCGGTGCCGGCGTGGTATCTGGCGACGAGCGTGGACGGACAGCCACATGTGCGTCCGTTCTCGTTTGCACAGATTCAGGACGGCAAACTGTGGTTTGTAACGGCGCGCACCAAAGATGTGTGGCAGGAGCTGCTGCAGAATCAGCGCTTTGAGGCCACGAGTTGGTGGCCGGGCCATGGCTGGCTCATCTTGCGCGGGCGTGCCGGCTTGGATGACCGGGCTTCGAGCGAAATGCGCGAGGCAGGATGGAAACATCTTGAGCGCTTGAGCGAGCACTATGAGGGGCCTAACGACCCCACACTCGTCTTCTTTAGCGTCGAGGATCCCGAGGCTTTTATCTGCAATCACGACGAATGGGTGCCGGTCGAGCTCTAGCCAGCTGGCTCATCCTAACAACTTGGTTTTCGCATGGGCGGGCCCCGTATTGCCCGGCGCCGTTAGGAGCGCCGGTCAATACGGGGCCCGCTCCATTTGTCAATTCCTTCAAGCGAATGTGTCGGGAATGTTTCAATGCATGAATATGCAAGCCATTTACGTGTTCATGCATCTTTTGGTGCTAAAGTTTCAATCCACCTCATAACGACCACTGCGAAATGCGCATCGGTGCATAAATCGCAGACAAGGAGTCTGATATGTCATTGAAGGTTGGAATCGTCGGCGCGGCTGGATATGCCGGAGCCGAGCTCATTCGCCTCGTGCTCGGCCATCCCGAGTTTGAACTTGTTGCCATTACGTCCAACGCCGATGCCGGCCAGCCGTTGTCTGCGGTGTACCCGAGCTTCACCGGCGTAAGCGATCTTGTCTTCACGACGCATGACGCCCCCGAGCTCAAGAACTGCGACGCGGTCTTTTTGGCCGTGCCGCACACGGCTGCCATGGCACAGGTGCCCGCCCTGCTTGCCGCGGGAGTCTCCTGCATTGACCTCTCGGCCGACTATCGCCTGAGCGATCCGGCCACCTTTGAGGCATGGTATGCCGCCGAGCACACGAGCCCCGAGCTACTCAAGACACGTGCCTTCGGCCTGCCCGAGCTGTTCTGCCAGGACTTGGAGACCGCTGCTTCCAGCCATGCCGCCGGAAAGCCCGTTTTGGTCGCCTGCGCCGGCTGCTATCCCACCGCAACGAGCCTTGCTGCCGCTCCTGCCGTGCGTGCGGGCTGGGTGGCAGAGAACGGCCCCGTGATTGTCGATGCCATTAGCGGCGTGACGGGCGCCGGTAAGTCCTGCAACGCCCGCACCCACTTTTGCAGCGCGGACGAGAACCTGGAAGCCTATGGCGTAGGCAAACATCGCCATACGCCCGAGATCGAGCAGATCCTGGGCCTGACCGACCGCGTCGTCTTTACTCCACACTTGGCACCGCTCAAGCGCGGCCTGCTTTCCACGGTGACGATGCCGCTTGCGCCGCAGGCCATCGACTCCCTGGCTCTTGAGGATGTCGTCGACTATTACAAGCAGTTTTACGCTGGACGCACCTTTGTGCGCGTGCTCGATGCCGGCCAGCAGCCCAAGACGGCTTCGGTCGTCGGCACCAACGCCGCCCAGATTGGCCTTGCGTTCAACAAGCGCGCGGGCGTGCTGGTGGCGACGGGCGCCATCGACAATCTGTGCAAGGGCGCTGCGGGCCAAGCGGTCCAGTGCGCCAATATCGTCTTTGGCTTTGACGAGCGACGAGGCTTGCCCACAGTGGCGTGCCCGGTGTAGCACATTCGATTGTTAACGATTTGGTAGTCGGGCATCGAGTGGGGCGCCACTCTTAAGCTGGTCTCATGATCACGACTGGCATGGCGCACCAACCGATGTCCGTTTTTTGTTTGACATAAGGAGTCATAAAGACGATGAATACCGAGCTGTTTGATATCAAGATTCGCGCCGTCGAGGGTGGCGTTACGGCAGCGGCCGGCTTTAAGGCCACGGGCATCCATGCTGGGTTCCGCAAGAACCCTGAGCGTCTGGATTACGCGCTCGTCGTGCCCGATAAACCCTGTCCCGGTGCTGGCGTGTTTACCACCAATCGCTTTTGCGCGGCGCCCGTGCAGGTGAGCCGTGCCAACCTGGGCGGTGCGGACAAGGGCTACGGTATCATCGCTGGTGTTTCAATCAACTCCGGCAACGCGAACGCCGCCACGGGCGAGACCGGCCTTGCCTGCGCGCGCGAGACCTGCAACATCGCATCGCAGGTTATCGGCTGTGAGCCCCAGCAGATTCTGGTTGCCTCCACGGGTGTGATTGGCCAGATTCTGCCGATCGACACGTTTGAGACCGCCATTCCTGCTGCCTACGAGGCGCTCTCAGCCCACGGTGGCGCCGATGCCGCTCGCGCCATCATGACGACCGACACGCACTCCAAGGAGTACGCCGTGTCCTACGTCAGTGAGGCCGCGGGTCATGCGGGCAATGTCTATACGGTAGGCGGAATGTGCAAGGGCTCGGGCATGATCATGCCCAACATGGCCACCATGATTGCAGTTATCACCACCGATGCCCCCGTCGAGCCTGCGGCACTTCATGCCCTGCTGCTCTCGACCGTCAAGCAGACCTTTAACAAGGTAACGGTCGATTCCGACACCTCGACCAACGACACCTGCATCATGCTTGCCTCCGGCGCCGCTGCCGCAGATGCCGAGCCTATCGTCGAGGGCTCCGATGCCTTCGACGAGTTGGCATTTGCCGTGCACGAGGTGTGCGAGAGCCTGGCGCGCAATATCGCCGCCGATGGTGAGGGCGCATCCAAGCTTGTTACGGTCAACGTTACCGGCGCCGTGAACGACGAGGAGGCCGATATCGCCGCTCGTGCCGTTGCCAACTCGCCGCTCGTTAAGACCTGCATCGCCGGCCACGACTGCAACTGGGGCCGCGTTGCCATGGCGCTTGGCAAGTGCGGCGTGAAGTTTAATCAGGAAGACGTTTCCATCGACATGATGGGTATGCCTGTCTGTCGCGATGGTCTGACTGTTCCCTTTGACGAGGACGAGGCTCTACGACGTTTCGAGGCGCCCGAGATCGTGATCTCGGCCGACCTGGGCGCAGGCGACGCGGCAACGACCGTGTGGACCTGCGACCTCACGCATGAATACATCTCCATCAACGGCGATTACCGTTCCTAGATTCCAGGCACGCTGCGCATCTTGCCGCGATTGCGGACAGCGGAGCACGGCGCGATAACGATACGAAAGACGAGGCAGATTATGAAATTCGCACGCGATTGTCGTTCGAGCGAATCCAACGAAGCAACCGCGCAGCTGCTGTTCGAAGCGCTGCCGTGGATTAAGAACCTGACCGGCAAGACGGTTGTTATCAAATATGGCGGAGCCGCCATGGTTGATGAGCAGCTGCGCCGCGACGTGATGAGCGACATCGTTTTGCTCAAGATCATCGGTATGCGCCCCGTCATCGTGCACGGCGGCGGCAAGGCTATCAACGAGGCGCTGAGCCATTACGATATTCCCGTCGAGTTTAAGAACGGCCAGCGCGTGACCACGCCGGCGACTATGGATATCGTGCGCGAGGTGCTGGGCGGCAAGGTTAACCAGGAGCTGGTTGCTGCCATCAACCACCACGGCAACCTGGCCGTGGGCGTGTCGGGCAGCGATGCCGGCACGCTCATCGCCGAGCCGCTCGACCCCGAGCTCGGTCGCGTGGGCAAAGTGACGCACGTCAACACCGACTATATCGAGCGCTTACTCGATAGCGAGTACATCCCCGTCATAGCTACCGTCGCGGCGGGGGAGGACGGCGGTTTCTTCAACATCAACGCCGACACCGCCGCCGGTGCCGTTGCCGCGGCGCTCCACGCGCATAAGGCGATCTTTTTGACCGATGTCGATGGCCTGTACAAGGACTTTAGCGACAAGGACTCGCTTATCTCCAACCTAACGCTCGACGAGGTTAACGAAATGCTCTACGGCGGCGAGGTCGATAAGGGCATGATTCCCAAGCTGCGTGCGGCCGTCGATGCGCTTACCGGCGGCGTATTTCGTGCCCACATCATTAACGGTACCACGCCGCATTCGCTGCTCCTGGAGCTGCTGACCGATGCCGGCGTCGGCACCGTGATCCATTCCACCGAGACGGCTTACGAGTTCGATACGCATCCGCATCCGCTTTCGACGTTTGCTGCGCGTCTGACCGAAAACCTTGACGAGGTCGAGAAGCTTCAGACGGTCTAGCTGACCCGCAGCCGCCCCATTCCTGCACCCATAGCCCCGCGCCGTCTGGCGCCCAACGAAAGGCATCCCATGTCACTTGCAGCTCAGCAATCGCTTGAATCCCATTACGTTATGCATACCTTTGGCCGCTCTCCGGTCGAGTTTGTCGAGGGTCACGGCATGAAGCTCACCGGCGACGATGGCCGTGAGTACCTCGACTTTCTTGCCGGCATCGGCGTGTGCAGCCTAGGTCATGGCGACCCGGCCGTGCTCTCGGCGCTCGAGGCACAGACCAAAAAGCTCATGCATGTCTCCAATTACTTCTACATCGAGCAGCGCGGACAGGTCGCGGCGCTGCTGTCCAAGCTTGCTAACGACGACGTAGATGGTGCGCGCGTGCTTGCCGATGCCATTGTCGCCGGCGATGAGACCACGGCAGCTGCTCTTGGTGCCCCGGCTGCGGATGAGCAGGTTTGGGAGACCTTCTTTGCCAACTCTGGCGCCGAGGCCAACGAGGGCTCGATGAAGCTCGCGCGCCTGTACGCCAAGCGTGCCGGTAATGGCGGCAACACCATCGTGTGCATGCGCGGCGGGTTCCACGGCCGTACGCTCGAGACCATTGCCGCCACCATGCAGGATTGGCTACAGGACAGCTTCCGCCCGCTGCCGGGTGGCTTTGTGGCCTGCACGCCCAACGATGTCGATGAACTGCGTGCGATCTTTAAGCAGCTGGGCAGTGAAATTTGCGCCGTGATGCTCGAGCCGATCCAAGGTGAGAGTGGCGTGCACCCTATGACCGAGGAGTTTATGGCGGCAGCGCGCGACCTGGCACACGAAGTGGGCGCCGTGCTTATCGCCGACGAGGTCCAGTGCGGTATCTTCCGCACGGGTAAGCCGTTTGCGTTCCAGACTTATGGCGTGGAGCCTGACATTATGAGCCTTGCCAAGGGCATTGCTGATGGCGTGCCCATGGGTGCCGTCGTGGCAAAGAAGGAGATTGCCGACGTGTTTAAGCCGGGCGACCACGGCTCGACCTTTGGCGGTAGCTGCTTGGCCGTCGCGGCGTGCGCCGCGACGCTTTCCGCGCTTGTGCACGGCGACTACGCTGAGCATGCCGCCAAGGTGGGCGCCTATATGGAGCAGGCGCTGGCTAAGCTTCCGCATGTGGTAGAGGTGCGTGGCCGTGGCCTGATGCTCGGCTGCGATTTGGATGATGCCGCGGGCGACGCGCATGATATTGTTGCCCGCGCGCTGGCTGCCGGTGCCGTGATTAACGCTACGGGTGCCCATACGCTGCGTTTCTTGCCGCCGCTCGTCTGCGAGGAAGCCGACGTGGACAGTCTGATCGAGATACTGTCGGGTGTTTTGGGCTAGCGCGGCGCAATAACTCAATTTGGACCGGGTTCCGGACTGCGGACGTGCCCTATGCGGCATGATTCAGCGGTCTGGAACCCGTTTTGCCTTAGATTTGCTAAGGCAGGGAGACCTGCTGGTCAAAAAACATCAAATATGAGTACTGTTACAGATTTGGTAGCAGCAATTTTGGACTAATAAGGCCAGATGGCAAGTCGAAATGGCGATGAATACACGATTTTGATCTGACTGTTAGTCCTTATAATGGACATATGTTGCGTAACCTAAGCAAACACTATCTGTTTATATGTTGCAAGCAAAGTAGCAGTACTCATTTTTGCCATTATTTGGCCACGGCCTTTGTGACAGACGTGCTGGCGGGTTCGAATCCCATGCGCTGGGCATGAAAAAGGAAAGGCCTCCATCGCTGGAGGCCTATCAAATCAGTGGTGGGCGATGAGGGATGTCCGCGTGCGGCTCCGCCGCCCGCATCCGCTTCGTCGCTTCGCTCCTCGCGTGCTGCGCTGGAAAACGCTTCGCGTTTCCTCAGCTCCGCACCCTTGCGGGTTCGAATCCCATGAAATGGGCCCAAACAAAAACGGTCCCCTTTCGAGGACCGTTTCCAATTCAATGGTGGGCGATGAGGGATTCGAACCCCCAGCCTTGTGCGTGTAAAGCACCTGCGCTAACCGTTGCGCCAATCGCCCGTGCGGAGAGAGTATAGCAAAACAATTGCCTCATTCATCTCATATCCATTAAAGGTAACTGGCGCGTGTCGGCGCGGAGCTGATTCAGTTGAGATTGCCTGAACATTCCGCCCCTCTTTACGCCCTCGGGTATACTCAAAAGCTACTGATTCGATTTGATGCCCAGCAACAGCAGAGGGGATAGTATATGTGCGGTTTTGTCGGTTTTGTCGGTGGGACGGATAACCAATCCGAGGTGCTCACCAAGATGATGGACCGCATCGTCCATCGCGGTCCCGACATGGGCGGTCAGTTTATCGACGGCCGCGTTGCCCTGGGCTTCCGCCGCCTGTCGATCCTCGACCTGACCGAGGCCGGCGCTCAACCCATGGCCAACGAGGACGGCAGCGTCGTCATTGTCTTCAACGGCGAGATCTACAACTTCCAAGAACTCCGTTCCGAGCTCGAGGCCAAGGGCTACAAGTTCCACTGCGGCGCCGACACCGAGAGCCTCCTGCACGGCTACGAGGAGTGGGGCGAGGCCGTCCTCGATCGCCTGCGCGGTATGTACGCCTTCGTCATCTGGGACAAAAAGAAGAACAAGCTTTTTGGCGCCCGCGACATCTTTGGCATCAAGCCGCTTTACTACTATCCCATGGCCGATGCGGGCGACGGCGCTCCGGGCGTGCTCTTTGGTTCCGAGATCAAGAGCTTCCTGGACTACCCGCACTTCCACAAGGCGGTCAACAAAAAGGCCCTGCGTCCGTACATGACGCTGCAGTATTCGGCAACCGAGGAGACCTTCTTCGAGGGTGTCTACAAGCTGCCGCCGGCGCACTACTTTACCGTCGATATCCCGACCGGCAAGATGAACATCGAGCGCTACTGGGATTGCGATTACTCTGCCGTCGAGAAGCCGTTCGAGGAGTACGTCGATGAGCTGGACGAGGTCGTGCACGAGAGCGTCGAGGCCCATCGCATCGCCGACGTCAAGGTCGCGTCGTTCCTCTCCGGTGGCGTCGACTCCAGCTACATCGCCGCTTGCCTCATGCCCGACAAGACCTTCTCGGTGGGCTTTGACTACAAGAACTTCAACGAGACCAACTACGCCAAGGAGCTTTCCGATAAGCTCGGCGTCGAGAACGTTCGCAAGATGATTACCGCCGACGAGTTCTTCGGTGCGCTCGAGGACATCCAGTATCACATGGACGAGCCGCAGTCCAACCTGTCTTCCGTGCCGCTGTGGTTCTTGGCCGAGATGGCCCGCAAGGACGTTACCGTCGTGCTTTCGGGCGAAGGCGCCGACGAACTCTTTGGCGGCTACGCCTACTACGAGGATACGGTCCCGGTGCGCAAGTACAAAAAGATGGTGCCGCTGCCCATCCGTCGCGCGCTCGGTAACCTGGCGCTGCATATGCCGTACTTCAAGGGACATAACTTCCTGGTCAAGGGTGCCGAGATCCCCGAGAAGTCGTTCCTGGGACAGGCTCTGGTATGGCCGGAGCGCGAGGTCGACGGCGTGCTCAAGCCCGAGTACAACACCGGCGACGGCGCCTTTGAGCTCGCTGCACCCATCTACGCACGCGTGAAGGGTCAGCCCGAACTGGTCAAGAAGCAGTACCTGGACATGAACATGTGGCTCCCGGGCGACATTCTGCTCAAGGCCGACAAGATGTGCATGGCACACTCGCTGGAGCTGCGCGTGCCCTTCCTGGACCGCAAAGTCATGGAGTTCGCCGAGCACATTCCCGACCGCTACCGCATCAACGAGAACGGCAACAAACAGGTACTCCGCCACGCTGCCAACAAGTCGCTGCCCGATGAGTGGGCCACCCGTCCCAAGGTGGGCTTCCCGGTGCCGATTGTCTACTGGCTGCGCGAGCAAAAGTGGTACGACTATGTCAAGGAGTACTTCACCGCGCCGTGGGCAAGCGAGTTCTTCAATACCGACGAGCTTATGCACCTGCTCGATCTGCACTTTGCGGGCAAGGGCGATTTCCAGCGCAAGATCTATACGCCGCTCGTGTTCCTAGTGTGGTACAAGCGCTTCTTTATCGACGAGGGCCAGCCCGCTGTTCGGGCTGCCTAGCCTCGGCTTACGAACGCCTGCGCGTAACGGCTCCTCCGGGAGCCGTTTTTGCGTGGGTGCGTTTCAGTTACTATAAAAACCGTCCCTGCCAAATGGCTGAGAAAGGTGAAAGATGCACCATTCGGATTCCGCGACCGTGACCACGGTCGATACGCTTGCCAAGCTTCTCGACGTGTGCGGCGAGCTGTGCGCATCAGAGCAGGTTGACGAGCGTGCCGTGACCGGCTGCTCGTTTGATTCGCGCGTGGTCTCGGCAGGTGACGTATTCTTTTGCAAAGGTGCTGCCTTTAAGCCCGCGTTTTTGAGCATGGCGCTCGATGCGGGCGCCGTCGCATTTGTGTGCGAGGAGTCGCTGGTCGAGTCTCTGGAGCCGCTGGCGAAGGAGAGCGGTGCTGCGATGCTGGTTGTTGATAGTGTTCGCACGGCCATGGCCCTGTTGCCGCCGGAGGTCTACGACCGTCCCGACCACGACGTCAAGATCGTGGGCATCACCGGCACCAAGGGAAAGACCACGGCCGCTTTTATGCTCCAGTCGATTATCAAAGCGGCGGGCGAGTCCTGCGGCATGATCGGCTCGGTGAGTACCGACGATGGTATCGAGTGCTACGAGAGCACCAATACTACGCCCGAGGCCCCCGAGGTCTGGCGCCATATCGCCAACTGCCGCACGTCCGGTCGCCAGTCCATGGTCATGGAGGTCTCGAGCCAGGCGCTCAAGTATCAACGCGTCGAGAATCTGCCGTTTGACGTGGCGTGCTTCCTCAACATCGGCCGCGACCACATCTCGCCGATTGAACACCCCACGTTTGAGGATTATTTTGAGAGCAAACTCAGGATCTTTGACCAGGCAAAGACCGCCGTGGTGAATCTGGGCACCGAAGAGGCCGACCGTGTGCTGGAGGCAGCGTCGACGGCCGATCGCTTGGTGACCGTTGGCGTCGAGCATCCCGAGGCGAGCCTGTGGGCAAGCGACGTACGCATGGTCGGCTTTAGCATCGAGTTCAACTTGCATGGCCTGTGTGCCGACGAGTCCGAGATGGGGGAGAAGGTCCTGCTGGGCATCGCGGGCGACTTTAACGTGGAAAACGCGCTGGTCGCTATCGCCGCTGCGCGCGAGATCGGCATCGGTATCGAGGCTATCAAGAAGGGCCTCTCCAAACTGCGTGTGCCGGGCCGTATGGAGGTCGTGGAGTCGAAGGACGGCTGCGTGATTTGCGTTGTCGACTATGCGCACAACCAGCTTTCGTTCCGTTCGCTTTTCTCGTCGGTGAAGCGCGCGTTTCCCGCTAGCCCCGTCATTGCGCTGTTTGGCGCTGCCGGCGGCAAGGCGCAGGAGCGCCGCGAGCAGCTTCCGCGCGAGGCCGCACCGTATTCCGACCTGATGATCTTTGCCAACGAGGATCCAGCTCACGAGGACCCGATGAAGGTCTGTCGCGAGCTTGCCGAGCATGTTCCCGACGATACGCCGAACAAGATCATCCTCGACCGCGAAGCCGCTGTGCATGCGGCGTTCAAGGCGGCGCGCGAGGAGTACGTCAACCCCGATGCTCCCACCATTGTCTTGCTGCTGGCAAAGGGTGACGAGGAGCTCATGCACGTGGGCGACGAGTTCGTGCCCATCGAGAGCGACCTTTCGTTGGCCAATCGCCTGATCGATGTTACCCAGTTTGACTAATGAACCATGATGGCGGCGGCGCCCTGAGTGCGCTGTCGCCATAAGCGTGTTCCCTCAATCAAAACATGCCGTCCAAGTCCAAACCCTTCTACGTAAACGGAGTAACCATGTCCCACAATACCCTGCCGACCGTTGCCGAGCTTTCGGGCGAGATGCGCGAGCGCTTGGCCACGGTCAAGTACGTCTTTACCGACCTGGATGCCACGATGCTTGCACCCGGCTCGTGCGTGCTACGCGACAACGACGGCAACCCCTCGACCAAACTCGTCGAGGCCGTCGTGGCGCTCGCTCGCGCTGGTATTCAGGTGGTTCCCACCTCGGGCCGCAACCGTACTATGATCCACGAGGACGCGCGCGTGCTCGGCCTCAACTCCTACATCGGCGAGATGGGCGGCCTGGTCATGTACGACCTCAAAGCCAACGATTGGGAGTATCTGACCGGCGACATGCCCTACGACCCCTCTTGCGGCCTCACGCCGCACCAGGTGATCGAGCAGACCGGCGTGTGCGAGAAGATCCTCGCCCGCTGGCCGCACAAGATCGAGTATCACAACGACATGTCGACCGGCTACAAGTACCGTGAGGTCACCGTCGGCATGCGCGGCGATGTGCCCGACGATGAGGTTCAGGCCATCCTGGACGAGGCCGGCTGCGGTCTGATCTGGGCTTGCAACGGCCATCTGACGCATCTGTCCAAGCCGACGACGCTCGAGCTCGATCGCGTCGAGGACGGTCGCGCATTCAATATCAACCCCGCGGGCCTCAACAAAGGCGTCGCCATTGCGCGCTTCTGCGAGCACCTGGGGATCGAGCGCGAGGAGACGCTCGCGCTCGGCGATTCCGAGTCCGACTTCTACATGGCCGATCACGTGGGCACGTTCTGCCTAGTCGAGAATGGCCTGACGAGCGCCGGTGCCCCGGAGTTCTTGGACGCCTGCGACAATGCCTATATTACGCGCGGCAAGATTGTCGACGGTTGGGTGGCAACGGCCGAGCTGCTGGTCGCAGCCCGTTCGTAGCGCGACGCATCACGATTGGTCGCATTTTTCGAGAGAGAATCTGGTGAGGTAATGTCCGATATCGATAATATGGCCGGGGACACGCGTCCAATCGGCGTGTTCGACTCGGGCCTGGGCGGCTTGACGGTCGCGCGCGCGATCGCAACGGCACTTCCGCACGAGTCCGTCTACTATTTCGGTGACACTAAGCGCTGCCCTTATGGCACCCGCACCGAGGACGAGGTTCGCTCGTTTGCGCTGCAGGATCGCCTGCAACACGGCGACCGCCGCGGCCTTGCGTTTGGCTCAGCAAGTGCTCGACGTTCCCGTGATCGGCGTGATCGCCCCGGGCGCGCGCGCCGCCATCAACAGCACGCGTACGCGTCGCGTGGGCGTGCTCGCCACCAACCTCACCATTCGCTCGGGCGCCTACACGCGCGCCATCCAGGATTTGGATGCTGGTGTCGATGTGTATGGCTGCCCGGCTTCGAGCTTTGTCGAGGTCGTCGAGCACGAGCTCGCCTCGGGCGCGCATCTGCAGGAGCAGTGGCTCGAGAACGAGGATATTTTTGATACGCCAGCCGTTCGCGCGCTGGTTGGCGCCACAGTCGAGCCGCTGCACGATCGTGGCATCGATACCGTGGTACTCGGCTGCACGCATTTCCCGCTGCTCGTGGGGCCTATTCGCCATGCGCTGGGTCCCGGAGTGCGCGTGGTGAGTTCCGCCGAGGAGACCACGCGCGAGCTGACCGATATTCTCACGCGCCGCGAGCAGCTGGCGGGCGACGCAGCCGAGCCGCAGCATCGCTTTGCCACCACGTCTGACAACATTGCCGAGTTTGCGGTGGCGGGTAGCTTTATCTTTGGCCAGCCGCTCAAAAGCATCGAGCATGTCGATATCGACGAACTCGGTTAGGCTCGCAATGCCGCCGGAGTCTTTGCCGCATCTTTTGCCGAAAGGATAGTTCCATGGAATACATGCAGGTCAACCGCGCCAACGGCCGCGCCGCCAACGAGCTGCGCCCCGTTAAGCTCACCCGCGGCGTTATGAAGCACGCCCACGGCTCGTGCCTGGCCGAGTTCGGCGACACGCGCGTACTGTGCGCCGCCACCATCGAGGAGGGTGTGCCGGGTTGGCGCAAGGGCGCCAAGGCCGGCTGGGTAACGGCGGAATATGCGATGCTGCCGGCCTCGACCGGTAAACGCTGCAAGCGCGAGCATGCCAACCGCAAGGGCCGCTCCATGGAGATCGAGCGGCTTATCGGCCGCAGTCTGCGTACCGTCGTCAACATGAAGGCGCTCGGCGAGTACACCGTTACCGTCGACTGCGATGTGATCCAGGCCGATGGCGGCACGCGTACGGCGAGCATTACCGGTGCCTGGTTGGCGCTGCACGACGCCCTCGCCATGTGGGTCGAGGCGGGCAAGATCGAGCGCATCCCGCTTATCGGCCAGGTGGCTGCCATCTCCATGGGCGTTGTCGACGGCAATACGCTGCTTGACCTCGATTATTCCGAGGACAGCCATGCCGAGGTCGACATGAACCTCGTCGCCACCGACACCGGTGAGATGATCGAGCTCCAGGGTACCGGCGAGCAGGCGCCCTTCGACCGCAAGCGCCTCAACGCCCTGCTCGACCTGGGCGACAAGGGTATCGCCGAGCTCATCGAGCTTCAGCGCCAAGCCCTCG
>MNQC01000104.1:15069-16632 GCA_001915225.1 Collinsella sp. 60_9
GGGACAGGTTTATTTTGATAGGTTTTATCTGCTGAAATGCTGCGTTGAAAGGTCCGATCGCCTGAGAGGGGAGGGGTCAAGTGCCCAAACGCCCCTCACGCGGCTTGCTATAGAGACAAGGAGGCCAGTCATGGCACTTGAGAAGATTGACATCGACACCCTCGACCCGGCGGCGACCATCGTCGTGGCAACGGGCAACGCCCATAAGCTCACCGAGATCGAGGCCATTTTGGGCAAGGTCATGCCCGAGGTGCGCTTTGTGGCGCTCGGCCAGCTGGGCGATTTTGAGGATCCCGAGGAAAACGGCACGACGTTTTTGGAGAACGCCATCATCAAGGCGCAGGCTGCGGTCGAGGAGACGGGTCTTATGGCCATTGCCGACGATTCGGGCTTGGTCGTCGACGCGCTGGACGGTGAGCCCGGTGTGTATAGCGCGCGCTACGCGGGCGTTCACGGCGACGACGCCGCCAACAATGCCAAGCTGCTCGTGAATCTGGATGGCGTGGCCGACGAGGATCGCACCGCGCGCTTTATGAGCGTCGTCGCGCTCATCGACACGGACGGTTTGGTCACCTATGGCGAGGGCGCCTGCGAGGGCGTTATCGCGCACGAGGGCCGCGGCGATCACGGCTTTGGCTACGACCCGCTGTTCCTGCCGGTCGACACGCCGGGCAAGACCATGGCCGAGCTGACGGCTGACGAGAAGAACGCCATCAGCCATCGTTTCCACGCGCTCGAGCATCTGTCCGCCAAGCTGACGGGCGAGGAGTAGACCGTGCGTGCGGTGGTGCAGCGCGTGCTCAACGCCGGCGTAACGGTCGACGGCGAGTGCGTGGGCCGCATTGGACGCGGCTACCTGGTGCTGCTGGGTGTGGGCCATGGCGATACGCGTGCCGAGGCCGACAAACTGTGGGGCAAGCTCCGCGGGCTGCGTATCAACGAGGACGAGAACGGCAAGACCAACTTGGCGCTTGCCGATGTCGACGGCGAGGTGCTCGTGGTGTCGCAGTTCTCTACGAGGACTTCCTGACGCTCGTTCGTCAAGATGTCGAACACGTGGCGCACGGCATTTTTGGCGCCGATATGAAAGTCGATCTCGTCAACGACGGTCCGTTCACCATCGTCTTGGACACCGACAACCTTTAGGTTACGCGGTTTACCAAACCGCGTAACAACTGGTCATGCGAGGTTGTCGTCTGGTACGTATTTGGGACGGGGCTTATTTAGCTACTTGCGTATGGCGGCAGCAGGGTGCTATAGTATTAGAGTTTTGTCTATCTTAGGGGTATTATCCCCTTTTTGAATTGCACCTTCTGGAGGCCCTGTTCATGGAAGAGATGGAAGTCAATCACGTCGACGACATCCACGAGAAGCTGACCGATATGGTGGGCGATCGCGTTAAGGTGAAGGCCAACATGGGCCGCACCCGCGTCGTCGAGCGCATGGGCACCATCAAGAGCGTCCATCCGGCAGTCTTTATCGTCGAGGTCGACGAGCGCCGTGGCCGCAAGTCGCGTCAGTCCTACCAGTATATTGATGTTCTCACCGGCCAGGTCGAGCTGT
>MNQC01000104.1:16642-33133 GCA_001915225.1 Collinsella sp. 60_9
GGCGAGCATATCTTTACCCCGCTCGGCAATCAGCTCGAGGAGCATTAACGGTGACCGATCGGTCCCTGACTCTTTCCGCGCCGGCAAAGATTAACCTCTACCTGGGGGTTCATACCGAGCGCGATGACCGCGGCTACCACAGGGTCGATTCCCTGATGGCGGCCGTCGGTCTTTCCGATACCGTGACGGTCACGCCGGCGCAGGCGCTGACCGTCCAGACGGTTCCGGCATCAGATTTTCCCATGCAAAAGAATACGGCGTATCGGGCTGCGGTTGCTATGGCCGAGCATTATGGTCGCGAGGCAAACATCTGCGTGACGATTGAGAAGCGCATCCCATTGTGCGCCGGCTTGGGCGGCCCCTCGACGGATGCGGCCGCGGTCATTGTCGCCTTGGCGGAGCTCTGGGGCATTGATCGCACCGACCCAGCGCTCGACGATATTGCGCGAGGCATTGGTGCTGACGTCCCGTTCTTTTTGCACGCGAGTCCTGCGTTCTACGTAGGTGGGGGAGACGTGCTGGCAACTGAGTACCCCGCGCTGCCCGCGACGCCCGTCGTGCTGGTCAAGCCGCGCGAGGCAAGTGTTTCGACAATTGAAGCCTATCGACGTTTTGACGAGGCCTCGGTGCCTGCGGACAAGCCCGGCGCGATAGCTTCTGCCTTGCGTGCTGGTGATGCCGAGACGGCATATGCACTCATCCATAACAACCTTGGTGTCATTTCCGCACAGATGGAGTCGCAGATTCAAACGGTCCTCGACTGGCTGCGTAAACAGGACGGAACCGTTGCTGTAGGTGTGTGCGGATCGGGTGCCTGCTCGTTTGCCATTTGCGACACCGCTGCCACGGCCGAAAGGCTTGCCGATGCTGCCCAGCAAAATGGCTGGTGGGCCTGCGCGACTGAGCTTATTCCCAACACGGTTCAAATCGACGCGCCAAAGAAATAAAAATTTCTCTAGCACGCGGCGAAAATCTTTGTTACTATAGTCGAGCTAACGGGTTGTGGCTCAGTTTGGTAGAGCACTGCGTTCGGGACGCAGGGGTCGCTGGTTCAAATCCAGTCAACCCGACCAGAGCATGAGGAGGGACCGCTTCTTGCGGTCCCTTTTTTTAGCTATTGTTGTGATACCGCGATACCCGCGGTATACTCATTCGAGCTTGTCTCGCTGTATTGTGGAGGTCTACATGTTTGGACTGAGGGCTCCTGAGCTCATCATTATTCTCGTCGTTGTCCTGATTATCTTCGGGCCCAAGAACCTGCCGAAGCTCGGCAAGTCCCTCGGCTCTACCGTCAAGAATATCCGCGAGGGTATGGAGGGCGACGATAAGGCCGAGACCAAGCAGGCCGAGGAGGTCGTGGTCGAGCAGTCCGAGGAGGACAAGGAGATCGCTGAGCTCGAGGCCAAGCTCGCTGCTGCCAAGAAGAAGCAGGCAGAGGACAGCGACGCGGACGCAGAGTAGTCCCATCCCTTTGGGGTGAGCACCTGACCGGCTTGCCCGCAGGCTAGCCGGTCTTTTTCGTTTTGTTGACAGTTGATTGTTTGATCAGAGTTGGGGAGATATCCGTATGGACGCAAGCCAGATCGTACTGACCGCTGAGGGCCGCCAGAAGCTCGTCGAGGAGCTCGCTTGGCGTGAGGGCGATTACGCCAAGGAGATCGTCGAGGACATCAAGGAAGCCCGCGCGTTCGGCGACCTTTCGGAGAACTCCGAGTACGACGCCGCTAAGGACAAGCAGGCCCAGAACGCCGCTCGTATTGCCGAGATCCAGGCCATCCTCGCCAACGCTCAGGTTGCTGCCACCACGGGCGACCTGACCGTCTCCATCGGTTCCACCGTTTCGCTGATTGATCCCAACGGCGAGGTCATGGAAGTCACGCTCGTTGGTACCACCGAGACCCGTCGAGGTCGTTACGCCTTCCGGCAAGACTCGCGTCTACACCATCGCCAAGATCGCACGCTAGACCACGGTCCCGCGTAAAGGTATGTTTTCGCTCCCTGGGACCGAATCCTGGGGAGCGTTTTAGTTTGAGGAGCTAACTTATGGCAGAGAACCAGAACGCCGCCGATCAGGCATCGACGCTCAACGACGAGCGCGCCACCCGCCTGGCCAAGCGCGCCGCCCTGTTCGAGGCGGGCCAGAACCCCTATCCTGAGCACTCTGAGCTTGAGGACTACGTCGCCGATATCGAGGCTAAGTACGCCGAGCTTGCCGATGGCGAGGACACCGAGGACGTCGTGAAGATCGCTGGCCGTGTGGTCGCCAAGCGCGGTCAGGGCAAGATCATGTTCATCGTCGTGCGCGATGCGACTGCCGAGATTCAGCTGTTCTGCCGCATCAACGACATGGACGAGGCTGCCTGGAGTACGCTCAAGGCCCTCGACCTGGGCGACATCCTGGGCGTGACCGGCGTGGTCGTGCGCACCCAGCGCGGCCAGCTTTCCGTTGCTCCTAAGAGCGCGACCCTGCTTGCCAAGGCCGTTCGTCCGCTGCCCGAGAAGTTCCACGGTCTTTCCGACAAGGAGACCCGCTATCGCCAGCGCTATGTCGACCTGATCGCCAACGACGACGTTCGCGAGACCTTCCGTAAACGTTCGCAGATTCTCTCCACCTTCCGTCGCTTTATGGAGTCCGACGGCTACATGGAGGTCGAGACCCCCATCCTGCAGACCATCCAGGGCGGTGCTACTGCCAAGCCGTTCATTACCCACTTCAACGCGCTCGATCAGGAGTGCTACCTGCGTATTGCCACCGAGCTGCACCTCAAGCGCTGCATTGTCGGTGGTTTTGAGCGCGTGTTCGAGATCGGCCGCATCTTCCGTAACGAGGGCATGGACCTTACCCACAACCCCGAGTTCACCACAGGGTGTCATCAAGGCTGCCAACAAGGCCATCGGCAACCCCGAGGTCATCGAGTACCAGGGCCAGACCATCGACCTTTCTGGTGAGTGGGCCAGCCGTCCCATGACCGACATCGTCTCCGACGTGCTCGGCAAGCAGGTCACCATCGACACGCCGGTCGAGGAGCTTGCTGCCGCCGCGCGCGAGAAGGGCCTGGAGATCAAGCCCGAGTGGACTGCTGGCAAGATCATCGCCGAGATTTACGATGAGCTGGGCGAGGACACCATCGTCAACCCGACGTTCGTGTGCGATTACCCCATCGAGGTCAGCCCGCTTGCCAAGCGTTTTGAGGACGACCCGCGCCTGACGCACCGCTTTGAGCTGGTCATCGCCGGTCACGAGTACGCCAACGCGTTCTCCGAGCTCAACGACCCGGTCGACCAGGCCGAGCGCTTTGCCGCTCAGATGGCCGAGAAGGCTGGCGGCGACGACGAGGCCATGGAGTACGACGAGGACTACGTGCGCGCCCTCGAGTACGGTATGCCTCCTGCGGGCGGCATCGGCATCGGCATTGACCGCGTGGTCATGCTGCTCACCAACCAGGCTTCCATCCGCGACGTGCTGCTGTTCCCGCACATGAAGCCCGAGAAGGGTTTCCAGTCCGGTGCCGCTGCCGCCAAGGCTGCCGAGGCCGGCAACGCCGCGAGCCCGTTCGTTAAGTCGCTTAAGCCCACGCTCGATTACTCCAAGATCGCCGTTGAGCCGCTGTTTGAGGAGTTCGTCGACTTTGATACCTTCTCCAAGAGCGATTTCCGCGCTGTGACGGCACCGACCGCACCATCCTCTCCGGCATCCATGAATACTATGAGCCCGAGGACCTGGTCGGTAAGACCCTGCTCGCCATCACCAACCTGCCTCCGCGCAAGATGATGGGCATCCCCAGCTGCGGCATGCTCATCAGCGCTATCCACGAGGAGGAGGGCGAGGAGCGTCTCAATCTGATCCAGCTCGACGCCTCCATCCCCGCCGGCGCAAAGATGTACTAGGGGGTTACGGCGTTTTACCAAACGCCGTAACCGCTCGACGCTGTGCGCCGTCCGTCCTCTATCTGCGGCGTTGACTTGGTTGACACTTAGAACATCGATGTAGTCATTGGGGACGTTCTTAAACGACTACCCACGGCTATTGCGCACATGGTTCGCATGACAGCCGCCTCTTTTATGTTTCCTTTAGCCGTCGCTGTCTAGGATGGGGGTTAGTCGGAGCACCGGGATGGACGATGCGAGCGAGCGCGCAATCGAAGAGGACATGCTCGATCAGTTCAATTACTTTGATGATGAGGATGAGGAGCTAATCGATCGTCGCGAGCCGGCATCGCTTGACTCATTTGATCTGGTCGATGAAGAGCCCGACGAGGACGAGGGCGAATTAACGGAGCCCCCACAGCCTTCGCGCCTTGACTCGCTGCTTTCGAGAGCCCCCATGCACCACGGCGTTCGTGCCGGCGCGCTCCATATGAAAACTGACTGGCACCAGATCGTGACGGCAGGCGATGAGCTTGCCGTCGATGCGCCGCTCACCGATAAGTCATCCATCATCTGCCGCACCGGCATGCTTATGCTGGCAAGCGGAACAGGTGCCTGGCGCGTGCGCGATACCATGAATCGTGTTGCTGCCGTACTCGGCGTCACGATTCACGTCGACCTGAGCCTTCTGTCGTTTGAGTGTACTTGCATCGAAGATGGCCACTGCTTTAACGAGGTTGTCAGCCTGCCCACAACGGGAGTCAATACCCATCGCATTTGGATGATGGAGAGTTTCCTCAAGGAAATCGAGACCTATGGTCGTCGCTTCACGGTACACGAGTACCACGAGATGCTCAGGACCGTTGAGAGCTCAAAACCCGATTACTCTCCCTGGCAACAGGGCCTTGCGGCAGCCTGTGCTTGCGGCGCCTTCGTCTTTTTGCTCGGCGGCGGCCCTATCGAGATGGCCTGCGCATTCGTAGGCGCTGGTGTCGGTAACTTTGCTCGCTCCCATATTCTCAAGCAGGGTCTTGGCCAGTTTAGCGCGCTGACGACGGGCGTTGCGCTCGCTTGCGTTTCGTATCTGCTGGCATTGCTCGGCCTTGGCCAGGTCGTACCGGGGGCAATGTCGCACCAAGAAGGCTATATCGGCGCCATGCTCTTCGTGATTCCCGGCTTTCCCCTCATTACGGCAGGCCTCGACATCGCTAAGCTCGATATGCGAAGCGGCATTGAGCGTCTTTCGTATGCCGTGTCGATTATTGTGATGGCGACCCTTGTGGGCTGGATGGTTGCCGAGTGTGTGGGGCTGGCACCGGATGATTTTGCCCCGCTCGGCCTTTCGCCGCTTGCCCTTACGCTCCTGCGCGTGGTGATGAGCTTCGTTGGCGTATTCGGCTTCTCGGTGATGTTCAACAGCCCGGTAAAGATGGCCGCGGCAGCTGGGTTGATCGGCGCCGTTTCCAATACCCTGCGCCTTACGCTCGTCGATGCGCCGACGATGATTCCCTTCCTGGGCCTCAGCACGGGAATGCCTCCCGAGGCAGCAGCGTTTATCGGCGCGCTGGTATCGGGTCTGCTGGCAAGCTTGGCCGAAGTCAAGCTCACCTACCCGCGTATCGCTCTCACGGTGCCTTCGATTGTCATTATGGTGCCGGGCTTGTATCTGTATCGCTCGATGTATTACATGTGCACCTTCGACACGGTCAATATGCTCGGCTGGTTTGTGCGCGCAGTGCTCATCGTAGCGTTTCTGCCCGTTGGACTGGGTGTGGCGCGTACGCTCACCGACCCTCGCTGGCGCCACACCAGCTAATTGGTGCAAGGGGGACAGGTTACTTTGCACCAAATGAGTTGCGGTGAAATAGGGACTGAATTGCTGCTTAAAGGGTCGAAACAGTCCGTATTCCACCGCAACTTATGGGGTCGGGGGATTATCGGTGCCCTGCATCTTCATAAACTCAACGCTTACGAAGCGCATGCGTTTCGTGCTAGGCTGGTTCCACCACATAAGTAGTCGCAGACGCGCGTACCACGGGCGGGCGAGATGAAGTTCCAACAGCTCCATCTTGCCCGCCCGTTTTTGTTGCGTGGCGCCGCGGTACAACACAGAGAGGAATCTGCCCTTTATGCCTATCAACAAACGAGAGAGCCTGCTGTTCACCTTTATCATGTGCTTTTGCATGGTGCTCTGGATGAGCATCTACAACGTTGCCCTGCAGCACGGGGCCATCAACGGCGAGGTCGTTGCCACTGCGTGGCTCGGCTTCCCCGTTGCCTACATTTTTGCCATGTGCTGCGACTGGTTCGTCGCCAGCCCGCTCGCCAAGGGTTTCGCCTTTAAGTACTTGGTCACGCCGGGCAAGAGCTCGCCACTTGCCATGACGCTCGCCGTCAGCTCCTGCATGGTCGTTCCCATGGTCATCATCATGTCGCTGTACGGTGCCTGTGAGGGTCTGACGCACATGCCCGGCGGCATCCTTGCGAACCTGTATTCCGTGCCCGCGATCTGGATGATCAACATCCCGCATAATTTTGTGATGGCGCTGCCGTGGAACCTTTTGGTAGCCGGTCCGATTTCCCGCTTCGTCTTCCGTCGCGCCTTCCCTGTGGGGACGGTTTTCGAGGAGGAGCATGCCGAGCTCTTGGAGCAGGCTATGGCTCCTGAGTGCGAGTAGCTCGCTTAGGGATCTGCTGAGCGCGGGCGACTTGCTTGGTTGGAGCCCTAAGCGTGGATAGCTCTCTCGGCGACATCGCGGGCGTGAGCGGTGCGCATGACCGGAGGGCCCGTGCTGCTCCGTTGCCCGACGTGCTAGCGCGCAGAACAATCTGTTGGTGCATTCGGCGGCTGCTGAAGCGTTTCGGCAGCCGCTTTTTATACGGAGTTTAAATACAACAGTCTGTTGTATTACGTAGAGTGGTATATCTCTAGCGGGAAAAATGCGAGAGACGGAGCATTATGGCGTTGCTAGTAGGACTGGACGTAGGGTCGACGACGACCAAAGTTTACGCGATGCACGAGGATATGACCGAGGCGTGGTGGGGATATCGCCGCCACGGGGCGTGTCAGACAGCGAGCGTGCGCGCCATGCTCGGCGAGCTCGCCGAGCGCTTTCCCCATGAGTCACTGCGCGTTGCGGTGACCGGCTCGGGTGCGCGCGATATCGCGACCGCGCTGGGCGCCTCGTACGTTCAGGAGGTGGTCGCCAACGCGCTCGCGATCAGCAGGTTCTATCCGCAGACGCGCTGCGCCATCGAGCTGGGCGGCCAAGACGCCAAGATGATCTTCTTCCGCACCAACGATAAGGGAGACATCGAGGTTGCCGACATGCGCATGAACGGCTCGTGCGCAGGCGGTACCGGTGCATTTATCGACGAGATGGCAAAGCTCATGGGGGTCGGCACCGAATCGGGCGAGTTCGAGCAGCTCGCAAGCCGGGGAACGACCGTCCACGAGGTCTCGGGCCGCTGCGGCGTGTACGCAAAGACTGATATCCAGCCGCTGCTCAACGAGGGCATTCCTACCACCGACCTGGCGCTTTCGGCGCTTCACGCGGTCGCCCGCCAAACGATCGGCGGTCTGGCTCAGGGTATCGACATCGAGCCGCCGGTAATCTTCGAGGGCGGTACGCTCGCCTACAACCCCACACTGGTCCGCGTGTTCCGGGAGCAACTGAATCTATCGGACGATCAGGTTATCGTCCCGCGCGATCCGCAGATCATGGTCGCGCGCGGTGCCGCCCTGTCGCTGACCGACATGTTCGCATCGTCCCAACCGATCGACCTTCCCGACGCTTTTGTCCGGCTGGATAAGCTCGAGACGGTCGCGCCCGCAAGCGGGGAGGGACGTCTTGCCCAGCCCTTTTTTGCCACACCTGCCGAGCAGGCGGATTTTACGGCACGCCATGGCAAAGAGACGCCGGCAAAGGGTCCGGATGCGTATGCGCCCGGAGAGACGGTGCGTGTGGCGCTCGGTATCGATTCGGGGAGCACGACGACCAAGTTCGCCCTGGTCGATGAGGCGGGTGAGCTTGTCGATTCGTTCTACGCGTCTAATAACGGCAGACCGCTCGACGTCGCCCAACAGGGTCTTGTCAGCTTGAAGAACCGCTGGGAGACAGCGGGAGTCACGCTTGCGATCGATGCCGTGGGCACCACGGGATACGGCGAGGAGCTTTTCGCGCGCGCGTTCCACGCCGACTACCATACGGTCGAGACGGTCGCGCACGCCCGCGCCGCGTGCGCATGCGTTCCCGATGCGACCTTCGTGCTCGACATCGGCGGACAGGATATGAAGGCCATCTGGCTCAACCACGGCGTGCTGACCGATATCGTCGTCAACGAGGCGTGCTCTGCGGGCTGCGGCTCGTTCCTCGAGGGTTTTGCCAAAAACCTCGGAATAGCCGTTGAGGATATCGCGACCGAGGCATTTTCGTCCAAAGCCCCCGCCGTTCTCGGCAGCCGCTGCACGGTGTTCATGAACAGCAGCGTCGTTTCCGAGCAGCGGCGCGGTAAGGGTCCGGGCGACATCATGGCCGGTCTCTGCCGTTCGATTATCGAGAACGTGTTCACCAAGGTCATTCGCGTTTCAAATCTCAACCGTCTGGGCGACAAAGTCGTCGTCCAGGGCGGCACGTTCCGAAACGACGCGGTGCTGCGCGCATTCGAGCAGTATCTGGGCAAACCCGTCACGCGTGCGCCCCACCCGGGGCTGATGGGCGCTATCGGTATCGCCCTGCTCGCGCGCGAGGAATGCCGCAAGGGCGACGCCGGCACGTCGTTTATCGGGCTCGATGCCGTGGAGCGCTTCGAGCATCGCGAGTTCGGCGGCGTTACCTGCCGTCGGTGCAACAACCGCTGCCAGCGCGCGGTCGTGGCATTTGGCGACGGCTCGCTTTACGTCACGGGCAATCGCTGCCCGCGCGGCGGCGCCATCTCATGGGATGAGCTCGTGCGCGAGGTTCCCGCGGCGGAGGAGCTGCGCCCGCAGGGTGCTTGCGAGGCACAGGCACCCGGCACGGGGCGCGACCGGACCGCGGCTGCCCCCAATCTCTTTGTCGACCGCGAGAAGCTGCTGTTCGAGTCGTACCCCACGGTTCCCGTCTGCGGGGGGCGCGATGTCACGATCGGCATTCCCCGTGTGCTCGAGTTCTGGGACACCATGCCGTTCTGGTCGACGTTCTTCAGCACGCTCGGCTTTAAGGTGCGCGTCTCGGGACGCAGCACCAAGGCGATGTACGAGCGCGGTCTGGCGCACGTCACATCCGACACCGTGTGCTTCCCGGCCAAGCTCGTCCACGGGCACATCCGCAATCTCGTCGACGCCGGCGTCGACCGCATCTTCATGCCCATCATCACGACGGTGCCCACCGAAAACACCGCCTCTACCAGCGAGTGGATGTGCGCCGTCGTAAAGGGATACCCCTACGTGATGCGCAATTCCGATAACCCGGAGGAGCGTTTCGGCGTTCCGTTCGATACGCCGCTGTTCCACTGGTACGACGAGGGCGACCGAAACCGCCAGCTCAAGGCGTGGTGCAAGGAGACCTTCGATATCGATGCCGACCTGGTTGCCAAGGCGACCGAGCAGGCGGACCGCGCGCAGGAGACGTTTGAGAACCAGCTGCAGCTGCGCGGCAGGCAGGTGCTCGAGAACGTGCGCGAGGACGGCGGCTACGCGGTGGTGATCGCTTCGCGCCCGTACCACAACGACCCGTGCTGACGCCCGATGCGGTGCCGGGGGTCTGCAACGTCGACCTTTCCAACAGCCGCATCGACATCGTGAACAACTACCATGCGCGCATGCTGTCGTGCGCGGTCATCGTCGCATCGACGCCCGAGCTCGAGCTCGTGCAGATGGGCAGCTTCGGCTGCGGCCACGATGCGTATCTCACCGACGAGATCGCGCGCATGATGGGCGAGATGGGCTCCAAGGTTCCGATGATGATCAAGCTCGATGAGAGCGACGTCGCCGGTCCCATGGGCATTCGCGTGCGTTCGTTTATCGAGTCGGTCAACCGTCGTCGCGCGGAGGAGCGTGCCGAGGGCGCCCGGGTGCACGCGGTCCATCCGCTCGACGACCCGTATAAGGTCAAGTACACCAAGCGCGACCGGCACGACAAGATCGCGCTGGTCCCCAACACCTCCCATGCGTTCTGCAGGCTCATGACCGCGGCGATGCGCAATCAGGGCGTGCGCGCCGAGGCCCTTGATATCGGGCGCGAGGATGCCATCCGCCTGGGCAAACGCTATGTGCACAACGACATCTGCTTCCCCGCGCAAATCGTGATCGGCGAGGCGCTCGCGGCACTCAAGAGCGGTAAGTACGACCCGCACGACGTCGCCGTGGTGACTGGCAAGTATATCGGCGACTGCCGCCTGACGCACTACATGCCCCTGCTGCGCCGCGCGCTCGACGACGCGGGATACGACTATGTCCCGGTGCTCACCAACGACGACGTCGATGCCCACAATGCGCATCCGGGCTTCAAGCTCGGCCTTGGCCAGAGCATCCAGATCGCCTACGGTCTTCCCATGATCGATGCCCTCGAGGCCATGCTTAGGCGCATCCGTCCCTACGAGCTCGAGAAGGGCGCGGCGGACGCTGCGTTCGACCGCGCGCTCGATGAGGTTATCGAGGGCATGGAGCGCTCCGGGCTGAGAGGCCAGGCGACGGGCTTCAAACGCGCGCTTGCGATCATGGACGCCGTTCCGTACGACCGCTCGAACCCGCATCCGACCGTTCTCATCGTGGGCGAGTACCTGCTCAATTTCCATCTCGGCGCCAACCACGAGATCGAGCGCTACCTCGAGGACAACGGGCTCGAGGTCATCGAGGCGCGCATGACCGACGTGATCCGCAAGACCTATTTCTACAAGCATGCGCAGTCGCGCGAGTTCCACGTCGACCTGTCGCTGCCCGAAAAGGCCTGGTACGCCACGGCGGACAACCTGTTCGAGCTCGCGCACGACCGTTGCGACCGCCTGGGCGCGGCGAGCCCGCTCTACGAGCCGCCGACGCGCATGCCCGAGCTCGTGCGCGCGAGCGATAAGATCCTGCACCATACGTTCGATGCGGGCGAGGGCGTGCTGATTCCGGCGGAGATTCTCGAGCACGCCAAGCGCGGCTGCCGCAACTTCGTGATCCTGCAGCCGTTCGGGTGTCTGCCCAACCATGTCGTGGGGCGCGGGCTTATCCATGCGCTCAAGGAGCAGTATCCCACGGCGCAGTTCCTGCCGCTCGACTACGATCCCGACGTGAGCTTCGCCAACGTGGAGAACCGTCTTCAGATGCTCATCATGAACGCCAAGGCGCAGGGGTGCGGTGAGGCGCATGGCGAGACCGCGTAAGGACGCCGATGCGCCCGATGCACGCACCCGTATCATCGAGGCGTTTTGGGAGCTCATCGAGAACAACAGCATCTTCGAGCTGTCGGTTGGCGAGGTGACCCGCGCCGCCCAGTGCAATCGCGGAACGTTTTACTACTATTTTCACGATTTCGATGAACTCGTCGCCATCGCCATAGCCCAGCTGCTGCAGGATAACGAGCTCATCACCGATGCCCTCTGGCATTTTTCGAGCGAGGGCGACCTTTCGGCGTTCGACCGGCGCGACGTCCGCTGCCTGCTGCGGCGCATCGTCATCACCATGAGGGCGGGTGCCGCCGAGCAGGTCGTGCAGGGCATCCATACGATCATCATCGACCGCGTGAGAGAGATCGTCCACCCCGACGGAGAAGAGCTCAAGGCAGATTCGAGCTTTGCGGTGGGCTTTCTGGTCTCGGGCATCATGGGCTTTGTGATGGCGGTCGGCTTTGCCCGGGAGGGCGGCGAGGAGATAGACCTCGAGCAGCTGGGGGACAGCGCGTGCGCGTACCTGAGGGCGGTCGCCATGCAGACGGTGGAAACGGTCGCGCAAGTCGAGGGCGTCGATACATCCGAGCTGCTCGAACGCGTCTCCAAGGAGGCCGATGCCTATCGCGCATCGCGTGCGACGAGTCCCGACGTGGTGAAAGACGCCTAGGGTTTCTCTTGCGGGGCGCCTGTCGCGCATCGCGCGGTGAGTCCCGCGATGCGGTCATAACCTGCATTCATGTGAGCCGGGTTTATAGATATTCCTCCAGCTGTTAACATAGACAACCTGTGGGTAAAGAGACAAAAGCGCCGCCGACGGGCGGGCGTTTTGATTTCGATGAACTCATGTAAGGAAACGAGCATGTTAGATAGATTTACCGATCGAGCGCGCAAGGTCATGTCGATGGCCAAACAGGAGGCGCTCGATCTTCATTCAAATAAGGTGGGCACCGAGCACCTGCTGCTCGCGCTTGCCAAGGAGGACGAGGGCATTGCCGCCGAGGCGCTGCGTTCGCTCGACATCTCCTACGATGACATCATGGATACTCTCAAAGAGGTCCAGACCACGGTTCCCGAGCCCAGTGAGGAGACCGAGGCGGCCAAGCTCGCCTTTACGCCGCTCGTCATTAGCGTGATGGAGCGCTCCTTCCGCGTGGCACGTGAGAACAACCAGACCTACGTGTCGACCGAGCACTTGCTGATTGGCATCGTCGAAGAGGGTAACGGCATGGCCATGGACATCCTCATGCGCCTGGGTGTGTCGTCCGCCTCCATCAAAAAGGCTATCGAGAAACTTACCGCCAAGGACCAGGACAAGAAGCGTCCGCTCGCCGGCGCCGGTGCCGGGCGTCCCGGTGCGGGCCTGCCGTTCTTTAGCGGCTCGGACGCGTCGCAGCAAAAGGGGAGCGGCACCGATACGCTTAAGCAGTTCGCCACCAACCTTACGCAGAAGGCGCGCGACGGCGAGCTCGACCCTGTAATTGGTCGCGAAAAGGAAGTCCAGCGTATGATGGAGATCCTTTCGCGTCGCACCAAGAACAATCCGCTTATCTTGGGCGACCCCGGCGTGGGCAAGACGGCCATCGTCGAGGGTCTGGCTCAGCAGATTGCAGCTGGCAACGTGCCCGAGAACCTTATGAACCAGAACATCTGGACGCTCGACCTGCCGGGCCTCGTTGCGGGCGCCAAGTATCGCGGTGAGTTTGAGGAGCGCCTCAAGAACGTGATCCAGGAGGCCACCGAAGCTGACGACGTCATCCTGTTTATTGACGAGATGCACACCATCATCGGTGCCGGCTCTGCCGAGGGCTCCATCGGTGCCTTCCAGATTATCGGCGCCACCACGGCCGAGGAATTCCGCAAGTACCTCACCAAGGACCCGGCCTTCGAGCGTCGCTTCCAGACCATCGATGTCGAGGAGCCGAGCGTCGAGGACACCGTCAAGATCCTGACCGCGCTTAAGCCGCGCTACGAGGAGCACCACCATGTGCGCTACACGCAGGGCGCTATCGAGGCTGCCGCGAACCTTTCCAACCGCTACATCCAGGATCGCTTCCTGCCCGATAAGGCCATCGACCTCATCGACGAGGCCGGTGCCCGCGCTCGCATCGCCGCGAATCGTGCGCCCGAGCCGGTGCGCGAGGCCGAGCATCGCATAGAGGAGCTCAAGGCCGCCGCGCAGGAGGCCACCGAGAGCGACGACATGAACAAGGCCGCCGAGATCACCGGGCAGCAGAAGGCCGCCGAGATTGAGCTCGCCGAGGCCAAGGCCGCCTGGACCGCCGAGCTCGACGCCAGCCCGCTTACCATCGACGTGAGTCAGATTGCCGACATCGTGTCCGTGACCTCTGGCGTGCCGGTTTCCTCGCTCACCGAGAGCGAGAGCCGTCGCCTGCTGCAGACCGAAAGCGTGCTCAAGACCCGCATTATCGGCCAGGACGAGGCCGTCGAGGCCGTCGCCAAGGCCGTGCGCCGCAGCCGCTCGCCGCTCAAGGACCCGCGTCGTCCCGGTGGTAGCTTTATCTTCCTTGGTCCCACCGGCACAGGCAAGACCGAGCTCGCCAAGACGCTCGCCGAGTACCTCTTTGGCAGTAAGGACGCGCTCATCAGCTTCGACATGTCGGAGTTCGGCAGCGAGTTCGAGGTCTCCAAGCTTATCGGTAGCCCTCCGGGTTACGTGGGCCACGACGAGGGCGGTCAGCTTACCAAGGCCGTTCGTCGTCACCCGTACTCGGTCGTGCTGTTCGACGAGATCGAGAAGGCGCACCCCGACATCTTCAACATTTTGTTGCAGGTGCTGGAGGAGGGTCGCCTGACCGATAGCCAGGGCAAGACGGTCGACTTCCGCAATACCGTGATCATCATGACGTCCAACGTGGGCGCCCGCGAGATCGCGCAGGATGCGAGCGTTGGCTTTGGCACCACCGGCGAGCAGGGTCTCACGTCGAGTGAGATCAAGGGCCGCGCGATGGGCGAGCTCAAGCGCCTGTTCCGCCCAGAGCTGCTCAACCGTATCGACGACATCGTGGTGTTCCAGAAGCTCTCGGGCGAGAACCTGACCAAGATCGCGCACCTGCTGGTGGACGACCTGCGTCAGCGTCTGATTGCCAACGGCATGAACATCAAGCTCACCGATGCGGCCTACGACAAGATCGTAGCCGAGGGCACTGACCTCACCAACGGCGCGCGTCCGCTGCGCCGCGCCATCCAAAAGCTCATCGAGGACCCGCTGTCCGAGGAGCTGCTGGCCGGCGAGTGGGGCGAGGGCGATACCGTCCTGTGCGACGTGGCCGACGGCAAGTTCGTCTTTAGCCATGGCACGGGCGAGATCCCAGCGCCGCGTCCGGCAGGTGCGCTCGGGGGCGATACCGCTCCGGCAGCGCCGCACACCGGAAACGCCGCGCCTGTGAGCAGTGGCGTGAGCTCGGGCCCCGGCGGCATGATGCAAGCCGGTTCCGGCGCGCTGTAGGGCGTGGCGACAATTTGATACGCGCAATCGAGGCGCTCCGGAAAGGGCGCCTCGATTTGTAGAGCTGCGGTAGCTGCGACCGTTATGCTATACGGTCCACCGTTAGCCGATGATGCGAGGGCGCTCGGCGTTTTCGACTGGTTTATGCACGCAAAGTCTGGGAATATACAAGTCGCATGTCTTACTGTCTAACCAGTTGCGCCAAGGAGGCACCATGGACTACAAGATTACCGGCTACGAGCCCGCCCAGCTGTTCCATTTCTTTGAGGAGATCAGCGCGATCCCCCGTGGGTCTGGCAACGAGAAGGGCATCAGCGATTTCCTGGTTGCGTTTGCCAAGGAGCGCGGTCTCGATGTGTATCAGGACGAGGTCTACAACGTCATCATTCGCAAGCCCGCATCTGCCGGCGCCGAGAATGCCCCGACCGTAATGCTGCAGGGTCACATCGACATGGTGTGTGACAAGCTGGGTTCCGTCGAGCACGACTTTACGACCGACGGTATCGACTTGGTCGTCAAGGACGGTGTCCTCACCGCTAACGGCACCACTCTGGGCGCCGACAATGGTATCGCCGTCGCGCTTATGCTTACCGTGCTCAACGACGATTCGATTGCCCATCCGGCCCTCGAGTGCGTGTTCACCACCGACGAGGAGACTGGCCTGGTCGGCGCCGAGACGCTCGACAAGTCCCAGATTAGCGCCCGCACCATGATTAACCTTGACTCCGAGGAAGAGGGCGTTGCCACCGTCAGCTGTGCCGGCGGTGTCGTCGTTACCTACACCTGCCCGATCGCGCGCGAGCACAAGACCGGTAGCACCCTCACGCTCGACATCTCCGGCCTGCTGGGCGGCCACTCCGGCAGCGATATCAATCTGGAGCGCGGCAACGGCAACCTCATCATGGCCCGCATCATCGACCGCCTGATGGTCGCCGGCGAGCCCGCCATCGTCAGCTTTAACGGCGGCACCAAGGACAACGCCATCAACCGTGAGTGCAAGGCTGTTCTGGTCTACGCCGACCATGCTGCCGCCGAGGCGGCGGCCCAGATCGCAAGGGGCATCATCGCCGACGTCACTGCCGAGCTCGAGGTCTTCGACCCCGGCTTTACCTGCACCGTCGAGATTGCCGACGACGCCGAGGTCGAGGCCATGGACCAGAAGTCCGCGCTTGCCCTCATCCGCGCCCTGCGTCTTGCCCCTAACGGCGTGATTCGCCGCAACGTCGCCACCGACGGCTCCGTCGAGGTTTCCTCCAACATCGGTGTGGTTGCCACTTCTGACGACGAGGTCAAGATCATGCTGTCCCCGCGCTCCTCGATCACCTCGCTGCAGAACTGAGTTTGAGTATCCCGGCTGGAGCTATGCCGAGCATTCGCCGGTCCGCGAAGTCTTTGTCGAGAGCTATCGCGAGCTCTTTGGCTCCGAGCTGCGCATCGAGTCCATTCACGCCGGCCTTGAGTGCGGCCTGTTTGCCGAGGCCCTGCACGGCCTGGATGCCATCGCCGTGGGCCCGACGCTCTCCGATGTCCACACCCCGGACGAGAGCATGGAGCTCGCTTCTGCCGAGCGCTTCTACGAGCTGCTCATCGACGTCCTCAAGCGCCTTGCCGCGTAAAGGTTGCGCTAGCAGCAGTCCGAGTCACGTGCTAGCGGATTGCAAATGACATTACGAGAGGGGGCATTCGAGCGTTTGCGACGGGTGCCCCATTACAGTCTGAAATAGGCCATCGATAAATTTCGATGGCGAGCATTCGGCGCATTGCCTACGATACGGGCAAGCCCCGAGGGGCCGCCGATCGGG
>MNQC01000037.1:0-1077 GCA_001915225.1 Collinsella sp. 60_9
CGCCAGAGCTGATGCAGCCTTGGCTGACGCGGCTCCTTTGGTATCCCAAGCGCTGGTGGTCGACGGCTGCACGATCGACGCCCGTACCGAGGGGCCAACCTTATCACGCCGGCGATGGCCTAACTCGCCAAAAAACCTCGATGCAATTGCGTTGCGCGTACCGGCGACGTGTCGCCCGTATAGAATCAAAGCATCCGCCCGCCAGCTATCAATTGGATTGGACGCCACATGGAGATCCCCAACACCCTGTGCAGCAATGTCTACGACTTTGCGTTTTGCCCCGAGCCCTGTTACGACCGCCTGGTAGACCTCGCCGATCCCGAGGACTGGGGTCCCAACAACCGTATCCTTAAGAATTACCTGTCGTTCTCGTTTAGCCGCGCGGTGTTTCTGACCGAACGCGACGTGAACCAGACCGCGCCGTCCAACCTGCCGTTGGTGTTCGACGGCGACCGCTGCCTGTTCAACACCGGCCTGTACACGCGCCGCTACGAGACCATCTACGGCCTGTTTGAGCCCAACACCAGGCCCGACGCGCGCCAGCGCTGGTTTTTGAAGGGCTTCTTTAAGGAAAGCGACCCCATGCTGGTCTCGTTTGAGTACCTGCCGTGCCGTGTGCGCTTTACCGAGGACCCCTCCGAGCTGGTCTTTGACTACCGTCTGCCGATCCGCTCCAACATCGACCACATCCTGGGCGACGAGGAAAACCTCACGCGCATCCCCGCCAGCCTGATGGGGGAGGGCAACTCGCTGCTGCTGCGCCGCGCCTTTGAGGGCGCCGTCGTCGAGGCCGCCCGCCGCGCCGCCGCCAACTACACGCTCGCCGTGCCGCAGTTCTACGGTGGCCGGATTCAACTGCTTCTGCCGCTGTGCCTAACCGGCGACAAGCCCGAGCTGGCGCTGACCATCCAACGCGAGGACGGCTTCTACGCCGCGCGCACCTGTCTCACGCTCGAGATGGCCTACAACAATGCGCGACTCATCTGCCGCCCCGAGACCTCGTGGATCAAGCGATAAAGGCGCGTTGAGCTGCTGGTTTGCTGTTTATTTGGACTGCGCCAGAGCGGCCAACGCCCA
>MNQC01000037.1:1109-2424 GCA_001915225.1 Collinsella sp. 60_9
TCAGGGGTAGAGCATATCCTTCACACGGATGGGGTCACAAGTTCGAATCTTGTATCGCCCACCATCTAAAGCGCAGGTCAGAGGTGTTAAGCCTCTGGCCTTTTTCTTTTTGACACCAAAGATGGCATCAAAACTGACATCACAATCGAATCCATGTTGTCCGAGACGCCGTTTTTTGAACGCGCTTCACGTGCGCGCTTCATTTACTGACGTTATCTTCCGTTTTTTTGGTCAGCGTTTGGTTTACTTCCGGTACTTACCCGCTGGCCGTCGTCCTGGCCGTAAAGCTCCCCGCGGGCACATGCCGCCGCCTTCCCGTTCGGCCACCGGGAGGTCGCGAAAAGTTTTTCAAAAATTGTCCTTGCATCGCCGTCCGAGTTCCCGTATAGTACTTCTTCGCACGGGGGCGTCGAGCATTGAATGAGGCTCCAACGCAAGTTGGGGCCTTTTTTCATATAGGCACACAAGGTCAAAGGCGGCACCATGATCCTCCTTGTCGACAAGATCGTGCGTTGAACGACCGTCGCGTGCATGGTAGTATTTCTCCACGTGGTGCAAAACTAATGCAAATGGATAGCCGACATTACTATCACAGCCACTAACTACAAGGGCTCTTGGCGCAACGGTTAGCGCAGGGGACTCATAATCCCTGGGTTCTGGGTTCGAATCCCGGAGGGCCCACCAGAATTTCCAGAAGGCCAGGCACTATGTCTGGCCTTCTTTCTTTTATTCTTTCTTTTATATAGCTTACATATCGGTCGATAGAAGGCCGTCCTGCCAGCTTCCGGGCGCCCCGGGTCGGCTGCCGGGACGCCGCGGCGGAAAGTTTTTCCAAAATTGTCCTTGCATCGTGGTCCGAGTTCCCGTATAGTACTTCTTCGCACGGGGGCGTAGCTCAGCTGGGAGAGCGCTTGACTGGCAGTCAAGAGGTCAGGGGTTCGATCCCCCTCGTCTCCACCCGAGCATTGAATGAGGCTCCAACGCAAGTTGGGGCCTTTTTTCATATCCATGATCCTCCTGGTCGACAAGATCGAAAAAAGCTTCGGCGCACGCGTCCTCTTTAGCGGCGCGTCCTTCCAGATCAACCCCGGCGAGCGCTTCGCGCTCGTGGGACCCAACGGCGCCGGCAAAACCACCATGCTCAAAATCATCATGGGCATCGACAGCCCAGACGCCGGCCAGGTCCAGTACGCCAAGGACTGCCAGGTGGGCTACCTAGAGCAGGAAACCAACCTGGAGCAAAAGGACACCACCATTCTCGCCGAGGTCATGGCCGCTGCCAAGGAAATCCGCCGCATGGGCGAGCGCGCCAACG
>MNQC01000037.1:2466-3284 GCA_001915225.1 Collinsella sp. 60_9
ACCGAGCTCTCCGAACAGGGGAAGGACGTCGACGCACTCCTTAACGAGTATGGCCAGGTCCAGGACCGCTTTGAGCACCTGGGCGGCTACGAGCTCGAGAGCAACGCCCGTAAGATCCTATCCGGTCTGGGCTTTAAGGTCACCGACTTTGAGCGCCCGTGCTCCGAGTTCTCGGGCGGCTGGCAGATGCGCATCGCGCTCGCCAAGCTCTTCCTGCGCCACCCCGACCTGCTGCTTCTGGACGAGCCCACCAACCACTTGGACCTCGAGAGCGTCCAGTGGCTGCGCGGCTTTATTGCCAACTACGACGGCGCCGTCCTCATCGTCAGCCACGACCGCGCCTTCATGGACGCCTGCGTCGACCACGTCGCCGCGCTCGAGAACCGCCGCGTGACCACCTACACCGGCAACTACAGCAGCTACCTCAAGCAGCGCGAGGACAACCTGGAGCAGATGCGCGCCAAGCGCGCCGCCCAGGAGCGCGACATCGCCCACATGCAGGTCTTCGTCGACAAGTTCCGCTACAAGCCCACCAAGGCCGCCCAGGCCCAGGAGCGCATCCGCAAGATCGAGCAGATCAAAAAGGAGCTCGTCATCCTGCCCGAGGGCCACAAGCACATCGACTTTAAGTTCCCCGACCCGCCGCGCTCCGGCGACATGGTCGTGGGCCTCGAGGGCGTCTCCAAGTCATACGGCGATAAGCACATTTACAGCGACATCGACCTCAAGCTCTACCGCGGCGAGCACGTGGCGCTCGTCGGCCCCAACGGCGCCGGCAAGTCCACGCTCATGAAGATCCTCGCCGGCCTGGAGCCACC
>MNQC01000105.1:0-13711 GCA_001915225.1 Collinsella sp. 60_9
GTTCGAGAGCGTGCAGAGCGCGAGGCACCAGAGCGCCTTGGCCCACCAGGCGCGCCCGAGCGGGAAGCCCAGGCCCAGAAGCCCCCGCATCCGCGTGCGCGCGTCCGCCCGCGCGACGCACGCCACCACGAGCGAGAGAGCCACGGGCAGGAAGAGCGCGTACCAGTAGTTCCACGCGCTGAAGATCTGCACGCCCCGGTAGGGCATCGCGCCGAGCAGCGGCATCGGCAGCGCCATGAGCACGGCCAGTCGAACCGGTGCCGCGTGGCGCGACTTCAGGGCCTCGGCGCGCAGGCCCGCGAGCAGGCCGCCTTTCTCGCCCGTCATGCCGCCACCTCCCCGCGCGCTCGTCGCCCCTCCCGGCAGACGCTCATGAAGAGTTCCTCGAGGTCCTGCCCGGGCCGAAGCGCATCCTCGTAGGCGAGGCGCCCCCCGTAGATGATGCCGATGGTGTCCGCCATCTGCTGCACCTCGGAGAGGATGTGGCTCGAGACGATCACCGTCGTGCCCGCCGCCGCGAAGCCGCGGATCTGGTCGCGCAGCTCCTCGATGCCGATGGGGTCGAGGCCGTTGGTGGGCTCGTCGAGCACGAGCAGGCGTGGCCGGGCGATCAGCGCCAGCGCGAGCCCCAGGCGCTGCCGCATGCCCATCGAGAAGCGCCCGGCGCGCTTCTTCCCGGTGTCCGCGAGGTCCACGGCGGCGAGCACCTCATCTACGCGGCTCTCGGGAAGCCCCAGCAGCGTGGTGCGCACGCGCAGGTTCTCGCGCGCGGTGAGGTTGGGGTAGAGCGGCGCCTCCTCGATGAGGCTGCCGATTGCGTAGAGGTCCTCGCGGCGCCAGGCGTGCCCGGCAAAGAGGATCTCCCCGGCCGTCGGCCGCAGCATCCCGCAGATCATCTTGAGCGTTGTCGACTTGCCGGCGCCGTTGGGGCCGAGCAGCCCGTACACCTCGCCCTCGCGGATATGAAGGCTCACGTCGGCCACGGCGTCCTGCGCCTGGTCGCCGCGGCCGAAGCGCTTGGTGAGCCCGCGCGTCTCGAGCATGTAACCCATGGGTTCGTCCTTTCTCTTCCGGGCGCGCGGGCCGAGCCACCGTGCCCGCGCGCCTTACCTTTCGGGTTCACCATCCATGATGGGGCGCGTTTCTAACGAAGCCGTAACGGCCGTTGGGCTCTTTTGGCGCCAGCCCTTCTCGACCCGTACGCCACTCATGGTATGTTTATCGCGATAACAAGGACGGAGGTGCCCGTGGCACGCAATAAGTACCCGGAGGAGGCGGTCGAGAAGATTCTCGACGTTGCCGAGCGGCTCCTCGTGGAGCGCGGCTACGAGCACACCACGATAATCTGAAGAGCAATACGCTAAATCGAAAAAGGTAATCGAAGCCGCGCCTGTGGACTTAGCGAGAGTCGAGATTCCCGCCCCATCCGTTGCCACCCAGTGGAAGGTCGTCGATATCCTCGACCGCTTCGACGCCCTCACGACATCGCTGACCGACGGTAGGATAAACCCCCATAACTATATGAATTGACCTGCTGACTCCAATGAAGATTGGAGGGTAACTGCCAGGGGTGACGGCCCAGCGAGTGTTATTTTGCGAGCTAGGCGCATTGAAAGCGACCTTTCGTGGTATAAACTACTTGCCGGAAGCCGCGGCTTTCAGAGTACGGCTTACGTGTACGTTTAACCTCCGTGGGCGACGGGGTGCCGCAAGGCGTAGAATATCGCCCACCTGTAGGGGCCTGCAGCGATGCGGGCCCCGCTTCGTATGAAGGGGGGCGCAACCGATGAAGATTGTATCCATCTCCCAGGACTTCTTCGACCTCGTCGATGGCGACCGCGAGCTCATGCTTAAGCACAATCGTCCCTGCATCGTGGTGGTGAGGCTGCGTTTCCGCGGGAAGCGCAGAGACTTCGCCGTGCCGCTGCGTTCCAACATCGCCCCTAACGTGCCCAAAGACCAGTACTTTGCGTTGCCACCCCGCCCCACGACGCGCCCCGGCTGCCGCCACGGCATCCACTACATCAAGATGTTCCCCATAACCAAGGCCTACCAGCGCCGCTTCAGGACCGAGGGCTCGGCCTACTACGAGACGCTCCAGCGCATCATCGATGGCAACACCAAGCGCATTGTCTCCGAGTGCCAGGCGTAGCTCGACCGCTACGAGCGCGAGGGAAGGCCTCGCTTTGCCGTCGACATCGACCGCATCGTGGGGCTGCTGGAGGGCGAGAAGTAGGGCACCTCGGCTCAGCCTCGAGCCATGCGGAGTCGCTCCGCATTTTTGAACGCCGCGTGTGCGTCCCAAATACTTGAGAAACAAGCTGTGAAGTGCGGTGGCGCGCCCGTGCCCGTGCATAGCCGTCACCATCAGCGTCTACGCGGCGTCGGCTTCAAGTGGAACTGGCGCCGCTGCTGTATATGGTTTACCTTGCTGCAAATGGCGATCAATGCCCACGATGCTTCTGCTTGCGCTTCAGCTTTCGCTGCTCGAAGCGCACCTCCGCCTCGTCCGCGCGACGCTGGCTTCTTGCTTGAGCCGACTCCCGCTTCATTGCTTCCCGCTGTGCCGCGAGCGCCTGTTGTGCCTTGGTGCTCACTGCCGGCCGCTTAAGGGCTTTCGCCGTCTCACGGGCGCGCCGCTTGGGGTTCTTCGCAGGCTTGCTTGTTTCAGTGACCTTGTCGCCGAAGAACGAGAACTTCTCCCATTCGCTTGTAACGAATTGCAGGATTTTCTCATTGGATGGTTCTGCGCCGAAGACGATGCGGGCGACGCCGTACCTGCCGTCCTCGACGTGCTCCGCCAGCCCGACCCAAAATTGGCCGTCGTGATATACGGTCAGGGTGGACGATACGCTGATCTGCATGGTTGGCTCCTCCTTTATGTAGATGACCATGCAGAGAAGGGACAACCAAGGAGGCAGGTTACTGATGCGGACTCCCGCACGCCCACGACTACCCGACGGGGACTGTGTTTTCATCTCTGATGCCCGCATTGTAGCACGCGCGGATGCGCCCTTCATCGCTGCCGACATGACGTGGCTGGGATTCGTTCCTCGACACATCCTTTTGTATATTGCCTTCCCGGTTTCGAAACTTTAAATCAATTCGAGTTTCGAAACCGGGAAGGAGAGCGTATGTGAGAGGCGATATGAGCATCAACTTGATGCTTGAGGGGGAGCTCGCGTCGCTTCTGCCCATCGGGGACGTGTTCCCGAAGGTCCTCATCTCCCGCATAGGGCATGAGACCTGTACCCGGGAAGGCGTACTCGTGCTGGACCTCGCGCGGTGCTGCTCGGTGAGCAGGGGTTCTGAACACTGCGTAGGGATATAGCGCGACAGGGGGGTGCAGCACCGTTTGCGCCTTGTCTAGAGAACACGAACAAGAGATGTGGCCTGCAGACGACTGAATAGCTCCATCCGTTTTGGTTACAACAAAATGTGTGCCGCGCGACTGCGGCATGAAGGAGGGAGATTCCTGTGAATATCGTTGTATTGAGTGGTAGCCCGCGCAAGGGCGCCAATACCGACACCATGGTCGAGGCGTTTGCCGAGACCGCGCGCGAGGTCGGCCATACGGTCGAGGTCGTCCGCGTTGCCAGCAAGAAGATTGCTGGTTGTCTGGGATGCCAGTACTGCTTTACCCATGAGAGCGTCTGTGTGCAGAAGGATGACATGGCCGACGTGATCGAGTCGCTGAAAGGCGCCGATATGGTCGTCTTCGCCTCGCCTATCTACTGGTTCGATATCACTGCGCAGGAGAAGGCCGCCATCGACCGCCTGTACGCCTTCGGTGCTACGGGCTTCCCGTTCACCAAGACGGCCCTTTTGCTCGATAGCCACAGCGAGGGCGTCTATGACGCGGCGATCGCCATGTACAAGTCAACCTGCGCGTACTGCAAGTGGGAGGACCAGGGCATTGTCACCATCAGCGGCATGACCGAGCGCGACAGCATGGCATCGTCGCCCAAGTTAGAAGAGGTGCGAGAGCTCGCCCGCAAGCTCGCCTAAGGACAAGAGGAGCGCATGGCAATCAGCGTTGGCGGAAAGCCTACTTCCCTTACCAAGAGGATTACTGATTGCCATGCGTTGATGTCCTTGTGGACGATCTCCGCGTGCTAGGAGACCTTCTCGCTCAGGAACTCCTTGAATGCGGGGATGTCGAATCCGACGAGGCCACGTCCGCGTTCCCCGATGACGCCGTCCTCGAGCAGGCGGCGTTTGTACTGGCTCCCGGAGTTTCTGGGGGCGCCCCTGCGTTTGGCTATCTCCGAGATCCTGCTGGGGCCAGAATCGGGCAGCATCGCGAGCAAAAACTCAATGTCTTTATCGGAAAGCTCTCGATAGGTCGTTTCGAGAGAAGCCCGATGCCATGCTTCTCGAGTTGCCTGAAGATGCCATTCATGCACGTGCGCCAGTTGCCCTTGGCTTCTTGAACATATGTCCAATCGATGCCCACTGGACCAATTTAAACGCCGTTCATGCGCGCGTGAGACTGTGAAAGGTAGCTATCTGCCGCTTCTTTGGTTCGCTCGATAATATCTTCGAGCATGCCTGGCATGGCGGAGCCATTTGCTGTACTCCATGGTGGCTCCTTTGCAAGTTTTGCTAATTTTTGCAACTTTTGCTAACTTTTGCGAGTTTTGCTAACGGCTTAGGACGGTGCGGGAAGCCCCCGTATCGTCGACATTTCCGAGGATGACCTCCGCAACGAGCGGGGCCCGGGGCGCGATATTGCTGCGCTCCGGGCCCCGCTGCTTTGTAAAACTATGGCGGTTCTGCCGTCGTCCTAATCAAACAAACTCGGCATGTCGTTTTCTTTCATGAGGGCACCGGCTGAGGGGAGGCTCTGCGCGGTGAACTTCTCGGCCGAGACGCCGGCGCCAAGGATCTCTTCGGTTGTGCCGACGGTGGTGACCGAGCGGCCCTTCTTGGCGGTAAAGGCCTGGACGCCCTGCGTGTTGGTAGTCGTCTTGGTCTTGAGCAACGACGTGTTGAAGTTCATCAAACGATAGTCGCTCGAGACCAGTGCGATGTCGCGGTCTTCCTTGAGCACCTGGGCATACAGCAGCTTGCTGCCGCCGTAGATGGCGTTCTTGAGGCGCTTGCGGTTGGTCTTGGTGACGTATCCAGAAAGTGCGACACGCACCACGCGGCCGTTCTCAAAGACAAACAGCACGTCGGCCTTATAGTCCTCGGGGTCGATGACCCAGATGACGCTCTCGTCGGGTTCCATCTCAAGATCGGTCGGCAGGTACGAGCCCAGCTGGGCCGACTTGGTGTCCTCAAACGCCGCAACCTTGCATTTGTACACCTGGCTCTTGTTGGTAAAGACCAGCAGCTCGTGGGTGTTGGAGGACGGGAACTCGATAAAGGGTTTGTCGCCGTCCTTGTACTTGAGCGTGGTCGCCTTCTTGAGCACGCGGTCCGTCATCTTCTTAAGGTAGCCATCGCGCGAGAGCATGATGGTCACCGGGTACTCCTCGACCTCGGGCTCCAAGCTTACCTCGATAACCTCATGGGGCTCGATCCTGCCCGTGCGACGCGGCATCACATATTTCTTGTTGACCGCGGCCAGCTCGTCGCTGATGACCTTCTTGATGTTCTCCTCGCTGGAGAGGATCTCCTCAAGCTCGGCAATCTCGCCCTCGAGCTTGGCGATGTCCTTGGTGCGGTTGAGGATGTACTCTTCGTTAATGTTGCGGAGCTTGAGCTCGGCAACAAACTCGGCCTGGGTCTCGTCGATGTCGAAACCCTTCATAAGGTTGGGCACGACCTCGGCTTCAAGCTTGGTGCCACGGATGATGGCGATGGCCTTGTCGATGTCGAGCAAGATTGCCTCGAGGCCGTGCAGCAGGTGCAGGCGCTCGGACTTTTTGCTCAGGTCAAAGTTAATGCGGCGACGCGTGGACTCAATACGCCATTTGACCCACTCGTGCAGAATCTGGCGCACGCCCATAACACGGGGATAGCCGTCGACGAGCACGTTGAAGTTGCACGAGAACGAATCCTGCAGCGTGGTCGAGCGATAGAGCTTGGCCATGAGTTTGTCGGGGTCGACACCGCGCTTAAGGTCGATGGCGATGCGCAAGCCCGAGAGGTCGGTTTCGTCGCGGATGTCAGCGATCTCCTTGACCTTGCCCTCCTTGGAGAGCTTGACGATGCGCTCGATGATGACATCGGTCTTGGTGGTGTAGGGGATCTCGTAGACCTCGATAATGCGCTCTTCGGGAATCCAGCGCCAGCGGGAGCGGATCTGGAAGCTGCCAAGGCCGGTCTCGATAATCTTTTCCATCTCCTCGCGGCGGTAGATTATCTCGCCGCCGGTCGAGAAGTCGGGCATGGGCATGTACTCGAGCAGATCGCAGTCGGGATCCTTGAGGTAATGCATCGTGGCAGTACAGACCTCGTTGAGGTTGAAACCGCAGATGTCGGACGCCATAGCGACGCCGATGCCCTTGTTGGCCGAGACAAGGATGTTGGGAAACGTGGTGGGCAGCAGGCGCGGCTCCTTCATGGCGCCGTCGTAGCTGTCGACGAAGTCGACCGGGTCCTTGTCGATGTCCTTGAAAATCTCGGCGCTGATGGGGGAGAGCTTGGCCTCGGTATAACGTGAGGCGGCGTAGCTCAGGTCGCCCGAATAGTACTTGCCAAAGTTGCCCTTCGACTCCACGAAGGGAGCGAGCAGTGCCTCGTTGCCGGTGGCCAGACGCACCATCGTTTCGTAGATCGCGGCGTCACCGTGCGGATTGAGCTTCATAGTCTGGCCCACAATGTTGGCGCTCTTCTGGCGCTCGCCCTTGAGCAGGCCCATCTTGTACATGGTGTAGAGCAGCTTACGGTGCGAGGGCTTAAAGCCATCAATCTCGGGGAACGCACGCGAGACGTTGACGCTCATGGCGTAGGGCATGTAGTTGACCTCGAGCGTCTGCGTGATCGGCTGGTCGGTGACCTCGGAGTGCAGGCCGATGACGTTCTCGGCGTTGACCTGCTTTTTCTTTGGCTGGTTTTTCGTCTTCTTCTTTGCCACGATTTCCTCTTGAACTTCTTATGGGCCGTCGTAATCGATTTGCTGCTATTGCAGGTCCAGCTGGTCCAGGTATTCCTTGCCGTGCTCAGAGATATGGCGCTTGCGGCCTGCCTCGTCGTTGCCCAGCAACAGATTGAACATGGTCTCCATCTTGGTGACGTCCTCGGGCTCCACCTTGATCAGGCGGCGCGTCTCGGGGTTCATGGTGGTGAGCCACATCATGTCCGGGTCGTTCTCACCAAGACCCTTGGAGCGGTTGATGGAGCACTTTTGGTCGCCAATCTCCTTGAGGATGCCGTTCTTCTCGAGCTCGGTGTAGGCAAAGTAGGTCTTCTCTTTGCAGTTGATCTCGTAGAGCGGCGACTCGGCGATATACACGTAACCCTCGTCGATAAGCGTGGGCACCAGGCGGTAGAGCATGGTGAGCACAAGCGTGCGGATGTGATAACCGTCGACGTCGGCGTCCGTACAGATGATGACTTTGTTCCAGTTGAGGTTGTCCAGGTCAAAGGCGCCAAGGTTCTTGATGCGCTTGTCCTTGATCTCCACGCCGCAGCCCAGCACGCGCATGAGGTCCATGATGATGTCGGACTTAAAGATGCGCGGATAGTCTTCCTTCAGGCAGTTGAGGATTTTACCGCGGACGGGCATAACGCCCTGGAACTCGGCATCGCGCGAGGTGCGAATGGCGCCTGCTGCCGAGTCGCCCTCTACGATATAGATCTCGCGACGGTTCTTATCTTTGGAGCGGCAGTCGATGAACTTCTGCACGCGGTTGGCCATGTCGGTCTTCTGCTGCAGGTTGGTTTTGATGCTCTGGCGCGTCTTCTCGGCGTTCTCGCGCGAGCGCTTGTTGATGAGCACCTGCTCCATGATCTTGTTGGCGGCGTCTTTGTTCTCGATCAAGTAGGTCGAAAGGCGCTCCTTAAAGAAGGCCGTCATGGCCTGCTGGATAAAGCGGTTATTGATGGCCTTCTTAGTCTGGTTTTCATAGGACGTCTGGGTGGAGAAGCAGTTGGTCACCAGCACCAGACAGTCCTGGACGTCCTGCCACTTAATGCCGCTCTCGTTTTTGTTGTACTTGCCCTGTTGCTTGATGTAGGCATCGATGGCACTGGTCAGAGCGCTGCGGGCGGCCTTCTCGGGCGAACCGCCGTTCTCGAGCCACGATGAGTTGTGGTAGTACTCCTGCATCATGAAGGTGCGCGAGAAGCACATGCACGCGGTAATCTTCACGTTGTAGTCGGGCAGGTCCTCGCGGTCGCGACCGCGACGGTCGGCCTCGATAAAGAAGGGCTCGGTAAGGTAGTCGGTACCGACCTTCTCGAGCACGTAGTCCTCGATGCCCTTGGGATAGCAAAAATCCTCTTCGGTAAACTCACCATCGTCACCCTCAATACGCAGGCGGAAGGTCACGTTGGCGTTGACCACGGCCTGGCGGCGCATGGTCTCGCGATACCAATCGTGGGGGATGCTGATGGAGGTAAAGACCTCAAGATCGGGGCGCCACTTGATGGTGGTGCCGGTACGGTCCTCGTCGCTGGGCTCAATCTCGAGTGCCTTCTTTTTGGCGCCAACGACCTTGCCCTTCTTAAAGTGCAGGGAGTACTTGTTGCCGTCGCGCCAAACCGTGACGTCCATGTACTCGGATGCGTACTGGGTCGCGCACGAGCCCAAGCCGTTGGTACCGAGCGAGAAGTCGTAGTCGCCGCCCTGGTTGTTGTTATACTTGCCGCCGGCGTAGAGCTCGCAAAAGACGAGCTCCCAGTTAAAGCGCTTCTCGGAAGGGTTCCAGTCGAGCGGGCAGCCACGGCCATTGTCCTCTACCTGGATAGAGCCATCGCGAAAGGCGGTAAGGGTGATGAGCTTGCCGTAGCCCTGGCGCGCCTCGTCAACGGCGTTGGACAGGATCTCGAAGGCGGCATGCGCGCAGCCGTCGAGCCCGTCCGAGCCAAAGATGACGGCGGGGCGCAGGCGTACGCGCTCCTCGTCCTTGAGCTGGCGGATACTGTCGTTACCATAGTTTGCGGTGTTTTTTGCCATACTCGCTCTCTCGGTGCTCCTTTGCTGCGTTTAAGTCATATAGATAGTCAAGGTAGCATAGCCCAGCCCACAGACGATTCCAACCAACACGAAATCCATCGAACAATCGTTCGGAGTTCGATGGAGATTCGTTTACTCGGACAAAACCGAGTCGGCTCTGTCCGAGTAAGTTTGAAGACGGCCGAATGTGTCTTGCTGCGTTTGCGGTTGGATACGCTGTCGAAGACATGTCGTGTGGATTGTTGGCGAAAAGACGCCGTGCCAAGCTCGAGGCAGAACTCAACTCCACTGACGATATCTAATGCGAAATGGGCTGGCTCTGGGTATCCAGAACCAGCCCATTTGATGTTCGATGAGCCGAGTCGGCGTCTCTCACAAAAGTAACTAGGAGCTAGCGAGGCTTATCCGAATTGACCTCCTTGGCGGTGTCTTTTTCGAGCGCCATGCGGCGGGCGCTGTAGGCGATAAGGCCGGCGCCTGCCGCGGCGAGTGCTGCAGCGGCTGCCGTAAGGGGAGCGTTGACATCGCCCGTGCCGGCGAGCGCGCCCGCTTTTCCGGAGCGCTTGTTATTGCCGTGATCCTTGCCACTGCCAGAGCCACTGCCGCCACCGGAGCTGCTTCCGCCGGAGCCGCCGCCCTTGTCAGTACCGCCGCCGCTCGAGCCGCCATCGCCGTCTGCTGTCATCGGGGCGTCGTGAAGTCCTGTCGTATCCGCGCTGTCGCATACGCCGACCTGAACTTCTGAGCGTTCGCATGACGCGTCGGGCACATGAAGCTCGTGCAGTACGGCACCCAGCGCCGAGTTTGCGCCCGGTCGAATCTCTTCGAGTGTTACGGGGTCGAGCGCCACCAGATCACGCGCCTTCGCATACAGCGTTACGCGTTTGCCCACTTCGTCGCTCCAACTCTCGGGGATGGCGAAGCTCATGCGGAACTGTGCCGTGCAGCCTGGTGCCAGCACGGCGTTGCCATTGTCGGCAACCAGTGGGTGCGTCGCAAAACGTGCGCCCAGCGTCTCGAGCGCGTACTTCACGTGTGCCATGTCGTTGGCCGAAGCATCCTCGGCGAGCTCCGGATCGTAGATCGATGCCATTCGTGCATTCGCTCCGAACCCGATGGATGCACTGGAGAACGGCTGGCTGGAGTCCTCTCGGTACAGATCGATCGTGCCAGCGGTCAGCAAGGTGTTGCCGTCGTTTCGCACCGTGACCATGAAGGATTCGCCTGCTGCTCCGGGCACCACCGCGCCCGAGGTAGCGACCGCGCCCGTCGGAGTGGCACACGCCACCAAGGGCACTTCGATGCCGTGCAGCTCTGCCTCGCTCTTCTCTGCGTTCACAATGTGCGTGGCGAGCGCAGAGAGCATGCCTCCCGACGTCAAAAAAGTCGTTATCTGATCGACGGGATGGTCCAGCTCGCACATCACGAACGGCTCCGTGAACAGATCGCCTGCCAAGGTGCTGGCGAAGATGCGGAAGTGCTTGCCCATCACTGCTACCGGGTTGCCTTCTTCGTCGTAGGTTTGTCCCACCTTGCCATCGGTGTTCTCTACATAGAGCACGCACCTGCCGTTGTTGCTTACGCTGAACGATGCCGGGCCGCAGCCTGCGGCACCCACGGGCTGCGTTGCAAATACCGGTGCGCCTCGCGTCCAAGTAATATGCTGCAGTTGCTCGTTGACGGTAGCCAAAAAGCCCGTGTGCTGCGGCCACGGCACCGCGTGGGGTACTGTGGCATCTGGCGACATAACGCCCCAGCCCGCAATGGACTGGCCGATCACGGCGTACGATGCACAGCCACAACCGCCTGCGGTCTCGTATGCAACGGGCACCACCATTTTGCCGTTGATATTCTCGGGCGCGCCGAGCTCGATGCTCGACGGTGCCTGCGGAAAGCGGAGAACTTGGCGGAACGTCAGGCTGTCGCCCGAAACGTCCGACCACAGGGTAAAGCACTCCAGCGCAACCTCGGCCTCGCTGCCGAGCGCCTTTTCTGTGGTGGTTCCGCGGCGGTGGAGGTAGGCGCCCGACAGGTGCCCGTTGACAAGTGTCTTGCCCACCGTGATGCGTGGGCACTGCAGGCAATGGTAGCCATCCTCCTGAAGGCGGCCGCGCGAGATGCTGCGCCACGACGTGTGCGATATCACGCGAACTCCGTCGTTGCTTATACGCAGGCGCACAACGGACAGTATGCCGGCTGTGCTTGCCATATCGAAAAGGGTGTCGTCGCCGGCGGGGCGCTCGCCCGAGACCAGCAGCACGTAGGCGTCCTGGTTTCCTCTTCCGTCCGTATATTCCACTACGTCGAAGTCGTAATCGTATATGCTGTCGCGCTCCACGTCGCCCTCGCCAAACCCGAGGGGAAAGTCCACAGGCGTGGGAGCGGACCACGTTCCGTTTGCCTTTGTGTGTACCACCAGGCGCGAGCGACCATTGTCGCCGTAGCGCACCGAGGCGATACGGAACAGGCATTCTACGCCGGCAATCATTGCCAGCTTCATGTGGGCTTCGCTGAGCACGCCAGCAAACAGCACGTTGTCGCTCGAGGGCTTGATGCCGCCACGCTCGTCCTCCGACACGCCGGCAGAATCGGCGTTCGGGTCGGCAACGGTGTTCGTTGCCTGACCGATGTAGGTGTACTCATACATCGGCGCGGCGTTTTCGTCGTTCTCTATCAGTGCATGGACGAAATGCTCGATCTGTCCCGTGTCGTCGCTTTCTGCATCCGCCTCGAGCTCAATGCGCGTGACCGCTTGATCCCAATCGCGCACGACAGGCGCGGTGTTTACGGCAGTGGCCTTAACCTCGGCGCGTGCGAGCAGTTCGGCGTTGGTGACGATGGTGGCCGATGCGATAAATTGCGGCACACCCCCCGCCTCGGCGTTGCCGGCCGAGCCGAAGCAGGCATCCAGCGTATAAGGCGTATCTCCATCCAATGCGAGCTCAGAGCGCTGGAGCACATACTGGTCGCCATTGTTCACCGACATATTCCACGAATCGATGAGTGTGGGCCACGACCCCGACCAAGCCTTGGTGGTCCACTTGAACATTACGAACTGGAGTATTACATCGACATCGACGTCTGCACCTACACGCAGTCGCGGAAGCTGGTGTCCATTTGCCTTTTCGTACCCAATGAACAGCGTGAGGGATGCGGCGCCGCGCACGGCAGACGAAGCGACGCCTGCAACGCCGGCGCCAAAGGTGACGGCAAGCCCGATCTGGATGGTGAACGAGCCCGACGTGTTCGAATAGTCGAGCGAAATGTTTTTAAAAAACGCCGCGCCGCTGCCGTGCGTGTGGGCACCCACGGCGAGCGCCAGCTTTGCCAGCACCCAGGGGTTGACGTTTAGGAAAAACGGCACCGGTCCTAGGGTAAACTGCTCGGTCCAATTGAGGTCGGTTCTTACCTGGAAGAGGGCCTTTCGTAGGCGAGCGAGCCGTACAGCTGTGTGGCGATATCCATCGTGAACAGCGGCGTGCAATGGTGACGAAGGAGCTTGGTGTTTCTTGGATCGGTGCCCGAACCGGCACTCATGCTCTTGTACTGGTTCCACTTCCCCTCCATCTCGTCGAGGTAGCGGTTTGCCTGCTTGGCGCCCGACTCACGCGGCGATTTCTTCCAGTATTCCGGATCAGGGTTGCCCGAATCGTTCATATAGCTGGCTGGTTTGTATCCTCCGCCAAACAGCACGTATCCAGCAAACGAGAAATCGAAGAGGATCGGAAATGTGGGCATCCAACACGTGAACTTATTGCCGCCGATGCCGGGAAACGCCGCGGGGAAATCAAACGGAGTGATCTCTTGGTCCATGGTGGTGGGGACGATAGTGGTCGATCCGGATTCCGCCTTTGCCGCCGGCGCGGTGACAACGGCCATGGGGGATGAGAGCGTGTAGGTTTTGCCCTGATAGTCGAGCGCAAAGCGCAGCTTGCACCCTTCTTCCAGAAGGCCCGATGCCGCATCGAGGAACTTGTCTTCGAGTGTGAACGTCGCCAGATTATCCGAACCCGATGCGCTGGCCTTGACTTGGCCAATCTGCGTGACGGTTTCGGATGAGCTGCCCGCAGCGGGCATCACTTTATTGATATGCAACGTTGCCTGCCCGCCCTGCGGCAGATGGGACTGCACGGTAAAAGCGTGCGTGTTGGGCTGGTCGTTTGCTGCTTCGTTCGCTGGCATTGCCATAAACGTGGCGTCGGCGTACTGGATGTCCCATTCGTCGAATGTGAGCTGGCGGAAGTACGGCTCGCCGTCGGAAAGCGGACGCGTGGGCGCGGTTATAGCGGTGCCGCCTTGGACGCGCGCGAGGGGAATCTCGACATCGCGGTAGCCCGCCATGCTAATGGAGATGCCGCCGTTAAAGTCGTACGCGTCGAGAAGCGTTGCCTCGTCCACGTAGCCTTCTGAAAGAGGGGCGACCTCAAAGATGGCCGTGCCTTCGTCATCGGTCGTGGCGGTGAGCTGCTTGCCTGCGGCATAGCGCGATATGAGCGTGACCTGGGCACCCGTGATGGGCGTATTCTTGTTGGCGACGTCGACCACGACCACACCAAACATGGTGCGCGAGAGTACCAAGACCTTGAAGGGATCATCTTCGTCGGCGTATGCTTCGGTGGGTGCGAACGGCAATATGAAGGC
>MNQC01000105.1:13719-14662 GCA_001915225.1 Collinsella sp. 60_9
GCGTTTTCGCTTCCCGGCACGCGCGGCAACATAATGCTCGCTAACGAGGACGCTCCGGCGACAAGTAACGAACGGCGATCAAGCATCTTTGGCTCCCATCCCGCAGGTATCGGTGGAAATAATCCAATTTTGCGAGAAGGCGCCCCGTGGCGGTAGTGCCGTTCAAGGGTCAAAATGTCCAAATTGATTGAGCGAAGCGCCGGGGTTCCGAAACGCGTTCGATGCGCTCGGCAGCTCGGTCGCTAACGCAACATATGCGCGACTAGCTCGGCGCGTGTGCCGATGCCAAGCTTTGCGTATACGCCGGATAGGCGGTTTTTAACGGTGCCCGGCGACACACCCATATGACGAGCGATTTCGGCGTTGGTCCATCCACGGCAGGCGAGCATGGCCATGGTGAACTCTGTGGTCGTTAGATCGTCGGCCACGTCCTCGCCCGAATCGGGGTTGTGGATGCGCCGCCAGCCGTAGCTGAAGCGGTACGTGATCTCGATGATGCGCGCGAAGTCGTCAGGGTATTGCGTTTTTAGGCATGCCTCGATAAGCCCCTGTAAAAGGCCGTGATGCTCGCCAATGAGCTCAATAAGGCCGTCGGGACGCGCAATGTTCCAAGCAACTCCGAAGTGCGTTTTTGCGGCGTCGATGTCCTTGAGGCTCATGCATGCCATGGAAGCTGCCAGGTGCAGGAACAGTTCCGAGATCGGATAGCTCCCTTGTTTCATGATCAGGGCGTTTTCCGCCATGCCCAGACTGCGGCCATATTCGCCGCGCAGGTACAGGGCATGCGCCATCACGTAGCTGGCGAACAGGATATGCGTGGCGTGGACGGCGGGGGATTCCTCCCTTGATTATCGACTTTATCCGAACACCTCCCACATTCATCCGCACATGGGCGGATGAATGTGGGAACCCGATACCCTGAGGGCCGGATCGGCCGGCCCCG
>MNQC01000038.1:0-588 GCA_001915225.1 Collinsella sp. 60_9
GGTCTCGGGCTTGAGCTCGCCACCCAACACCACGGTGCGCATGCCGCGCAAAGCAAGGTGCTGAGCATGGAGCACGGAATCGGTCACATAGGTGACACCCTCAAGGCGCGGAAGATGCTCGATGAGCTTGAGCGTCGTCGAGCCCGAGTCGATGTATACAAAGCTCTCGGGCTCCACAAGCGCCGCCGCACGGGCGCAGATACGCTCCTTGTCGTCGTTATGGAGGTCACTGCGCTCATTGAGCGTTAGGTCGCGCGTCACGTGCGCGCGCTCAAGACTCGTCGCTCCACCGTGGACCTTGGCGATGCGGTGCGCTCGGTCGAGCGTCTGCAGGTCGCGTCGAATGGTGGACGCCGTCACGCCCAGGGTATCGGCAAGCTCTGGCACAGTAACCGAGCCAGCCCGCTGCACCATCGACACAATCGCGTTGAGCCTATCCTCCGCAAGCATTGCTTACTCCTCCTCGGGGTACACGACTCCCCAGTCGGCACGAAGCTTGGTCATAAGCTCCATAACGTCAGAAGCATAATCCAGCAGCTCGCGCTTGGAGTCGTCGCCGGCAACGGCCTGCTCAAGATCGGCCATCTC
>MNQC01000038.1:640-992 GCA_001915225.1 Collinsella sp. 60_9
GCCGGCGTGGACCTCCTCGCGGTGGCCGTCCGCAGTCCACACGATGGTCGCGTGATCGGCACGCGGATACTCGTTGACCTCGATATAGCACTTGTCAAAGCTGATGACCGAGCGCTTGGGCTGCTTGGAGTGGAGCGTAAGGCTCACAACACCCAGCTGCTGCTCGGCATTACGGCAGACGATGCCGCCCGCCACGTCGACGCCGGTCTCACAGGTGTTGCCCAGCGAAACGACCTCGGCGGGCTGGCTTGCCATAAAGAGGCGCATGACAGACAGGGCATACACGCCAATATCGAGCATGGCACCGCCAGCAAGGTTGCGATTGTAGAAACGATTGGTCAAATCGCCGTAC
>MNQC01000038.1:1016-2084 GCA_001915225.1 Collinsella sp. 60_9
AGGTTCATGCGGCCAAAGTCGCCCGCATCCATGCGACGGCGCAGCTCCTGATACAGCGGCATGTGGAGCACCGTGGTAGCATCCATAAGGACCACGTTGTGCTCGTCGGCGATGGTACGGGCCTCGTCGAGCTCGGCAGAGTTGAGGGTAATGGCCTTCTCGCAGAGCACGTGCTTGCCGGCGGCCAGCGCGGCACGCAGATAGGTGATATGCGTGTTGTGCGGCGTGGTGATATAGACGGCGTCGATATCCGGATCGGCATAGAGGTCCTCAACCGTTTCATAGACCTTCTCGATGCCATACTGCTCAGCAAAAGCCTGGGCCTTGGACAGCGTGCGGTTGGCGACGCCCGCAAGCTTGCGGCCGGCCAGCGCGAGGGACTGGGCCATTTGGTTGGCGATAACGCCACAACCGATCACAGCCCAGCGAAGCTCGGGAGCCGTAAAGATGTCGTTAGGGAACGGCTTATCCTGGACCGAAGCGAACGCTGCTTTTGCGGCTGCCGCGGAGTCGAGTGGAGCCTGCTTGGAATCTGCCATATGTGCCTCCTGAGTCATCGGAAGTTCTTCATTTCCAACAGCCTTATATTCGCACAAATGCGCGCGCATTTGCTTGTATTTGCGTGTTTATTTGTTTATCGGTCATTATTTAGCCATATTTTGCACATTTTTACGCGGTAATACGCATTAACACGCAATGCTATGCGCGATAATGCGCATGCGAGGATCCTTGTAAAGGATAAAGAAGCGGAACACCAAAGCCCAAAAAGGAAGAGCAGGCTGTCTTACTCTTCCCCTCTAGGGGCATCAGGCATCAATGGACCGTCCCAAACTGCCGACACATGGGGACTGTCCCCAACTGCCGGGACTACTCATTTAAGTCTGTCCCCAATGAGCACAATCACTCATGTAAGTCTGTCCCCAATGAGTATCCCCAATGAGTGGGGATAGAAAAAGGCCCGGGTGCCGTGGTGAACTGCCTCCCATTTCTTGGACATGAGAAATGGGAGGCTTTCTTTATGCGCGTTGATTTGAGGGTGAAGCATGATGTCGAGGCCAGGAAGGCGGC
>MNQC01000106.1:0-31972 GCA_001915225.1 Collinsella sp. 60_9
TCCGGTCCGACCGGGCCGCGCGGCAAGGAGATATATTGCCAGACCGGAGGGGCCCCGGGGGCGGGAATCCAGCACTCCATATTTTGTTCACAAATGAATAGAACCCTCAGTTGCTTCACTGAGGCCGTATTCGAAGCAGCAGCTTCTGATATTGGCGATGACCAGCTGGTTTATAGGTGTTAAGGCATCGGTCATCTCTGGAGCGCCACTTTACTCCAAAAGCATCAGCTATTTGTTTCCCGTCGGTAAAAGGCAGGTTTTGTTCGCCAAGCGTTCTTATATATAGAGAAGTTCGGGTTCGAACCCGTGGCGCGGCAACAAAAAAAGCGACCAACCGGAGTCGATCGCTTTCTTTTCTATGCTGGAGCATCCAGAGGGCGCTTCCGAACTCATTTTCTCGCTGCCATTCATGCTTTCGAAGCACCGTTCGACCTCCGCGGCCTCATGTTTTGAAGATCTGCCGTGTTTATCACTGTTATTAATGAGTGTGTGCAAGTGATCCTCATACAGATACGTGCGATTCGCCAGAGAACTGAGATGCATCTTTCTGCAGCCCTCGTTGCCTATCCTCGCATCTCTCAGGTCTTCCGGAAACTCACAAGCAGTCTTAGGGCCAATTTGTTTCTGCTTTCAGAGACTTGTTTGAGAGTTTTTAAAGACAGTTCAAAACAATAAGTGAGACACCATAAAGCAGGGCAAGATGTGCCGGATAGAAAATGTAGAAGAAATATTTGAGCTTCAGCCCTCGCTTGCCATTATAAAGATTGATGAGCAGCAACGAAACGACCGCGGCAACAACATTAGGATTAATTACATTAGCTGTAGCAAACTCAAATCCGCCGCCAACTATATGGCATGACGAAAGGAGCACTGCGCATACTGCAGCAAAGAACATCTTGGCCTTGCTGTCGTGGAATAAATAGAACGCAGCCACAAGCAGAATGCCATACACACCGCCATCTAGTTTAGTGTATTCAGCTGCCAGTGCTGTCAAAACAATCAGAGCAGTTTCTGCGATGTACCTTTTCCATTTTGAAAGACTTTGTATCTTTCCCAGAATAATCAAAAAGACCAAGGAAAGCAGGAGCTCACACATAACATTTTGTTGCCGAAGGTCAAATAGTTGCCCGGTTTGAACGAAATCGTATATGGGCTCCGCAATGATTGCGAAGACAAGCATATTTCGCAGGTACTTCTTTATGTCATGAGTATGAAAAAATCCCTCAACTATCAAAAAGCAAAATAAGGGAAATGCAATTCTGCCAAGAACATGAAGCACATCCGAAGCCTCGCTTAGAATCGCCCACTGTTCGTCTGATATCTGACTGTACGATGCGTGAGTCATGATTCCATTGGTCAGGACGATCCTGCTTACATGATCGAGAACCATCGAAATGGCTGCTATTATCTTTAATGTGCTGCCGCTAATTCCGTATTTATTTGTTTTCATTTCGTATTCCTTTCTTTGGATGGGCCGTCAGGGGTTCAGCCTGCTCCGCAGGCGGCCGCTGCGGCGCTCTGCGCCCCGACGGGTTCGAACCTGTGTCGCGGCAATAAAAAAGCGACCAACCGGAGTCGATCGCTTTCTTTTCTATGGTGGGCCGTCAGGGGTTCGAACCCTGGACCTTGGGATTAAAAGTCCCCTGCTCTGCCAGCTGAGCTAACGGCCCGCGGGTGGCATTGTACCACGGTCTGGGACTATTCCCAACTCCATTGGCCGTTCTGGAAAATCACAACTTCACGTCCATCAGGCGTAATGCCCGTAATATCGATGTCGTCCGTGCCAATCATAAAATCGACGTGCGTGCTCGAGACGTTTACGCCATGCTCCAGGAGCTCCTCCTTGGACATGTCATACCCACCCTCGATGCATTCGGGGAAACCGACACCTAGCGCGAGATGGCAGCTAGCGTTCTCGTCATAGAGCGTGTCATAGAACAGAACGCCGCTTTCGCGGATCGGAGTGTTCTTGGAAATGAGCGCGACCTCGCCCAGATGAGCGGCACCTTCATCGGTGTCAATAATGCTCGCAAGCGTCGCCTTGCCCACACGGGCATCGTAGTCCACTACGCGGCCGGCCTTGAACTTAATCCAAAAATCGTCAACCTTGTTACCGTGGTGAATGAGCGGCATAGCCGAATACACGATACCGTCGGCACGCATACGATCAGGCGAGGTGAAGACCTCCTCGGTGGGGATGTTGGGGAAGAAGGGGTGTCCATCGGGCGTCTTACCCTTGCCGCCGGCCCACTCGTGACCCTTCGTCATGCCAATCGTCAGATCGGTTCCATTTGCCGCGGTGTAATGTAGGCGGTCAAAACGATTGTCGTTCAGGAAACGCAGGTTCTTTTCGAATGCCGCGTCATGAAGCTCCCAGTCGCTCTCCGGGTCCTGGCCATCGGCACGAGCGGTGTGCAGAATCGCATTCCACAGCTTATAGATTGCAACCTCATCGGCGTCTCCCGGGAACACCTCGCGAGCCCAAGCCACGACCGGAGCGCCGGCGATGCACCACGGGTTGATGTTGTAGTCCAGTCCACGGCGGAAGACCTTGCACTGCGTGTTCCTTGCCTTAGAAGCTGCAGCAGGCTTAGCGGGATCGATGCCTTTAAGGGCGGCAGGATCCGCACCCTCAATAAAGACAAAGCAGGCGCCGTCCTGGGCCAGGGAATCCAGCTGCAGGCGCTTCCACTCGGGCGTCTGCTCAAAATAGCTTTTCTCGACATGGCCTCCGCGACCACCACGCGGGCAAAGGGCGCGCACTCGACCGGAGACTGAACGACGACCTCCTGGCCGGGCTTGACGTTTACGCCTTTGCGGACGACCAGGCGCGCATAGTTTTTGATCTTGGGCTCCAGGGCCTTCATGCCCTCCAGAGCTTCTTCGACCGTCAGGGCAGCTCGAATCATGTGCCACTCCATCTATCTATAGAACAGTAAAAAAGCGCGCCGTAAAAACGACGCGCCTTATATCTTAGCGATAAGTATGAATGCAAACGCTACTTCTTCTTGGAGTCCTTCTTGTCCTCCTCGGCAGCCGCGCGCTCGATAAGAGCGTTGAGCTTGTTCTCGGACATGCCCTCGGCCTGCGTGCGGTACATGTTGCGCAGGGGACGAATACGAACGAAGTCGTAGATAAAGTCACCCAGAATGATGACATAGGACAAAACGATGCCGACCATCTGGACGGGACTGGACACCGTGCCGCCGGGAGCGAAGTAGAGCGAAGCCCAAATTGCCACGACGAGTACCATGCCGATGGCGAGCACGGCCCACCAGATACGGCGGCGCTTGGTGTAGTCCTCATCCTGCTTGAGGAGAATATTCGACACCGTATAGATACGATCCTCGCGAGCACGCTGCCTGGCCTTGCGGGCGCGCTTCTCCTCCTTGGAAAGGCCTTCCAGGTTTTCACCCTTCTCGAGCTCTTTGCGGCGTGCCTTAGACGAAGCCGGCACGACGCGAACGGAGCTCGCTGCCTGGCGAGCGGGCTTAGCAGATGCGGCGGACTTGCGCGCAACCCCGGTAACTTCGTGGGATTGCGTGCGCTTGTTCGTGGCGCTACGGGTACTCACTTATGCGTTCTCCTTCATGCTTGTGAACTGGGAGCCCGTGATGATCTGGAAGGCCTCGCGATAGCGCTCGGACGTGCCATCGATGACCTCGGCGGGCAGGTGCGGGGTCTCCCCCGTCATATCCCAGTTGGCTTTGAGCCAATTGCGGACGAATTGCTTGTCGTAGCTGGGCTGAATCTTGCCCTCCTCGTAGCTGGCGGCAGGCCAGAAACGGCTGGAGTCGGGCGTGAGGCACTCGTCGATCAGCGTAACCTTGCCATCGATAACACCAAACTCGAACTTGGTGTCGGCGATGATGATGCCTCGAGTCGCGGCATACTCGGCGGCAGCCTTGTAAATCTTGAGGGACAGGTCGCGAATCTGCGCGGCGATATCCTCACCCACGATCTCGCAGCAACGCTCGAACGAAATGTTCTCGTCGTGGTCGCCGATCTCGGCCTTCGTGGACGGCGTGAACAACGGCTCGGGAAGCTTGGAGGCCTCGGTCAGACCCTCGGGCAGCTGGATGCCGCATACGGTGCCGTTCTCGTCATAGGTCTTCTTGCCCGAACCGGTCAGATAACCGCGGACGATGCACTCGATAGGAATCGTCTGGGCCTTCTTGACCAGCATGGCGCGGCCTGCGAGGTAGTCACGATACTCGGCAAACTCCTCAGGGAAATCCGCCGGGTCGATGGAGACGAGATGGTTGGGAACGATGTCGGCAAACTTATCGAACCAGAATGCCGAGATGCGGTTGAGCACCTCTCCCTTAAACGGAATCTCGTCGGGAAGAATGAAGTCGAACGCAGAAATGCGGTCGGTGGCGACCATCAGCAGATTTTCACCGGCACCATAGATATCACGAACCTTGCCACGGGAATCCGGACGACGCTCCATCGTTGTCACGTGAGTCACTCCTTACCAAAATACGACAGTAATGCGGGTTCTTCCCCGCATGTTTTCGCAAACTCGGAACGGCAGAGACGAAACCCCTCCTTCACCGAATAGCGAAAAGCTAGTGCTCCATTGTAGTAGATGCCGCGTCCGCCGTGTGCTCGCGAGGCAGATGAATCGTAAAAGTCGTACCCTTTCCAAGCTCCGACTCCACGGATATGTAGCCGTGATGACGCTCGACAATCTGCTTGGTCACGGCGAGGCCCACGCCCAGGCCACCCGCCTCGCGGGCGCGACTGGCGTCGGCACGCCAAAAACGACCGAAGATGCGCGACAAATCATCCTTGGCGATACCGATGCCCGTATCCGAAACCGCGATATCGACGTGCTTGCGGTCGCTGAGCACCGACACCACGACCCAACCCCCCTCGGGGGTATAGCGCATGGCGTTACTCAAGAGGTTGATGACGCATTGCGTGATCATGTCGGGATCCGCCTCGACAACGTCATCGTGGCCCTGCGTCTCATCTGCAAAGCGCAAACGCAGGTCACGGTCGGCAAACAAGCGCTCCTGGCCATTCACAATCGAGCGCACAAACGGCACCATATCCACCGGCTCCAGGTTGAGCGGCGCGGTGCTGTTTTCCATGCGCGACAGGTCGAGCATCTGCTGCACCAGACGGGCCAGACGACGCGTCTCGGATGCGACCGTCTCCAGGTGTTCGTCATCGGTGGGATACACACCGTCTTGCATGGCCTCGACCGTCGCAAGCATGGCCATGAGCGGCGTGCGCAGCTCGTGGGCAACATCAGAGGTCAGGCGCTTCTCGTGCTTCATATCCTTCTCGAGTGAGGTGGCCATCTCGTCGAAGGTCTCTCCCAGCTGATCGATCTCATCATCGCCGCGCAAGCCCGTACGAGCGGACAGGTCTCCATCGCGAATCTGCTTGGCGGTGCTGGTAATACGATGAATCGGCTTGGTGAGCATGCGCGACATGAGCGCTCCGATAACGACCGAGATGCAGACGGCCACAACCGCGGCAAGGGCCATGGCGTTAAAGGTCTTCTCTCTGAATGCTGAGTCTGCCCTGGTGAGAAGGGCATCGGAGCCAATCGCCCACAATTTGACCTGACCCACGTGCTCGCCGGAGGACGTCACGATCTCAACGTTGGCAACACTATTGGAATCGGTGGGAGCAGACGAGACCGGGCTGTGCGATGCCCTCTTTCCGCTCGCATCGTCGGTCGTCGCCTGATTTTCGCGTACATCGGCAGTAGCGCTTGCCGAGGGCCACGAGTCGTCGTAGACGATGACGCCCTTTTTATTGACGACCTGCATACCAAGATCGTCGGACACCAAACTCGATGTCGCGACCGTACGCAGCTCCCCCGCAGTCCAAGAACCGTTTTCCTCATATGACGTTGCCAACTTTTCGGCAGCGGAATTGGCGATTTCGACAATATTGGAGCGCGTGTAATCCGTAAAAACCGTGCCCCATACAACGGAGACTACGCCCACCAGCACCAATACCGTCATGAGCGATGTCAGGGCAAAGGCCAGGGCCATGCGCGAGGGATAGCTCATCGTCGGCCGTGAATCGGAACGAGGCGTGTTCCAACTAGCCTTGGAACCCGCCTCGTTCTCCTGCTTATGCTTTTGCCCGATTTCAAAGCGCGCAGGTGTCATATGTGATTTCCTTTATTTCTCGTCCGACTTATCGGTCTTGGTCGGAGCCTCGAAGCGGTAGCCGACACCGTGGACGGTGTAGAGCCACTTGGGCTTCTTGGGGTCGTCGCCCAGCTTGGCGCGAAGGTTCTTCACGTGGCTGTCGATGGTGCGCTCGTAACCCTCAAAGTCGTAGCCGAGCACCTTCTCGACCAGCTCCATGCGGTTGTAGACGCGGCCGGGGTGACGGGCAAGCGTGGTGAGCAGCTTGAACTCGGAAGCCGTCAGGTCGACTTCCTTGCCCTCGACCAAAATCTTGTGGCCCGAGATGTCAATGACCAGATCGCCAAAGTCGAGCACCTCGACGGCCGGCTCATCGGCCTGGTGGGCACGGCGGAACAAGGCGCGCACGCGCGCGACAAGCTCGCGCGGCGAGAACGGCTTGATCAGGTAGTCGTCGGCACCGAGCTCGAGGCCGATAATACGGTCCTCGATCTCGCCCTTGGCCGTCAGCATAATGATGGGGACATCCGAGGTGTCGCGAATGGTGCGGCAAACGCGCTCGCCGGGAATCTTAGGGAGCATGAGGTCGAGCACGACCAGGTCGAACTGATGCCTCTCGAACTCCTCGATAGCGGACTGGCCGTCGCCCACGCCCACAACCCAATAGCCCTCGCGCTCGAGATAGGCAGCGACAGCGTCACGGATTGCCTTCTCATCCTCGACCAGCAGAATCTTTTTTGCATCTGAAGCCATAACACGGCCCCCCTGTCTCAATTAGCTAAGAACAAGCTCATTTTAACGCACCTGAGCCCACCGGGTATCGCATGGGTGCGATAGCTCGGCGGGCGGTACTCATAGTCACAACGCGCTTATTCCCCTGTCGACGCCTTTTTAACCCCTCGGAGACTAAAGAGAGAACAAGCGAGCGGTAACCGTCTCGGGAATCCCCTGACTGTTACGCACCGTTGCGTACGTTAAGAACGAGTTCGATTTCCCCGCCGTAGCAGGATAATCGCCATACTCCAAGGCTCGGTCGGGCGACAGAAGCGAGCCGTAGGTCTTAGCCGAAGTGTCAATCAAAAAATGCGACGCCTGAACTTTAACCAGGTATTTGTTTTTCCTTCCCGCAGCGCACGCGAGCGGCTCACGCGAAAGGAAGAGGTACGGCCCGCCCTCGTTACCGATATAGGTGCCCATATTGCCCAGGCTGCCCACACCGCTATACGTCGCCTCAATGGAGAACACGAAGGTGTCGCCCATATACACGGCCTCGAAAGGCGAAACCGACGAAGGCAGCACCAGCTGAGCTCGCTTCGTGTTGTTGCCGTCAGTCAGGTCGATCGCCGTCATACCGTAATAGACGCCCTCATCATTGTGCACGCGGGGCGAGATGGTCAGGATGCCGTCGCTCACACGCGGGGCGGATGCGAAACGGCCCGTCGACTTCCAAATAGTCTCAGGCTTGGACTCGCTGGGCGACTGACGGTAGCAGTACGAATCGTTACTCGTCTTGGTGCCGCCGGACGAAGGCATCTTATACCAGATGACCGACGACCCATACGCTGTGAAGAGCGGCGGATCGTAGTTTTCGCCACCGCGGTCGAGCTCGACAGCGTTGCCGGTAAGGGAGGAGCCTGCAAGGTTTTGCGCATAGAGTTTCCAGGACGCATTGGCAAAGTTCATCTCGACCCACGCGAACACGCCATCACCCGCGCGAACGTCGTAAAACGCATAACCGGTACGCTTTGCCAGCAATTCACCGATTTCATGTCCGCCGCTTCCATATTCCCGTCCGATACAAATAATTGTTTTCTCCATATGCCCAGCGGCAGCGTCCACGAGGCTGCGGGCTCAAGATCGATATCGACAGCCTCGTACTCATCAGTGATCGAGACAATCTTCGAATCGTCCTTGATAACCTGCGGCTCGCCAGCGGCGTCATCACTCGCGCCCGTTTTTTTCGAGCAACCGGCCAGTACGGCAGCAGCACCGGTAGCGGCGCCACCCAGCACAAAACCTCGACGCGTTATTCCATTCTTAAAGCGATCAGCGATGCTCATTAGGCGATCTCTGCGCGAGCGGCCTCGATAGCGCGCGTAAGCTGATCGGCGCAAGAGGTCTTTTTCATACCGCAGGTATTACCGGCGAGAACCTCGATTACGCGATCGGCGGGAGCGCCCTCGACCAGCCTGGAGATGGCCTTGAGGTTGCCATCGCAGCCGCCGGTAAACTCGACGCCCAGCACCTTGCTGCCATCGTCAGAGAGATTGAGGTGAATATTGCGAGAGCATACACCCTGAGGCTTGTAGTCAAAACTAATCATTGAGATCCCCTCTCAGAAAGAAATTTCAGACGTCTATTATCCCCGCCTGGACCGACTTATTATCGCAAGCACCGATTCAACATCCTACGATGCTTGGACTGGCGGGGGCAAGATTAGCAGTCCGCACCCTGTGCGTGGACCATGCGCTTCTCCCGATACATATTGTGGTCGGCGACGCGATATACATCGGCCAGCGTATTTCCAGCCGTCTCGACGGTCGCCACGCCAATCGATGCGCTGACCGTCAGGGTCTCATCGCTTACCGCGGCAAGACCGAGACGAAGATCCTGTTCCAGCCCGAGCGCAGACTCGTTGTCAGTATGGGGGCAAACCAGCAAAAACTCGTCGCCGCCAACGCGCATCGGCAGGTAATCCGCACCAGCCACCCGCCGCAGCACGGACGCCGTCCGTCGCAGCAGTTCATCCCCCATCTCGTGACCATAAATGTCGTTGGTCCGCTTGAGATAATTACAGTCCACCATAATCACGCTCACTGGCAAGTCCTCGTTTACCAGGCTATCTCCACGCGATTCCAGATAGTTGCGGTTGCGAAGCCCCGTCAGTTTATCTTGGTATGACAGCTCCTCGGCATGCTTGACCATCGATATGTTGTGCGTCGCCACGACGACCGAATCCAGGCGGCCTTGCTCATCGCGATGCTGGGGGACAACCTGTAGCGAGTACCAAGTGCCTCGACAATCTCGCACCTCGGCAGCCAAGTACGGTACGCCCTCCATGCGTTCACGAAGCGTACTTATATCTACGAGCCCCACGACCGCTTCGCGGCTTTCGGGGCTCACGATATCCCGGCAGACCGTGTCCATAAAGTCATATGCCTCGCTATGCTCGGCAAACATCTTCGCTATCGCCGGCGACATATTGATTCCCTCGATCTCGAGGGTGTCAAGATGCAAAAGGAAGGTCGAATCGTAGATGGCGCTTATGGCATTGATAATGCCGAGTTGTTTATCCTTTTCGACCAAATTGCGGTGGTCAGCGATATTTCGAGCCAACAGTACCACGACCCAAAACGCAAGGCACACCAAGACGCCGACGGCGACAAATGAAATCCTGTCAGACATGACCTCAGATTTGGGATATAGCGCAAACAGGCGGTAGTCCTTATATGCCGCACGCACGGCATATAAGGTGGTCCCCCGATATTCGATACGTGTTACGCCCTCGTCTTTCCAGTCAATTCCGCTATCGGCGAGAAGCCGGGCAAGGGTTATATCGACGGTCGAATCGTTTGAAGAAACGATTTGCGCATCGCGCATCACAAGCACTGTTGGACTCTGATGGAACGTGTTGTTCACAAGGACGTCGGCGATTGTGTATGAATAGTCATCGGCGGGCTCAGCCCCAAGGGGTCGATACCCCAACGCCACCCCATCACCCTATGGAACGGCACTCACGGCAAAGTCGACACCGCGGCGCTCGACAGCGGTCGAGTAGGAAACTTTGGACCCTCGATACATCGATGCGATCGACGAACAGGCCAGCTCCTCTCGCCACAGCATGAGTGGATCGCGGCCGTCGATATCGTAATGGGCGACCATATGACCATCGGCGTCCATGACCAACATTCCCGAAAGGCTCTCGGTATGGACATATTCCTCGACCAGATCGTCGTTGACTTCAAATCGATCAGGCGGCAAGAACGTCGCAAACGACTCGAGCGCCGCATCCAAATTGTGCGTCGCCTCGGTTTTTCTTCCCTGTTCATATCGGTCATATTTTTCGCAGGCATTTTTTAAAAACACCATGGTTTCCTGGCCGAACCCAAGCGTTTTATCAAGGCAGCGATGCGTGCCAACCATATAGAGCAGACTCAGCAGGGCAACGCTGGCCACGATGCCGATGCCCACTGCGGCTAAACTCTTTCGGCGAAAGCGGCGCTCGTCATTTGTCATGATTCCGCTCCTCGCCCGCCTGTCGTCGCTCCTGCCTTGTAATTGTCCACAATGTGCTCTATCGTGCCGTCTCGATCCATGTCGGACAGTGCGGTATCGAGGTTTTTGACGTACTCCCCCTCATAGCTATCATCAAACGCGACGCCCAGGTCAACCGTCATAACGTTGTCGGCGAACACACGATAAACGCCAGGATACTGGGCAACGAGTCGATCAAGCGACTGAACGTCCGCCATCCAACAGTCGACATACCCTTTGGCGAGGGCGGCTTTGCAGAGTTCGGCAGAACCATACGATTTGATTTGCACGTCCGGCGAGATATCCAGATCCCCTGCGAGCAATCGGCGTTCGCTCACCGAGCCCGCAATCACCGCAATGGTCTTGCTTCCATCGAGATGCGCCAAGGACGTGATGCCACTCGTTTTCTTGGCGGCGACCGAAACCGTCAGGGTCAAATACGGCTCAGCCCAGTAATACTTATCCTCGCGATAACAGGGAGAATAGTCGCACCACAGGCAATCGATATCGCCGTTTTTGAGTAGGCGATCACGGTCATTCCAAGATATGTCGATAAATTGCGGCTTGATCCCTGCGCGTTTGCAGGCCTCGCGGGCGATGTCGATATCGATACCGGCGTAATCGCCCGTGGTATCGACATACACATAGGGGTCGTTATCCGTAACGCCGATTTTGAGTACCGGGAGGTCTTTGTCGGCTTCATTCGGGGAGGAAGAGCTGCTTCGAACGGTATACGTCAGGGCGCCCGCACAGACGGCAACAAGAAGTATGAGCGTAAGCGAGACGATGGCGGCTCGCTTGGTACGTCCGGGCACACGCCTCCCTTCATCGAAACAGCAGTCGGATTTCATTTTATACCCGGGGCTGATGCGGCGATAAAAAAGCGCCTCACCCAAGATGGGCAAGGCGCCAAAGGTTGAAATGCATCCGCAAGCGGTCGAATTAGGTTAGCCCTACTCGAAGTTCAGCTGCTCCAGGCGGTCGAAGACCGTGTCGATGCGGGTGACGAGTGGGGTACCCTAACGCTCGAGACGTTTGCGCATAAGCGCGAAGGCAATCAGCGAAGCGCCGGCAACGGCCATAATAAAGGCGACAGCAAGGGCCTGGTCGCCCGTGTTGGCAAGCGCGCCCTTAGTAGCCTTAACAGACTTTTTGGTCACCTTAGTCGTCGTCTGCTGACTAGGCTGGGACGGCGTCACGGGCTGCGTAGGCTGAATCGGCTCACCATTGGCCTCCTCGCCCGTCACCACGTACGTCGAGAAGTGGCTCGTGCGGAAGCAGAGGTAGTCGCCCTCGGTCCACGTATCCATAGCCTGAGTGGAACCATCCTCGGCAACGTAGAGCACCTTGAGGTTGGTGAGCGCCTTCATGGCGGCAGTCATCTTGACACGGACGATGAAGGACATGCCTTCGTAGTCCTCGATAACCTCGCCGTCCTTGAGAAGCTTGATATCGAGCTTATCGGCAACCTTGGTAGCCCCCTGCTCAAGGCCGGAAATCGTAGCATTGGCGGCATCGGTAAGATCCGTCGGTTCCTCGACCACAAGAGAGATGCTGTTGTTCTGGGCAATGCCGGCAGCGACATTGTTCTCGGCGCTTACGCTAACGTCCGTTCCGTTGCTACCCGCAACGCCTGCAATGGTCTTTGCCGCTACGATAACGGCGCAGGTCGCGGTTTTGTCGCCACAGGTGGCGGTAATCGTGGCGGTACCGGCCTTAAGCGGCGTCACGACGCCGTCTTTGACCGTGGCGATCGACGAGTCGCTGGAGGTCCAGCTCACCGTCGTATCGTCTGCATCGGCAGGACTCACCGTTGCGGAGAGCTTTGTGGAGGCATCACCGACGGTAAAGGACAGGCTCGTCTTGTTGAGCTCAACCTTTTGGGCGGGATTGGTCACGGTCACCGAAACGGTCTGGGAGAGCGACCCTGCAGTGATGACAAAAGAACCAGAACCGGTCTTGAGGGCGGTAACGGTGTAGGAGCCATCACCGTTGTCGACAACCTTAAACGCCTTCGAAGCGCCCGTGTCATCCAGAGCAAGATTGGTCTCGTCGACCTCACCCGCAAGGGTTCCAGCAAGAGAAACCTTCACGGTGCCCTCTTCGCCCTTCTTGAGGCCGAGGACGCTCTGGTCGACCGTAAGGTTCGTTGCGGGATTAGAGACGGTCACCGCGCAATCCTGAGAATAGGTGCCGTCTTCAGTCGAAACGGTGATGGTTGCGGCGCCCTTGGAGACAGCCGCCACCTTTCCGGTTTGATCGACTGTAGCGACACTTTCGTTGCTGGACTTCCAGACAATCGTCTGGTTAGCCTCCGCGGGAACGACCGCCGCCTTAAGCTGCTCGGTTGCAGCGCCCACAAGCACGACCTTCTGCTTATCGAGCGTGATGCCCGTAGCAGGCTGAATAACCGTCACCTTGCACGTGGCGCTATGCTCTCCGTCCTCAGTGGTGACGGTAATCGTAGCAACACCTGCCTTGACCGGGGTCACGACGCCGTCTGCAACCGTGGCGACCGTAGGATCGCTCGACGACCAGGACAAGTTCTTGTTCGTTGCATTATCGGGCTCAACCGCTGCGGTCAACGTCGAGGGCTCACCGCCCACAGCAAGCTTAAGGTTTGAAGCGCTGAGCTTGACGCCCGACACCTTTACAACCGGAGTGGTTACCGTAATCGCATCCGTGGTTGCAGAGACCCCATCAACCGTTGCCGTGATCGTGGCATCACCGTCACCGACAGCGGTAACAAGACCGTTAGCGTCGACGGTAAGGACGCTCTCGTTGGAAGAGGACCAAACAACTTGGCTGGCCTTGTCATCAGGGGAGACCTTTGCCTTCAGCTGCTGAGTCGTGCCTTTATCCATGGAGGTTGAGTAGCTGTCCGCAATGGAAACCGCAGTCTTTGCAGGCTCCTCGCCAGGCTTGACAACATGAACGGTCATCGTGTCGCAGAGACGACCACCCAAGTACATTGAAACCGTTGCATCGCCGTAACTATGAGGCACTAAATACCCCAAGTAACTGCCACCATTAAACATCGGTCCTTTTACCTCGAGGACATCCGGATTATCTGAAGTGAAAGAATACTTTGCGCCGGCATAGGAGTCCATCAATTCCTCAGCGCTTTTACTCAGCACGCCCTTTGGATATTCAAACCCCCTGTCACATTCCAGCCAAAGCCAATCTTTGGATATACTATCTGAACTGACCTCACAGGGAAATGTATAATCGCTCGACACAAACTTAGCCTTCGAAAGGCTCACTTCCGCAGGGTCGACAACCTCTATCTCAAAGGGATGGTCATTGCCAAGGCCATCACGAGCATGAGCCTTAACGGTGCCAGGCTTTATTGCCTTAAACGAGTTTTCACCACCGATAAGCTCAACGACATCGTTGCTTTCCAGAGAATAGGTTACAGCGCCAAAGTCCGCACCCCAATGTGCGCGCTGGCATGCCTTCAGTACTTCATTTGGAGAAACGTTGAGAATGGCAGTCAGATAATTGCTGTCCCCAACCAGCATCTTTTGCTTTTTGTTCCCACGCTCATTGAATCCGGGCTCCTGATTCTCGGTTACAACATCACATAGCTTCTTCGTCTCAACTTCACCGTTGCAATAGTCGACAAGAACCTTGGCCTCTTTAGCATCTTTCGACAACGCCTCGAGTTGCAAAGAAGCGCTTAGCTCGGAAGTTCCATATGATGAATAATTCGAATTCACCCTTGCCTGGACTTTGGAATCCTTTGAGGGGTCTTCCTTAATAACAAAATATGTGGCCGCACGGCTCTCGTCCACGGGACGAACGTCAACTCTCCCCTCTAGTAATGCATAATGCGTGTTCCCGCATTTTTGCGGACAATCATCCGTGTAACCCAGCGTTGCGGTGTTTGTTGTCGCACCAGATTGGTCGTAAGAAACGAAACTGACCTTAATTGGATTGACTTTAGCCACACTTTTAATCTTAAGAGAACCGTTTAAACTCTCGTCGGTCTTGCTCTTCAGGGTTATAGTCGTTGTGCCAACTTTGGTGGGGCTAATTGTCAATACCCAACTATGTGACTCATAACTTACCTTAGCGATATCCTCGTCAGACGATGTGATATCGATATCGCTAGGGTCAATGTGCGCCCATTCGTGATTTTTATTAAAAAAGGAAAGCCTTCCTTTCACCGTCTGTCCAACAGCGACATCAAATTCTGACCACACATCGCCTGTAGACGAATCGTATGGGAGAAACGATGCACCCATGGAACCGTCCTGCGACTCCAGCATGACAGCATCCGCATGCGGAGCGGCCACCGTCAGCCCAAACGTTGCCGCCGTTAAAGCAGCACAGATGCCTGTGGCTATCCTCCAAAACCCTTTTCTCATTCCCCTAAGTCCAATCTCTCGTGAAAAAACGCAGCATTCTCCCACACCTTAAAATTGGCTTAAGGATACCCCCCCCCCGACAGTTACCGGCAAGGTAATGTTTGTCAGATGTCTCAAATTATCGGCAAGCAGCACAGTTGAGCGCATATATCGCTGACGTCCAGCTTTCTAGGTGCGCTCATGCACAAGCCCCGCTGGCAGAGCGAGCTGCGAGCGGGGCTTGTGTTGGAAAGTCGCACTCGAACGAGGGCCGCGGAGAATTGATCGATTTGACTACCTCCCCGATCGGTCAATTAGAACTCGAGCTGCTCCAGGCGATCGAAGACCGTGTCGATGCGGGTGAGGAAGTCCCACGGGTCAAAGATCTCGTCGAGCTTCTCCTGGCTGACGGTGCAGCGCGGATCGGCCTCGAGGCGCTCCTTAAAGGTAGGACCGGAGACGCAATCCTGCACCTCGTGCCACGTGGCCATGGCGTTTTCCTGCACGATGGCATAGGCATCCTCGCGGGTGATGCCTGTATCGACGAGAGCCAGCAGCACCTTGGAGGAGAAGATGAGGCCGCGGGTCTTGTTGAGATTGGCCATCATGCGGGCAGGGTACAGCTGCAGGCCGTCGATGACGCGGATGAGGCACTGGAACATGTGGTCAAGGGCGATGAAGCTATCGGCCTGGGCGACGCGCTCGGCAGAGGAGTGCGAAATGTCGCGCTCGTGCCACAGGGCAACGTTGTCGAAGGCGACCTGGGCGTTGGACTTGACGATGCGCGAAAGGCCGCAGACCTTCTCCATAGTGATGGGGTTGCGCTTGTGCGGCATGGCGGAGCTGCCCTTTTGGCCCTTGCGGAAGGGCTCCTCGGCCTCGAGCGTATCGGTCTTCTGCAGGTTGCGGACCTCGGTCGCGATGCGCTCGCAGGTGGCCGCTGTAGTGGCAAGCACGCCGGCAAGGTAGGCGTGGTGATCGCGACTGATGACCTGCGTGGACAGCGGATCGTGAACCAGGCCCAGGTGCTCGCAGACGTATTCCTCGACGAACGGCTCGATAGAGCTGTAGGTGCCGACGGCACCGGAGATGGCACCGAAGGCAACGTTCTTGCGAGCGTCCTCAAGACGATCGAGATCGCGCTTGAGCTCCCACGCCCAAGAGCCAAACTTCATACCGAAGGTCATCGGCTCGGCATGGATGCCGTGGGGGCGGCCGGCGCAGAGCGTATTGCGCTCCTCGAAGGCGCGACGCTTGCAGATCTCGCCAAGCTTCTTGACGTCCTCGATAATCAGGTCACACGCCTGAGTAAGCTGATAGCACAGAGCCGTATCACCCAGGTCGGAGCTGGTCATACCGTAGTGAACCCAGCGGCTAGGCTTGGGCTCGCCCTCGGGAACATCGGCGTCGATATATTCCTTCATGTTGGTCAGGAAGGCGATGACATCGTGGCGCGTGACCTCCTCGATCTCGTCAACCTTCGCCTTCTCAAAGTTGGCGTGGTCGCGAATCCACTGGGCCTCTTCTTTGGAAATACCGATCTTGCCGAGCTCCGCCTGAGCCTCGCAGGCCAGGACCTCAATCTCCTGCCAAATGGCATACTTGTTCTCGAGGGAGAAGATATGTCCCATCTCCGGGCGGGTATAGCGATCGATCATAGCGGCTCCTTTTTGGTTATTGGCACGTTGGTCGTAACCCAACCATTGTACCGTGCGCGGGTGCGAGTATGGGCAGCAGGCATTAACCTAACATTTTGAAACAGGAGCGGCCATGGGGACGTCCGCGTATTTGCTTCGCAAATACGCACCGGCTGCGGTCGGCAGACCCGGTCCGCGCACACGCACGGGCACAGCGGGTTGGACCCGACGTTCCCGAGGCCCCCCGTACTCGATGGAGCGGGCAACGGGACGTCCGCGTATTTGCTTCGCAAATACGCACCGGCTTCAGGCGCCTGTCGGCGCCTTCGCCTGCTCGCTACAAACGCTTCGCGTTTGCTTAACGCTCGCACCCTGGCGGGTTCGAGTCCCGGCACTTTATTGAAAAAAGCACGGCAACGTAACGCTGCCGTGCTTGTGCTTTTTACTGGAGCGGGCAACGGGACTCGAACCCGCGAGTGTCAGCTTGGGAAGCTGATGCCTTACCACTTGGCGATGCCCGCATATGTGGGGGATAGTATAACGCGGTTGTCTTGTTCGATACAAGGGTGGCGATGCTTGTTTTAGCTGTGGAGATTCGTTTGAAAATCGCGTCAATTGTGGAGACGAGGACCTTTGACTTCCTGTTCTCCTTATCTTCTACCTGCGCTTTTGCTTGATTGTTGTATTTGAGCTCAATTTGTCAGGAATTGGGCAAGCTTTTGGTCAGGCCCCGGTACTTACCCGCATGAACCTCGGGGGTAGCCTCATCCTACGCGTCGCAGCCTCCCCGTGCGGCGCACGAGGGATAAGGAGCAGCCATGTCCAACGCACCCACGCACTCTGTCCACAGCGCAATCGCAACAGGTCCGCTGCTCCTGCTCCTCTTCCTGCTTTTCGGCTGCCTGGCACCGGGAGCCGCATTTGCCGTCGATGGCTATGACCAGCTCGGCTTCCGCACTATTAGCGATGATTGTGGGCCCTTCTTCATCGGCAAGTATGAAGCTCAAGACGCCTCAATTGCCTACTGCATGAACCAGGAGCGCCCCGGCCCCACCAAGCCAGGCGGCCCATGGCTCAACTTTGATCAAGGCTGGGTGTGGCTCGACGACGAGTTCGCGGCAATCGTTTGTCACGGATATCCTACCGCCACGTCATTTGGCGGTTACCATCTTTCACCCGATCGCGCCCGCGCCGCCACCCAGCTTGCCGTATGGATGCTCAACGGCACTACCCATGTCGACGGCACCTACTCCTACACGACCGCTCAGGGTAAAACCAAGAGCGGACACTTTACCGCCGACAATGAAGTCGTGGCGGCTGCGCGGTGGCTCCACGACAGCGCAAAATCAGGAAGCATCAAAGCCGCTCCGCACCGCGCGCGACGCTATCTAGGGGCTGTATCGGGCGGCAGCAAACGTCAAGACATGCTCTATGTACTGCCGGCGGTCTCTGTTTCCTTCCAAAAGCAGTCTGCTAACACCGTTATTACCAGCGGAAACAATACCTATCAGTTTACCGGGGCAACATTCGATATTTTTGAGAGCGCCAGCGGCGCGCGTGTCGGCACCATCAAGATGGACAGCAACGGTCGAGCGCAAGCAACACTTCTGCCCAACACGGCATACTACCTAGTTGAAACGAAGGCGCCGGCCGGCTATGTCCCCCGCCACGATCGTATTGCCTTTACCACGGGGAATGACGGCGGGCGGGTCGCCATTGATGAACAGCCCGGCACCATCAACCTGCGTATCGTAAAACTCGATGCCGCGACGAATGCCGACCCCCAGGTGGGATCTTCACTCGCAGGAGCAGAGTTCACGTGTGTGTCGCAATCAACCCCTGGATGGGCACAAATCCTCACGACCGACGAAAGCGGTCGGGCCACCCTCGCCGATGTCCCCTTAGGAACCTTTACCATCTACGAATCAAAAGCCCCCGAGGGCTACCTGCCATCCAACGACAGCTGGACCTATACCGTTGGAGCCGACCAGCTCGGCGATTCAGGCGTGGTCGAGATCGAATCTCGCGTTTCCGATATCCCCATTGCGTTCAACCTTGAGATTTCCAAATTCAAGGATTACGGCAATAGCGACCAATCCGGCCTGGAGCAGCCGGCGGAAGGTGTTGTCTTTGAGGTTGTCAGCAACAGCTCTCAGCAGGTTGTTGGCACACTGACCACAAACGTCTATGGCTTTGCCTCCACCAAAGATCAGCCCGAAGCATGGTTCGGCGCAGGCAAGCGACCCGCCGGTGTCCACGGAGCCGTCCCATACGACCGTGCCGGCTACACGGTTCGCGAGGTTCCGGAAACCGTCCCCGAGGGTTTTAAACGTGCAGGGGAATGGACCGTCGGGGCCAATCAGATTTCCAACGGCGCCGAGCTTCAATATATCGTGGACAACCACGCTCTGTCGACGCATCTCCAGATTGTAAAACGCGATGCCCAAACAGGCGCTTCTGTTCCACTAGCCGGATTCACCTTCCAACTACTCGACAGCAATCACGAATCTGTCTCACAAACTTGCTGGTATCCAACACATAACGTAATGGACACCTTTACGACTGACGCGACCGGGACCGTCACAGGGCACCTATTATGTACGCGAAACCTCGGCCAAAGAGCCCTATCTTGTCGGCGAGGAGATCGAGGTAAACATACCCGCCGACATGAACCTAACGCCCGTTGCAATCGCCTCGTATTATGACCACGCCGCGACCGGAAACATCAGGATCGTTAAAACCGATGCCATAGACGGCAGCAGCCTCGCGGGCGCCGTCTTTGAGATCCGTGCCTCGAGTGATATCGTGCGCCCCGACGGTAGCATTGCCGCGCTCGACGGTGAGACTGTCGCTACCATCACGACGGATGAAACTGGAGAAGCACGCGCGGACAACCTCCCGCTGGGACTTGGCACCGCACGCTACGAGGTTGTCGAGACTCAAGCGCCGGCAGGCTTCTTGCTCGATCGGACAACCCATATTGTCGACCTTACTTATGCCGACCAGAAAACACCCGTTGTAGAAGCACGGCTTAACGTATCCGACGATTACACCAAGGTTGATATCTCCAAGGTCGATGCAAGCGGTGAGCAGGAAGTAGAAGGCGCACGGCTCACCTTATATGGTCCCGATAAAACCGAAATAGACTCCTGGACCTCATCCGACAAGCCACACCGCGTCGAACATCTTGCACCCGGCACCTACTCGTTGCGCGAAATGATGTCTCCGCGGACCTATGACCTTGCCGAGGAGATAACGTTTGAAATAAAGGATACGGGAGAAGTCCAATCCGTCGCGATGAAGGATGCGCCCATCGAGATCAAGGGGCAGGTCGACAAGCGTCAGGAACTTGTCCAACCTATCGAAAAGGGCCTGTTGGCTAACGGCGATGGTAAAAACCGTGCCGCGATGCAAACCAATACGGATGGGCTTTTCTCCTATACCATCGACGCTCGAAACGATTCAACTACCTGGGTTGATGAGTTTACAATTACCGATGATCTTGAGTGTGCCGAGGACGATACGGCGAGATTCGTCTCAATCGAAACCCCCGTCGCCATCGGCGACCTCAACGGTCTGTGCAACGTGTGGTATCGCACGACGCCGTTGGACTCGACAGACGTCGATGAGCCGGCAAACGCGACACTTGACGATGGGCACGAAAATCCTTGGCTTGAGTCCGACGAAGTAAAGGAAAGTCTGGGTGAGGATTGCCGCCTCGTCGATTACGACGGCTGGCACCTCTGGAAGGCGGATGTCTCGACCACGGAATCCACCACACTCGAGGCGAAAGAACTCGACCTTGCGTCCAATACCGTCGTAACGGGCATTCGCATTGAATACGGTGCGGTAGCCGCCGGCTTTACGACTCGAAGCGATGCGGATTCTTGGACCCGCGATGATCTCAAAGATGAGCACGACGACCTTGACGATGCCAAAGCAATCCTTGGCACAGACGCTCGGGGCGCAATCGTGCACATGCAGGCGACGTCGGCTTATACGCCCCAAACCGCACTCACCAACAGCGCGCGCGTCGATCTTTGCCGCAATGGTGGCGGCGATAAACTTGAGTCACATGACGAGGACAGCGTTATTCAACGCTGTACCCTACCGCAGGACCTACCGGCAACAGGATCAGTTCCCATCGCCGCTTGCATCACCGCGCTCCTGACCTCGGGTGCCGCAGCCCTATGGTTCGCTCGCCTTAGGTCGATCCCAAAGAAGCGCTAGCGCGATGAAAAAGCGGGCGAGCCAGTCCCCTGGCTCGCCCGCTTTCAATCATGTAAATCGCCGTATCTACTCTGCAGACGAAGATCCACCATCAACGATTGCCTGCTCGGACTCAGGAATCCCATCGGCACCCGTACTCTGTTCTTGCTCCACCTCTTCGCTGATTGCGGAGGCGGGGGTCGAGCCCTTTGCACCCACGATGTAGGCAGCCCCAAATCCTAACGCAATGGCAATCAAGGTCAAAATCACGTAGACAGGCCAATGGCGCTTAATATACGAAAACACGTTGACTCCTTAGAGCTCCGTCTACGAACGGCGGATAACCTCGGTCACGACCTCGGATACCGTGGCAATGTTCGTCGGGTTGACATTGTGGGGCAGGTCGTCCTCGGTACTGGTGAGGGCTCGGCGGCTCGCCTCGAGCGCGGCATAGGCATCGGTCTTGGCATAGGGCATCTCGAGCGCGCCACAATCGACATGGAACGACTTGCACACCTTGCTGACCAGGTTCATGATGCGGCGATCGCCCTTGAGCAGTTGTTGTTCGCCCTCGACCGTCACAACCGAAAGCCTACCGGCGCCGACGGATTCAAGATTGATAAAGAATACGCCGCGGAGCTTATCGCGATGCGAAGCCAAGAAGGCCTTCATGCCGGCGCCATCACAATCCGAGGCGCCCGTTGCCACAAACCAGATATCGTGACCGAGCAGCTCATCATCGCCCATAGAGGCGACAGCCGAGAGCATATCTTCGGAAGAAGCGCCGTCGGAAGACGTAGCGCCGCCCTTCCAGCCATCGTTATCGTCCTCGAAATTATCCCACGAACCGATACCGCGACCGGACTTCTTGGCATCGTAATCGTCTTCGACGCCCAGCCAGTCACTCATGCTGTCCTGCTCGTTTTTCTTTTTACGACCGAACAGGCCACCCAGGCCGCGCTTACGAGACTTGGGTGCCGCCGGGGCGGGAGCCGAAATGGTCTCGATCGGCTGCGCGCCCGACGCAACGGGCATAGGGGGCGCAACGGGTGCCGATGTGGGTTCGGGACCCTGGGCAGTAGCAAAGGGGTCGTTGGCCTGGGCAGAGGGATCGGGAAGGTCGAACAGCGACGTGCGAGACGCAACGTTTGCCTGCTTCATAGACGGCAGCGACGGATCGGGGACCGAAGCCAGCGGAGACGAGGAAGGTGCAGGCGACGGTGCCGACGCCGGATCGGGAACATTCATCTGCGGACGCGGCGATGCCTGGGAGGAAATCTGGGCCATAAGGGAATCGACCGTTTCGTCCTGGGTGGGAGCGACATTGGCAACCGTGGCACCGGAACCACTCGGGGTCGGCATGGTGAAAATCTGCGTGGAGTAAGGCCTCGACTCATCCGTCTCGGGAGTCTCGGAAACCGCAGGCACTTCCTCCTGCTCGACCTCGGTCGAATCACCTTGATCGGCTGCCGCGTATTGCTCTTCGTCAGAGTTGGCCTCGACGGACTCGTCCTCGGCGGCATCTTGGATTTCGGCAGCATCAATGGGCTCGTCATCGTCTGCCGCGTCGCCCTGCTCATCGGAAACAGGAAGGGGCTCGGCAATTGCGGTGCCTTGCTTTTCAAACGTTATCGTGGAATCGAACTGCGCGGCATCAAACGACATGGTGCTATCGACGTGCTGCTGAGCCTCGAAAGACGTTGTTGCCTCAACAACATCCGCTGACGTCGGTTGCTGGGACTCAAAGGACGTCGTAGCTTCGGCAGCGTCGACGGGCCCGGACTGCATAGCCTCGTTCTGCTCGAACTCTTGCGCCGCGCGCTCACGTGCCGCCTCGGCTGCCTGCTGCTGAGCGATAGCCTCCTGCTCGGCAGCCTCGCGTGCGGCAGCGCGCTTCTCCTCGAAATCGTCGACAAATTTCCTGCCCTTTGCAAGCGCACCCTTAAAGAAGCTGGAAGCGCTGGCGCCAATCGAAGAGAACGCGGATGCAATATCGGCATGGGGCGTTGCCGCGGGAATCTCGGCAGAGAAATCAGTATCGCTCTCGTAAGACACGCGCCTCGGCTGTTCAACGTAATCGTCGTCAGACTCGTCCGCAACGTCTTGCGCCGGCGCGGCGGGAGCCAAAACGTCCAGTCCTGCCGCGGAATCGATCGCGGACACCGCCTCGGGCTCGGCAACGGCAGCGGTAACCGCGGCAGACTCATCATCCGCAGCGACAACGGGCGCAGGCGCAGCCACGACGGGGGCAGGCTCGGGCTCAAACGTCGGCTCCTCGCCCTCCTCGTAATCGAGCGCGCAGGACTCGGGAAGCATTCCGAGCGCACGGATGGCATCCGAACCAAAGCGGATGTTGCCGGCGGCGTTGCGATAGAGCTTGGGCTCGGGCTCGGCCGCGGCAGGCTCCTCCGCCGGCTCAGCAGCGGGAACCTCGTCATTGAACTCTTCGGCCTGGACAGCCTGATTCTGATCCTCGGGCACGATGGCGCCAATCAGCGTCTCGTCGGCAGACGCACCCTCAAAGCCCTCGATCTGCTCGTCAAAAGCCTCGCCCTGTTCGGGTTCGGTTTGAGCGTCGGGAGCAATCGGCTGACCGAACTCGTCCTCGGCGTAGGTAGGCTCTTCGTACTCGATGGTGTTGCCGTAGTCGTTTTGCTGCTGGGCCGCGGCATACTCCGCCGCCGCGCGCGCCATTTCCTCGGCACGACGTTTCTGCTCCCCAAAATAGGTATCGAACGGAACATCGTCGGGAAACTCGTTCTCGCCCTGGAAGGGAGCAACGTTGTCCATAACGCCGAGCATAGCGGCGACAGAAGACTTGTTGCACACCGCGCCAGACGTATAGGGAAGAACGTGGCGGTTAGAGATGATGTTTGCCGCGTTGGCAAGTGCAACGAGGGAAGCGAGGATCGCGACAATCCACAGCAGAACCTTGAGCGCGCCGGGGAGCGGCAGGATACGCAGGATGGCAACGGCAGCAGGGGCAACCGTGGCAACGGGCAACAGCTTGGCGATGAGCGCACGATACGAAGCATAGGGCTCGCGGGCGAGCAGCTCAGCACGGGGAGAGTCGTAGTGTGCGACAACGACCACCGGGCGGTTGCGCGGAGACGCGAGCGGGCCCGAAGCCTTGTGGTAGGCGATGACATTTTGGCTCACGCCCGTCTTGCCCAGGCGCGAAACCACGGGGTGGCCCGTGCGCTCGAGCACGTAAAGAACGGCGCCGACAATGGCCAGCAAGGTGCCGACCAAGCCGATACCGCCGCCGATGCCCATCAGCAGGGCGCCGGCAAACGCAAGAATACCGGTAACGGCAAATGCCAATCTACTGGGCGCCGGGGCATTGAACTCCTGAACCTCGGGGTCAAAGCCGTGGTTGCGGAAGATCTGAGCGATATCCTCGGCAGCCAAGCGCTCTTCTTCGCTGCATGCCGGCGTAATGCCGGTGTTCTGCAGCAGGTGGTTAATATAGTTCTGGGTGTTCGCCATGTGCGCTCCACATCCATAATCCGACAAATAGGCCCAATGCATGCACATTAGAACCGTATATAGTCGAAAGTATACCCCGAGCGAGCGCAAACGACCGAATTCGGGCCATCTTAACGCCTCGAGCGGACAAGGATATAGCCTAATCTCCATATCGGACTAAAATCATGGCAGCAAACTACCTTCTAATGCGAGGATTCTATGACGGCAAGCGACGCGACCGCGACAATTAAAAAGGGAAGTTCGGAGCCCGGTTTCGATAAAACGGCTCAGCGCATCCTCAATCTTTTCTTTGTGCTCAACAGCTCCCCCGAACCGCTGACGACCGAGCAGATCGTCTTGGATTCTGACCTGGGATATGGCTCGGGCAGTATCGACTCGGATAAGCGCAAGTTTCGGCGCGATCGTGACAAACTGCTCGAGCGTGGCATCTTAATCAAGGAGGTTCGCCCCGCCGGTGCGCAGGAGACCGAGGAAAGCTCGTGGACAATCGACCGCGAGCACACGTTTGCTGCAGGCGGCCTCATCACCGCAGACGACGCCGATATCCTACTCAACGCCATCGACCAGACGCTAGCGGCCGGCTCTTCCACCTTTGCCGCGCCGCTTGCCGATATTCGCTCCAAAATTGCCTACCTCACCGGCATGTCGGCGGTGAACGAAGTACCGACCCGCCGCCCTCCCACCGTCGATGCGGTATGGAGCGCCTTTGCCGAGCGATGCGCGCTGCGATTTTTATATCAGAACGGACGCGGCGAGCAGAAAGAACGTACCGTCTGTGTCTACGGCATGTTCGAACGCGAGGGCGTGGCGTACTTCTGCGGCCTCGACAATGTCACCGACGACATCAGGACATTCCGCTGCGACCGTATCGTTCGCGCATGGCGTCCTTCGAAGGCCTACGCCATCCCTGCGGACTTCAATCTCAACGACTATCTGTTCTTTGAATTCGATTTCGCCGACCGACCGCCCGTTGCAGCCACGTTCTCGTTCGCCCCTCAGACGCAGATCGATATGATCAACGGCCTCACGCGCGGGCGAGGTGAGCTCACACACACCGATGAGGGATGGATCTGGACCGTTGACGTGCGCGACCTTGAAGCCGCCGCCTCATTTTGCATGGCCCACGCCATGGACGGCATGAGGCCCATGGCCCCCAAATCGCTCAAGCAGGCGTGGAACCACCTCATAGAAAGGACGGTGCACGAGCATGCCCGTGCGTAAACTCACCAGCGAGCAGAGACTCTCGCGCGCCATCGACATCATGGAGGCCCTCTACGCCGCCGGCGATGGCGGCATGACACGAACCGAGATTTGCAGCCGCTTTGACATCACGGGGGCGTCGCTCGACGAGATTCTCGAGATCGTCTCGACGCTCGCGGACCGAGAATCGGGCGCGCGCATCATCTGCGAATGCCGCGGCGAGCGCGTGGCCCTCACTGGTGACGCCGGGCGCGTGCTACCGTTGCGCCTGAGTGCCGCCGAGGGCGCCGTGCTCAACCATGAACTTGAATCGTTGGGGATCGAGCCGCAGACGGCAGCTCGGATTCGACATGCCCTTCTGCCCGAAGAGCTCGGCTATAACCAGCGCGTCTTTGACACCGTCAACCACGGGTCGCACTGGCAGCAGCTGAGCTGCGCCATTCAGGACGGTGTTCGTTGCCGCATCTCGTATCGCTCGATGGACGACGCGCGGCCACGCGAGCGTCTGGTCGACCCCTTGCGCATTACGGCAAACGGCGACCAAACATACCTGATTGCCTGGGACATCGCGATCGATGAGCAGCGCACCTATCGCATGGATAAAATCGAGGGACTCACCTTGACGGAAGACTCCGTCGTGCCTCACACACCGGGCGTCGCATCCCTCCACGATTCCCTTGCCCGGACGCAGCGTAGCGCAAAGCTCTTGATGCCATTCGATATGGCGGAGCATCTGGACTGGGCCGGCATCACCCTAATCGAGCGCAGCGGGGCAGACATGGCAACGGTAACCGTGCATTACGGCTCCGAGCGTTGGCTACTGAGCCAGGTAATCGCAGCGGGCGGAGCCATCCGCATCTTGGATGACCCCGCCCTGTCAAAGCGTCTGTGCGATATGGCAAAAACCCTCGTCTGTCCGCTTTAGCGCCGCCGCTCGTGACGTGCGCGCCACAGTTGCAGATAGTGACCGATCTGCGCCGATTCGATGCGCTGGTAGGAGCTCGTGGGCAGCGACGTTAAGAACTTCTTTCCGTAGCCCTTCGTCACCAGGCGCGGGTCGGCCAGAATCAGCACGCCGCAATCGGTCGACGAGCGGATAAGGCGGCCGGCCGCCTGCTTAACCTCGAGCACCGCCTCGGGCAGCGAATAGCGCGCCCAAGCGCGGTCTTCGCGCAGGTTGCGCTCGCACGAGAGCGGGTCCGTGGGGCTCGAGAACGGCAGCTTGGGAATGATGACGCAACGCAGCGTCTCGCCGCTGGCGTCAAACCCCTCCCAGAAGGCCTTAAGCGCAAAAAGCGACGAGGTCGGCTCGTTGATAAACCGGTCGCGCAGGCGACGAGGAGATGAGTTGCGCTGCTGGCAGTCGAGCTCCAGACCCGCACGGGCCATCTTGGGCTCAACGCGGGCGTACAGGTCTTCCATGTCGCACCGATTGGTGAACAGTGTGAGCACCGATCCGCCCATGGCAAGATGGGCGTCGACCAGCACGCGCTCGAGCGCCGTAAGATAGCTCTCGCGATCGCGCGGATCGGGGATATCGCCCGCAACGACTACAGCCATGTTCGAATCGAAGTCGTAGCTCGAGTCCAAGTGCAGCGATGAGGATGTTGAAGCACCGATGCGATCGAGGCCGACCGCATGGTTAAAGTGTTCAAAGCTTTTGGACACCGTCATAGTCGCCGAGGCAAAGATAGCCGTGTGAACCTCGGGCAGCCACTCGGTTGCCAAGGCCTCGCCAATGTCGATGCGCTCTGCGGTCATCGACTCTCCGCCGGCACGCAGCCTGCGATTGACCTGCAGCGAATACACGTAGTGTTCATCGGTGCCATCAATGATGAGTTTGAGGTTCTCGACCAGCTCGTGCAGGCGACGCGAGATATCACCCAGGTCAACAACAACCTCGGGCTTGTCGGCGGCGACGGCTTGCACCAGCGCGTCGACACTCTTGTCAGCCTGTTCCAATGCGTCGATGCCAGTGTAGGCCGACTGTAAGAAATCATGCCAGTCGTCAGATTCGCGCAGCTCGGGGCCAATCCATAGATTGGCATTGTCATAACCCCCACGCGCACGGCGGCCGAGCTCGCGAACGCCATCGAACACGTCGGCGATTGCCATGCTCGCGCGCGCAACCGTCGACGTCGCCTTGGCAGTAAGGCCCAGATAGAGCGTAGAGCCCTCGGAGGTTGCCAAATCACGGGAAACCTGGCTTAGCGCGCCGGTGCTCGAGCCACCCAGGCGCTCAAACAGAACGCGTGATTCGTCCGCCGACACCACGCGCGCCCACTGGCGGCGCGCCTCGCGCTCGATGGAATGGGCCTCGTCGATTACCCAATGACGAATCGGAGGTAAAATCCTGCCCTCGGCCGCGACATTGCGGAACAGCAGGGAATGGTTGGTGACCACCACATCGGCATGCGCCGCACGACGGCGAGCGCCGTGGACCAAACATTTATCAGGGAAAAACGGGCAGAGGCGACGAGCACACTCGCGCGAGGCCGTCGTAAAGTCGGGACGGTTGACGCTGCGCCACCGAATGCCGAGCGAGTCGAGGTCGCCATCGGCTGATTGGCAGACGTACGCCATAATGACCGCGACCGCCGTGAGCGTGTCCGCCGGATCGCGCTTGGTGGTAATCTCGACCTGGCCTCGGCTCATGCGCTCAAGCTTGCGCAGGCACGGATAGTGGTCATAGCCCTTGAGAGCGCAAAATGACAGACCACCGTCCAGTTGCTCGGCAAGTTTTGGCAGCTCATGGTACATGAGCTGGTCGGCAAGATTGTTCGATTTGGTCGCAATACCAACCGTGATGTTGTTACGGCGTGCTGCCTCGGCAAAAGGCACCAGATAGGCCATCGATTTGCCGACGCCCGTGCCCGCCTCAATTACGCGATGTGTGCCCGTGACCAGCGCATCGCGGACCTCGAGCGCCATCGCGATCTGCTCATCACGCGGCTCGTAAGTGGGATACATGCGATTGACCAGGCCACCCGGCGCATAGTCTGCCTCAATCTCCTCACGACTCGGCATCTTGAGGACCGGCAGTTCGTCGGCGTCCACCCGATCGTCGGCGCGATCGGCCTTGAGAACGTCAGCACGAGCGGCGCTGAGAGAGAAGATAGAACCAGGGTTCTGCCCCGCCAAGAATGAGAAGATAGGACGATAGGACCAAGGCACATCCGGATGCATGTCGGCTAGGCGCGCCATGAGGCCCTGGGGCAAGTCGGTGAGCGCCACGAGCAACACACGCCATACGCCACACAGGGCGTCGACGTCGGCATTGGCACGGTGTGATACCGAGTCACAGCCAAACAGATCGGCCATAAAAGACAGCTTGTGCGAGGCCAGGCGCGGAAGCGCGATGCGCGACAGCGCCAGCGAATCGATCCAGATATCGCTCACGTTGACGCCGCCTTTGACCGACTCGATAAACGAGCGATCGAACGTGGCGTTATGTGCGATCACCGGGCAACCACCGACAAAATCGGCGAGAGCGGCGACGGTCTCGGCGGCCGACGGGGCATCTGCCACATCGGCATTTGTAATGCTCGTGAGCTCGGTAATCTCGGCGGGAATTAGCTGCTTGGGATGCACGAAGGTATCGAAGCGGTCGACGATCTCGCGGCCCGAAAGACGGGCCGCCGAGATCTCGATCAGCTCGTTGTCCTGCACCGAAAGACCTGTGGTCTCGGTATCGAGGACAATCACATCTTCCTCGATAAGGCCGAAGGACTGCGTTTTGGCGCGTTCGGCAAGCGTGGCATAGGAGTCGATGACAAACTGCGGCGTTCCTGACGAAACCGCGTCCTCGATTAGCATGCAATGCCCGCTCGACGAAGGCCCATACGGATCAGGCTGTCACAGACCTGCGGGAACGTCATGTCGTCTGTGTGGCGAATCTCATCCGGATACAGCGACGTATCGGTCATGCCGGGAATGGTGTTGGTCTCGAGGATGACGGGCCCGTCCTCGCTCACGATAAAATCGCTGCGCGAGATGCCCAGGCAACCGAGGGCCTTGTGAGCAGCACAGGCAAGCTCCTGAGCGCGAGCGTAATTCTCGGGTGAAATCTGCGCCGGAATACGATGGATGTCCGTAGGGTCGACATACTTCACGTCCAGATCGTAGAACTCACAGTCCTCGGGCTTGCGAATCTCGACAATCGGCAGGGCGCGCACGTCGTCCTCGCCGTACACGCCGACGGTGATCTCGGTACCCTCGATGCACTTCTCGACCAGCACTTTGTCGCCGTACTCAAACGCCTTGGCAATTGCCGCGGGCAGCTCGGAGGGCTCATGGACCAGGGAAATGCCATAGCTGGAACCGTTGACGGCCGGCTTCACAAAGCTGCGCTCGCCACAAACCTCGACGATATGATCGATATCGATTTCATCGCCCACCTCGAGCGCAAGGCCGGGGGCAATGGGAATGCCCGCCTTGGCGTACAGGAGCTTAGAGACCTCTTTGTCGGCACCGCAGGCGCTAGCAAGCACGCCCGAGGCCGTGTAGGGGATACCCAGGGTCTCCATGGCGCCCTGCATGGCACCATCCTCGCCGCCGGCACCGTGCATGGCGATAAACGCCACGTCAAAGCCGCCGGTTGCCATGGTTACCATAAAGTCATCAGCGGCCGTATCGAGCAGCTCCACCGAGGTGTAGCCGGCTTCCTTCAGTGCCGCCACAACGTTCTTTCCCGAATTGAGCGAGATCTCGCGCTCAGCGGAATGACCGCCCGCCAAGACCGCTACGTGCATGTTCTCTAGGCTTTTACCCGGCATGGGCAGACTCCTCCTCTATAATTTCTGCAGCTGATACCATATTGTAGCGATACCCTCTACGTTTCCCCAAAATCGAAAGGCTTCCATGAATCCCAGGACTAAATCTCAGGACATTCGCGACTTGAGCCAAAACGATATTCGCGAGCTCGTGGCCGAACTTGGCCAGCCCGCGTTCCGCGCGAAGCAGCTCATTGAATGGGTCTTCGAGAAGAACGTTTGTTCGTTTGACGATATGACCAACATTCCCAAGGCTTTCCGCGAGCAGCTTAAAGAGGCTTTTGCCTTTGACACGCCCACTGAACTCACCAAGCAGGTTTCCAAAGATGGCTCGCGCAAGTATCTGCTCGAATACCACGACGGCGTTTCCGTCGAGACTGTCGGCATGCCCCGTCGTAACAAGCTTTCCGTCTGCGTTTCCACCCAGGCAGGCTGCGGCATGGGCTGTGCCTTTTGCGCTACCGGTCTCAACGGCCTCAAGCGCTCTCTGACCGCTCAAGAGATCGTCGACCAGGTACTTCATGTATCCAACGACTTTGGCGAGCGCGCCACGAGCGTTGTCTTCATGGGCCAGGGCGAGCCGTTTGCCAACTACGACGAGGTTCTCAAGGCGCTGCGAATCCTCAACGACCCCGATGGCATCGGTATCGGCGCTCGTCACCTCACCGTCTCTACCAGTGGCGTTATTCCCGGTATTCGCAAATTTGCCGACATCCCCGAGCAGTTCACGCTTGCTGTTTCACTGCATTCCGCCATCCAGTCGACGCGCAATAAGCTCATGCCCGGTGTTAAGAAGTACACGCTGCTTCGCCTTCACGAAGCGCTTCAGCTCTACACCGAGAAGACCGGCCGCCGCCCAACCTATGAGTATGCCATGATCGAAGGCGTCAACGATACGAATCCGGAAATGCAGGCGCTCTGCGACTTCTGTGAGGGAACGCTGTGCCACGTTAACCTCATTCAGCTTAACGACATCGAGGGTAGCCCGCTCAAGCCGTCGCCGATTCATAAGGTTGAGGATCTTCAGCGTCGCCTTGAGTCCCGTGGCATCGAGACAACGATTCGCAACTCCCGTGGTAACGATATTGACGCCGCTTGCGGACAGCTGAAGCAGCGCTTCAAAGTTCAGAAGAACGCATAGGGGAGTCGCACCCAAAACGTTTCATGTGAAACATCGAACGACCCCGGTTGCAGGATATGCAACCGGGGTCGTTTCATTTATTGACCTTATTTTTGAATCAGCTGCTACTGGTCCCATTTTTACGGCCATAATAAGGGGTCCTTGTCTCGTGAATCAGACAAGGACCCATCACAATATGCTAAGTAATTGTTAGGTACCTAATAGCCTACATTTTCCCATTGGTTGCTGACCCAACCCTGATTAATCTTGGGATTCTTCGTTACCTGAGCAGTACGCATTGCAACATCTTCTGTCATAACATCCATTTTCTTCTTGGATGTATCGATAATATCTTGCGCACTACGAAGCAAACGACCTCGAAGTTCATCGTCTGTCGCGATCTTATAGCCAGCAAAGGCACCAGCCGCGACAGTCGTCGCCAATGCAATCGCAGTTAAAATTCTATTCCTCATCTTGGCCTCCTTGATCAAACTGAATCATTTCGCCAAGAATACGAGAGAGCTCTTCCTCGTCTTTAAACTCAATCTCAATCTTATTCTTTCCACGCGAGCTCTTCACACGCACGTTGGTATTAAAAACCTGACGAAGCACGCGGGCTGCCTTTTTAAAAGACTGAGGGGTTGCGGGCCTCGGCGTCTTAGGTGTCTCTCCGGCAGAAAACAACGGAGCAAGATTTTCTGTCGCTCTTACGGAAAGCCCCTCTGCAACAACCTTCTCTGCAAGTCGAATTCGAGCATCCTCGTAGGGAACTGCAAGAATCGCACGTGCATGACCAGCAGTAAGTTTACCCTCAAAAATCATC
>MNQC01000107.1:0-829 GCA_001915225.1 Collinsella sp. 60_9
GGCTCATCCGGTCCGACCGGGCCGCGCGGCAAGGAGATATATTGCCAGACCGGAGGGGCCCCGGGGGCGGGAATCTGGGCGTACACATTTCCTACACATCTTGTGATCCGACTAACGTTTGCCAGCCGTTAACTACCGCTCGCCGAGCATCTCTTTATATAAGGCAGTCTCATGGTTAAAGCGGATACGTCCCCCTAGCTAAAGCACAGCCAGCATCGAGCAACTCATCACGTTCTTCCACCGAGAACCCCTCGGCGTAGACGCGCACCACTGGTTCGGTCCCGCTAGGACGGACCAGCAGCCACGTGTCATCCTCGAATGCCAAACGCAAGCCATCCATATGACTAACGTTTTGCGGCACCTTGCCACAAATCGACTTCGGGTTTACGCCCGGCAGCAGGGTTCGTAACGTTTCGGCATCTTCGGCCTCAAGGCGCAAATCGCGTCGACCGTAACTCGTCTTACCAAAACTGTCCTCGAGTTGGTCGACCAGAACGCCCAAAGGCGCGTCCGTCTTTGCCATAAGCTCACACAGAATCAGACAGGCGAGGATTCCATCGCGCTCGGGCATATGCGCGGCGATGCCGATACCACCGGCTTCTTCGCCGCCCATGAGGACGCCGCCCTTCTTCATCTCTGCCGCTATATATTTGAAACCGACTGGCTTGACGGTCACGCGGCAGCCAAGCGCCTCGGCAATGCGACGCACGAGCGTCGAGCACGAAAGATTGACGACGACGCGCCCCTCCAAATTACGAAATTGAACCAAGTCGCCCAAAACGAGCGCCATGATCTGATGCGGATGTATATATCTGCCGCGCTCGTCAAC
>MNQC01000107.1:840-4615 GCA_001915225.1 Collinsella sp. 60_9
AGCGTCCACCCAAGGCTCAACGGGGTCGGGGCAGATATCTTCTTGGTCAGACGCCTGCCCGGCGTGAATCTCGTGCACCTCAACGCCAAGCTCGCGCAGCAAGTCGGCTAGATAGCCCTGGGCTGCGCCGCCCATGGGATCGACAACCACGCGCAGGTGCGCGTCGCGGATGGCTTCGGCATCGACAAACGATGCCACCGCCTGCATATAGTCAGGAATGATATCCGCGGTGCGATATTGCCCCTCGATCCCCATTGGCTCGGGAGCCATGGTCTCTTCGAGCTCTTCGATGACATCCTGGTTGGCGGTCGAGCCGTCACCCATGCGAATCTTGAGGCACAGATAACCCTGCGGATGATGGGACCCCGTCACCATGAGCGCGCCGCACGCCCCACCGTCATAAGCCGCCGCCCACGTAAGGGCAGGGGTCGGAACAGGGTGTCGAACCCTATATATACCGTTTTGCCCGGATTGGTCTTTTGCCACAACTCGCCGACGGCATCGGCGATACGGGCAACGTTATCGGCAGTGAAGTCCTCATCGACGCGAGCGCGCCAACCGTCAGTTCCAAAATGAATTATCGCGCACACGCGCAGACACCTCACAGTGTTTGGATCATGGTACGCGTGAGGTATACCCGCAACACGCACTCAGCAACCTGCCGGCACCAGCATTCACCATTTGGGCAAATGCTGCCGAGGACATGCAAGCAATAAAAAAAAACCGCCCCGTATGGAGCGGTTTTGCCCTTTATATATCGAGCGCCTCGGCCATCGCTGCCGTAGTGATTGCCGTGGTTCCACAGCAACTGCCCACCATTGCGGCGCCGGCATGTCTCCATTCGATGCATGCGCGCGCGAAAGCTTCGGGATTCTCGTGCCATACGGGGCCATCCTGAGTCTGGACCGGATCGCCTACGTTGGGACGCACCGTAACGGGAGTAGTCGCCGATGCAACCATCCTGGGCACCGCCGCATTCGCGGCCGCAAGCGAACAGCAATTAACACCAACCGAGTTTGCGCCGTGTTTTTCGGCGTACAAAACGGCTGCCTCGATGTTGAGGCCATCGCCCAGCAGGTCGCCTTTATCGTCAACGACAAAACTCACTAGAACAGGCATGCCGTCGGCGGCATCTCGGGCGCCGGCAAGCATGGGCTGCAGATTACGGATAGACGTCACCGTCTCGATCAGCAGACCGTCAACACCAGCATTGAGCAAGGCGTGCGCCTGTTCGCGCGCAATGCCGCGGATTTCACGATACTCGACAGAGTCCTCGGCAAACCACTCAATACCGATCGGGCCCATCGAGCCCAGCAATAGCTGAGGGTGCGCCTGGCGGGCATCGTCGACGGCCCCGCGATTGACCTCCGCCACGGACGGCGCAATCTGGTCGTGCTTGAGGGCATAGCTCGATGCCTGAAAGGTATTGGTAATGAGCACCTGCGCGCCGGCGGCGACATACAAGCGATGGATACGAGAAACGGTCTGCGGCTCTGCCAGATTCCAAAACGCCGGTGGAATGTCGGCGGCATCGTACTCACTCAACAAAACACTGCCCATGGGGCCCTGCGCCAACAAGGTCTCGCTCGACAAGCGGCGCGCAAGCTCCTCGGCACCAAAGCGGTTGTAATAACTCGTATCCATATATATCCCGCTATTCCTCGACGCTGATTCCCTGCTTTTCGAGATAGGCGAGCCAGCGGCTCATCGTGTCCTCGGATAGCGCATGCTCCATCATGCAGGCCTCGGAATCGGCTCGCTCAAATTCGACACCGAGCTCCTGAACCAAAAACGTACGGATGAGGCGATGACGGTACCAGATAGCCGTGCCAACCTCGCGGCCGCGATCGGTCAGGATTACCTTGCCGTAGTGCGATTGCTCGACAAGCTCGGATGCCTTGAGCGCCGAAACCGCTTTATTGACCGATGCCTTGGAGACGCCAAGGCGCTGCGCGATGTCGACCGATCGCACGCCGGTGGTTTCCCCCTCTTCGCTTTCAATGCGAACCATGCACTCCAAGTAGTCTTCGTTCGCCACCGTCAGATGTAGTTCGCGCGAGCTAATTGTCGTATCCATGATCTTCCGTCCCTTCTGCATTCAATGGCTGATTCTACCCCATCCAAGCGTCGTGGTATGCCGTGGCATACCGTGCTAGAGTTCTTGTTGCACACGACGACCAAGATTGGAGCGGTCATTATGGAAAACACCACCACGAGCCCCGATGTCCTCGAGCGCTTTTTGCGCTACGTCCAGATCAACACACAGTCCGAGGATGCAAACTGCGACCAGGTACCCTCGAGCGCCGTTCAGTTTGACCTTGCCAACGTGCTGGCTGAAGAGCTGCGCGAGCTTGGTGCGGAAGATGCCTACGTGACCGAGCACGCCTATGTCTGCGCGCATATCCCCGCAAGTGCGGGCGCTGAGGACAAGCCCGCCCTGGGCCTGATCGCTCATCTCGACACCACCGAAGTTGCACCGGGCGCCGGCGTGAAGCCGCATATCGTACACTACGAAGGCGGCGACCTGGTCTGCGGCACGGTTGACGGTAAGCCCGTTGCCATGGGTACCGCCAAGCTTCCCGCCCTGACTGACCTCGCGGGTGAGGACCTGGTCTGCAGCGATGGCACCACGCTGCTGGGCGCGGACGACAAGGCAGGCGTCGCCGAGATCATGTCGCTTGTCGCGCGTATCGCTCAGGACCCTTCTCTGCCCCATCCCACACTCGGCATTTGCTTCTGCCCTGACGAGGAGATCGGCCACGGAGCCGAGCTGTTGGATATCGATGCCTTTGGCTGCAAGTACGCCTACACGGTCGACGGCGGCCCCATCGGCGAGCTGGAGTGGGAGTGCTTTAACGCCGCCGAGGCGACCGTCCGCTTTGAGGGCCAGTCCATCCACCCGGGCGACGCCAAGGGCCGTATGGTCAACGCAGGCAATCTGTTCTGCGACTTCAACGCGTTGCTCCCCTACGCGCAGCGCCCGGAGTATACGGAAGGCTACGAGGGCTTTTATCACCTTGAGGGTGTATCTGCAACCGTCGATCACGCCACAGCGCGCTATATCGTCCGCGACCATGACGCCGCCAAGTTCCAGCAGAAACTCGACCTTATTGATGCCGCCGCCTCGATGCTCAACCAGCGTCTGGGTGAGGAGCGTGTGACGGTCGAGATTAAGCAGCAGTATCGAAATATGGCCGAGATCGTTCGTGACTATCCCGAGCTTATTGATGTTGCCAAGGAAGCCTACCTTGCCTGCGGTGTTGAGCCCCAAGTGCTGCCGATTCGCGGCGGCACCGACGGCGCGCAGCTGTCGTTCCGCGGTCTGCCCTGCCCCAACCTTTCCACCGGCGGCTATTGCTACCACGGCGTCAACGAGTTCGTCCCGGTCAGTTCGCTCGTCAAGATGACCGACGTGCTCCAGGAGCTCGTCGCCCGCTTTGCATAGGCCTGGCTGCACAAGTCCAAAAGATGAATTGCCCCGTCCTCAACCAAGAACGGGGCGATTTTTTTACTGCAACGAGAATAGGTTGACGCACGCCAGCCTCTTAACGCAAGGAGTGTCCCAAACTGCCGGCACAAAAGGAACGTCCCCAAGTGCCAAGTGCATCAAGAGTGTCCCCTTTGACCAGTCGTTTAAGAACGTCCCCAATGACTAACGTCGCAGGTTGAGGACGGGCAGCGAGCGGGTCGCATTTGAGACAAGGTGACGTGAAACGAAAGGGCGCTGACCTTCTGGTCGCGCCCTTGAAGTTGAACGTCAGATTGTCCAAATGCG
>MNQC01000107.1:4654-7162 GCA_001915225.1 Collinsella sp. 60_9
CGTAGCCGTTGCCGTCGCCGGTGGGCTCTTCGTAGTAGTCCGAATCGCTCGAATCGCTTGAGTCATCGGAATCGTCAGAGCTGATCGATGAGGTTGCGGTACCGTTTGCGTAGTCGTCAGACGTGTTGTTGTTCAGGTCGCCAATCGTAGAGCTGGAACCGTCGGAAAGACCCATGGTGTTGGGACCCTTGGGATCCTTGCCGGCATCGACGCGCTCCATCATTTCCTTGAGCTCGTCCTCGTAGACAAAGACGTAGCTCACACCGTCGATCATGGTGCTGTCGTCGGCGTACGAGGGCAGGTTGGCCGAGTAGATACCGTCGACATCCATACCGCGCATGGCGTTGACCGTAGCCACGATATCCTGAACGCTCATATCGGTTACAAGCATATCGGACAGCGAATTAACCAGGCCAAAGATCTTCGTGGCATCGAAGTTATTGAGAATCTGGTTGGCAAGGGCGCCAAGCACCTGACGCTGGTGGCGCATGCGCGTGTAATCGCCGTCGGCATAGGTGTAGCGGCAGCGGGCATAGGTAAGGGCGGTGGCACCGTCCATATGCTGCTGGCCAGCGGTAATCTTAATATCCAGGTGCTCGGGGTCGTCAACATCATCGGTTGCGTTAATGTCGATACCGCCAACCGAATCAATCAGCGCCTGCATACCGTCGAAGCTGACCTCGGCATAGTGGGAAATCTGAACACCGCACAGCTCGTTGACCGCCTCGACCATGGCCTCGGCGCCGCCAACGGTATGGCAGGCGTTGATCTTCATGGTCTCGCCCTTGTACTCGACCTTGGTGTCGCGCGGAACGGAAATGAGCGTCGCCTGCTTTTGCGTGGGGTCGATGCGTGCCAGGATAATCGAGTCGGCACGGTACGTATCCTCGCCCGGACGGCCGTCGGTGCCAAGAAGCAGCACGTAGAACGGATCCTTTGCCTCATCGGTGTCAACCAGAACCCGACGCAGATTGTCGGTAATGACATTAGAATCGCCGAGCTTGCCCATAATGGTGGCAAACCACAGGCCGGCAGCGGTAGTGGCACTCAGCAGCACGCCAAGCACGACAATGAGCGCGACGTGACGAATCGTGTGGCTACGACGACGTTGACGAGCGCGCTCGGAATAGCGAGCCACGTTATCGCGACTGTAGATCTTGGCCTGCGCACCAGTTGAGGGTCTTCGGGCGGTGGTATCCGCGAGAGGCTTTTTATTAAACATAGGCAACCTGTATTAGTAGATGACGGGATCGGGGACGGTAGCATGCTCGACATGCGCGCCGAGCGCCCGCAGCTTTTCGACAAACTGCTCGTAGCCGCGCTTGATGTGATGAATAGCCGAAACCTCGGTCGTCCCGTCAGCGATCAAGCCCGCTACGACGAGGGCCGCTCCGCCACGCAGATCGGGCGAGGTAACCTGTGCACCCGAGAAGCCCTTGACGCCATGAATCATGGCATGATGGCTCTCGATACGAATGTCGGCACCCATGCGCACCAGCTCAGAGGCAAACATAAAGCGATTCTCGAAGATGTTCTCGGTAATAACGGAACTGCCGTCGGCAAGGGCGGAGAGTACCATAATCTGCGCCTGCATGTCCGTCGGGAAGCCGGGAAACGGAAGCGTTTGGATGTCGACCGGCTCCATCCTCGACGCGCTCGCAGTCGATACCCATGAGCTCCATCTTCTTGAGCACCATGCCCAAGTGAATGGGGCAAAAGCCCGTGATATCGACACCGCGATCGTCGGCCATCAACGCACCGGCAACGATAAAGGTACCGGCCTCGATGCGGTCGCCCACCACGCGATGGGTAACAGGATGCAGCTCTTCCACGCCCTCGATGGTCACGACAGGCGTACCGGCGCCAACAATCTTGGCGCCCATCTCGTTGAGCATGTTGGCGAGATCGACGATCTCGGGCTCGCGGGCGGCATTGTCGATAACCGTGGTGCCCTGCGCGCGCACGGATGCCATAATGAGGTTCTCGGTCGCACCGACACTGGCGAACTCGAGCGTGACGGTGGTACCGCGCAGACCTTGGGGCGCATTAGCGTTGATGTAACCGTGGGCGGTATCGAACTCAACGCCCAGGGCCTCAAGACCAAGAATGTGCATATCGATCTTGCGAGCACCCAGGTTGCAGCCGCCCGGCATGGCGATCTTGGCGCGATGGAAGCGACCCAGCAGGGGTCCCATCACGGCGGTGGAAGCACGCATCTTGGCAACGAGCTCGTAGGGGGCCTCCCAAGAATCGACCTGAGAGGTATCAATCTCGAGCGTGTGCTCGTCGAGAACATCGATCGTAGCGCCCATGCCCTTGAGCACCTTGCCCATCACGTGAACATCGGAAATATCGGGCACGTTCTGCAGCGTCGTCTTGCCCGGCGCCAGAAGCGTTGCCGCCATGAGTTTGAGCGCGGAGTTCTTGGCACCCGAGACGGGCACGGAGCCTCCGATGGCGTGGCCACCCTCAACGCGGATAATATCCAAGGTCTACCCTTTCAAAAAG
>MNQC01000107.1:7168-36686 GCA_001915225.1 Collinsella sp. 60_9
CTTTCAAAAAGCATGCCCGGGGTGGCTGGGCCATCCCGGGCATGATGTGTTCGCAAATGGTCGAACGCTAAATCGTTTGACTATTGGGCAAGCTTGAGCTTACACCATGCGATTTCATTATAGAGGTAGGCGCGGCGTGCATCATCCTCCGACAAATTACCCAGCTTCTCTTCAAAACCTTGAATATCAGCTTTAAGCTTGTCGGCATCGACGGTCGCCAAATCGCAAGCGCGCTCGGCGAGAACGGTCACGACATCGTCCGCAACCTGGGCATAGCCGCCGGCCACGGCAAACGTGTGGTCGACAGTGCCCATGGCCTTATCGGAAACGCGAACGTAACCGCGGTCGATCGTGCAGATCTCGCTGGAGTGAGCAGGCAGAACGCCAAACTCGCCATCCGTGGACGGAATCGACACAAACGCAGCGTCGCCCTCATAGGCGCAGCTCACGGGGCACACGATGCGGATACGCATAACCTACTTCTCCCCCATCTTGCGGGCGCGCTCGCGCACGTCCTCAATCGTGGAAGCATAGCGGAAAGCCTGCTCGGGCAGGTCATCGGCCTTGCCGTCGACAATCTCGGCGAAAGAGCGGACGGTATCCTCGACGCGGACGTAGACACCGGGGTTGCCGGTGAACTTCTCCGCGACGTGGAAGGACTGCGAGAGGAACTGCTGAATCTTACGGGCACGGTTGACCGTAAGGCGCTGCTCCTCGGACAGCTCGTCCATACCCAGAATGGCGATGATGTCCTGAAGGTCGGAGTACTCCTGCAGGAGCTCCTGGACCTTGACGGCGACACGGTAGTGCTCCTCGCCGACGATCGAGGGATCGAGAGCGTCGGAGGAAGATGCGAGCGGGTCGATAGCCGGGAACAGGCCGAGCGACGAAATGCTACGCGAAAGAACCGTGGTGGCGTCGAGGTGCGTAAACGTCGTGGCAGGCGCCGGGTCGGTCAGGTCGTCTGCGGGGACGTAGACAGCCTGGACGGAGGTAATGGAGCCCGTCTTGGTCGAGGTAATGCGCTCCTGGAGGTCGCCCATCTCGGTTGCCAGCGTGGGCTGGTAACCAACGGCGGACGGCATACGGCCCAGCAGTGCGGAAACCTCGGAACCTGCCTGGGAGAAGCGGAAGATGTTGTCGATGAACAGCAGAACGTCCTGGCCGCGGTCGCGGAAGTACTCAGCGGTGGTAAGGCCGGCCAGACCGATGCGCAGACGCGCTCCGGGCGGCTCGTTCATCTGGCCATAGACCAAACAGGTCTTGTCGATAACGCCAGACTCGCTCATCTCGAGGAACAGGTCGGTGCCCTCGCGGGTACGCTCGCCGACGCCGGTGAACACCGAGGTGCCGCCGTGCTCCTGGGCGAGGTTGTTGATGAGCTCCTGAATCAGAACGGTCTTGCCGACGCCGGCGCCGCCGAACAGGCCCGTCTTGCCGCCACGGATGTAGGGCTCGAGCAGGTCGACGGCTTTGATGCCGGTCTCGAAGATCTCGGTCTTGGTGGTGAGCTCGTCGAAACGGGGCGCTGCATGGTGGATGGGGTAGAACTCCTCCACCTCGGGCATGGGCTTGCCGTCGACGGGCTTGCCCATGACGTTCCAAATGCGGCCGAGCGTCTTGGGACCAACGGGCATCTTCATGGGCTCACCGGTATCGGTGGCGATGAGGCCGCGCTGCAGGCCGTCGGTCGAGGACATGGCGACCGTGCGGACGACGCCGCCCGGAAGCTGGCTCTCGACCTCGAGGATCGTGCTCAGGTGACCGATCGGGGTCTCGGCCTCGACCGTGAGCGCGTTGTAGATCGGGGGCACCGCGCCGTCAAACTTGACGTCGACGACAGGGCCGATGATTCGCACGATGCGACCATCACCGGCAGTCGTCTTCTTGGTGGCTTCCTCGACCGCAAGCTTTACGGTGTTATTAGCCATTACTGTTCCTCCAATGCTGAGGCTCCGCCGACGATCTCGTTAATCTCGGTCGTGATCGAAGCCTGGCGCACGCGACTATACGTGCGGGTAAGGGTCGAGATGATCGCGGTGGCGTTTTCCGTCGCGGAGTGCATGGCCTTGCGGCGTGCACCCTGCTCGGCAGCCGCCGAATCGATCAGGGCCTGGTAGATGACCGTCAGGATATAAGACGGTACAAGCTTGCCGAGAACATGCTCGGGAGAGGGCACGAACTCGAACGTGGACGAGATGCGCTTAGGGGCGTCGGTCTCGTTCTTACGCGGACCGTGGGCCATAGCGATCATCTCGGGGTCGAGCGGCAACAGATGCTCGACGCGAAGCTCCTGATCCACGCGGTTCTTGGCGTGGTGGTAGACAAGCTCGACACGGTCAAGCTCACCGGCACGATACGCATCGCAGATATGAGAGGAGATCATGCGGGCCTGATAGAAATCGGGCTCAGAGGAGTTGCCCTCAAAGTGCATGACGACGTTTGCGCGGTCACGGAAATACGTGGCCGGCTTACGCCCGCACGCGATGATCTCGCACTCGATGCCGTCGTTCGCCCAAGAAGCGGCGAGCTTTTCGGCCGTGCGCTCCACCGTCGTATTGAAACCGCCGGCAAGGCCGCGGTCCGAGGCAATAACGACAATCAGGCCATGCTTGACACTCTCATGCTTCTGCAGCATGGGATCGGTGCCCGAACAGGAGGCGTCGCCGGCGACCGTCAACATGACGTCGGTCAGCGCCTCCTTATAGGGCTCGGNNNNGAGGGCACGACGAATCTTGGCCGTAGAGACCATCTCCATCGTGCGCGTGATCTGCTTGGTCGTGGTAACCGAGGAGATTCGCTTCTTAATGTCGCGAAGGTTGGCCATGGGGCTTAGTTCTCCTCTGATCCAGAAACATCCGAATGGTGCTTGGCCATGAACTGCTGCTTGAAGTCGCCGATGACGCGCAAGAGCTCAGCCTTGGTGTCATCATCGATCTTCTTGGCGCGAACCTTGTCGAGCAGCGAGCCAAAGCCATTGTCCATGTACTCGATGAGCTCGGCACGGAAAGGCAGCACGTCGGCGATCTCCAGGTCATCCAGGAAGCCCTCGTTGCCAGCGAACAGCGTAACAATCTGCTCGCCAACCTCAAACGGCTTGTAACGCGGCTGCTTCAGGAGCTCGGTCATGCGGGCACCATGGGTCAGCTGCTTCTGCGTAGCCTCGTCAAGGTCGGAGCCAAACTGGGTAAAGCCGGCGAGCTCCTGATACGAAGCGAGGTCCAGACGGAGGTTGCCGGCGACCTGCTTCATAGCCTTGGTCTGCGCGTCGCCACCGACGCGGGACACGGAAATGCCCACGTCAACTGCCGGGCGCTGACCCTGGAAGAAGAGCTCGGACTGCAGGTAGATCTGACCATCGGTAATGGAAATGACGTTGGTCGGAATGTAGGCCGAGACGTCGCCGTCCTGGGTCTCGATGATCGGCAGTGCCGTCATGGAGCCGTAACCGTTCTTCTTGGACATCTTGACGGCACGCTCGAGCAGACGAGAGTGCAGGTAGAAGATGTCGCCAGGATAGGCCTCGCGTCCGGGCGGACGATGCAGCGTCAGCGACATCTGACGGTAGGCCACAGCCTGCTTAGACAGGTCGTCGTAGATGACGAGCACGTGGCCGCCGGGGTTGGTCTCGCTGGCGGGCTTGCCGTCCTCGCCGTTGTACATGAAGAACTCGCCGATAGCGGCACCGGCCATAGGCGCGATGTACTGCATAGGGGCGGAATCGGCAGCGGTGGCCGAAACGATGATGGTGTAGTCGAGCGCACCGTGCTGAGCGAGGGTCTCGCGAATGTTGGCAACCGTGGAGGCCTTCTGGCCGATGGCGACATAGATGCAGACCATGCCCTTGCCGCGCTGGTTGAGAATAGCGTCGATGGCGATGGCGGTCTTACCGGTCTTACGGTCGCCGATGATGAGCTCACGCTGACCGCGGCCAATAGGCACCATGGAGTCGATAGCGAGCAGACCGGTCTGAACCGGCTCGCACACCGGGGTACGATCGATGACGCCGGGGGCCTTGAACTCGATGGGGCGACGGTGCGTGGCGACGATGTCGCCCAGGCCGTCGATGGGCTGGCCGAGCGGATTGACGACGCGGCCGAGCATGGCACGGCTCACGGGGATATCCATAATGCGGCCAGTGGTGCGGCACTCGTCGCCTTCCTTGATGGAGTCGACGGCACCAAACAGAACGGCACCGACCTCGTCACGGTCAAGGTTCTGGGCAAGGCCAAAGACGGTCTCACCGGTATCGGAGCTCTTGAACTCCAGAAGCTCGCCTGCCATGGCGCTCTTAAGGCCGGAGACGCGCGCGATGCCGTCGCCTACCTCGTCGACCGTTGAAACCTCATGCGTATCGACCGTCGCGGAGAGGCTCGTAAGCTGCTCCTGCAGTTTCTTGGCGATATCCTGGGCATTGAGGGTTTCGGACATTAGGCTTCACCTCCGTACGAATTAGCAGAGTTTGCGAGGGTCTCCTGCGCGATGCGCAGCTGCGTCTTGACGGAAATGTCACGACGCTCGCCGCGGGCCTCGAGCACAAGGCCGCCCACGATAGACGGGTCGACCTGCTCGATAAGGAATACCTTGCGGCCGAAGTCCTGCTCGCATTTCTTAGTGATGGTTTGACGCAGCTCGTCGTCGAGCGGGATCGCCGTGGTGACGGTCACGCCCACTACATCCTCGTCTTCCTCGGCAACATACTTAAAGGCAGCTGCCACCTTGGGAAGAAGGTCGAGCTGGTCGCGCTTGGACATGGTGTCGAGCACGGCGATGATCTCGGGGCTGGCAGAAGCCAGGCGCTCGATCATCTCGAGGTCCTCGAACACATGGTTCTCGGCCTTGGCGGCTTCCAAAAGGGAACGCGCGTAGGTCTCGAGCACCTTGTCCTGATAGCGGCTAGTCGGCATTCAGGCTACCTGCTTCCTGGATGTAGCGCTCGATGAGCTTCTTCTGCTCGGCATCGTCCTCGAGTGCCTCGCCCACGATCTTGGTGGCGACGGCAACGGACAGGTCGGCGATGGAGCTCGCGGCACCGGCGTAGATGGACTTGCGCTCGTCCTCGACGGTCGTATGGGCCTTGGCGATGATCTCCTCGGCCTCCTTGTGAGCAGCCTCGATGATACGGGCGCGCTCGGACTCGGCGTCCTTACGGGCCTCGAGAACGATGTCGGCAGCCTGACGACGGGCGTCGGTGACGATCGAGTCGGACTCAGCGCGCTTGGCGATGGCCTCCTGCTTGGTCTTCTCGGCCTCGTCGAGGCTCTCCTCGATCTTCTTGCCGCGCTCCTCCATGGTTTTCATGATGCCCGGCAGGGCGACCTTGGCCAGCACGATCCAGATAATCAGGAAGGCGATAAGCGCCGGGATGAACTCCGCCATCTTAGGGATGAGGATGTCCGCACCGGCAGCGCCGTCCTCGGCGAACGCGGAAACCGGCATGAGCAGCGCGGCCGCGGACGCGGAGAGTGCGATCGCGCTCTTCTGGGATGAAAGATTCATACTTGACGCTCCGTGCTATTTAACGATCAGCGCGACAACGAAGCCGATCAGAGCCAGAGCCTCGCCGAAGGCGGAGCCCATGATGAAGACGGTGAACACGCGGCCCTGGACCTCAGGCTGACGGGCCATAGCACCCGTAGCACCCAGAGCAGACAGGCCGATAGCAAGACCAGCGCCGATAACACCGAGACCGTAACCGATAACTCCCACGATTCCTCCTTTGTCGTGCGTGTCTTATTTCACGCAGGATAACCTTTTTATAACTACCGGGCTCCATGGGTACGGGCACCGGCGGTTTAACGAATTGCCTTACCTTTAAGGTGCGAGCGGAAGACTACTCCTCCTCCGCGACCTCCTCTGCCTCGGAGACATACACGGCGGTAAGGACCGTGAAGACGTAAGCCTGGATGGCACCGACCACAAGCTCGATCGCATAGATCAGGATGAGGATGGCAAGCCAGGCCAGCGAAGGCAGGGCGCCGACGGCGTGCGCCGCGGAAACCTGCTGAAGCAGCGGCTGCATGAACATGCTCGCCATGATGGCGAACGAGCCCATGACCACGTGTCCTGCGAACATGTTGCAGAACAGACGGACGGCGAGCGTGATGAGGCGCAGGAAGGTCGAGAAGAGCTCGACGACCCACACGAGCACGTTCATCGGGAAGCTCACGCCCTGCGGGGCGAGACTCTTGATGTAGCCGATCACGCCGTGAGCCTTGCATCCGTAGTAGATGAAGTACACGAAGGCGAAGATGGCGAGCGCGGCGGTGGAGCCGATTGCACCGGTGCCGGGCTTCATTCCCGGGATCAGGCCGATCATGTTATTGATCAGGATGAACAGGAAAAGCGAGCACAGGAACGGGAAGTGCTTCTTCCAGTTCTCACCCACGACGCCCTTGCCGATATCGTTCTCGACGTACTCGATGATGTACTCGAAACCGTTGACGAAGAAGCCCTTGGGAACCAGGGTCTGCTTCTTCTTGAACACGGCCAGGACGATCAGGAGCACGATCGTGGAGACGATCAGCCAAAACGAGTACTGCGTGATGCCGCAGCTCAGATCGCCCACGACAGGGGTGGAGCTGAACTCGCTGACCAGATGATTAATCTCATCAGGCAGCTTTTCAAAAATTTCCACGACTTACCTTTCGACCTCATGAGGATCTCGCAGCGCCTTGGCGACGCGAACCGCGCAGGCGGCCATAAAGGCCACGAAGCCGATCGCCTCGCCCAGGAGGAACATGCGAAATGCCTCTCCGAACAACACAAACACAACCAAGGTAAAGACGAGCAGGGCGATTGCCGAGACCGCCAGACTCACCATACCCTTGAGCATGTCCGCATTCTGTTTATCGTCAAGAACCGGCTTGAGCGTAAAGACAAAGGGAAGGAAGGCAATTGCGCCCGCGATGGCGCCTGCAACGATAGCGAGCAGATCGGCTATCTGAAACACTGGCGTCCTCACTTTCCTTTTTAACGCTTCACAGAACAGTTCCCGCCAAACATTGGTGACTATTGTACGAGCCAATCGCTAAAGTACAACCGAAAAAGCATCGGTTAATACGCACCTGTTCGTTTTCTTAAGACCTTCTTTATGCCGCAGGTACGGTAATACGTTTTTCTCGAACCCTGCAGGGCAAAACGTCCGTTAACAGGAGTGCGCGCGGTCGCCTTTTGTTCATCCGCGCGCACCGTTTCTTCGTATTTGCAGCCGCGGCCGTCTTAGCCCAGCGACTAGAGCGTGCCGTAGATGCGGTCACCGGCGTCGCCCAGGCCGGGAACGATGTAGGCCGCCTCGTTGAGATGGTCGTCGATGGCGCAGGTATAGATATGCACATCAGGATCCTTCTCAGTCAGCGACTTGAGGCCCTCGGGGGCCGCGACGATGCACAGCATGCGGATGTCCTTGACACCGCGCTCGCGCAGGTAGCTAATGGCCATCTCGGCCGAACCGCCCGTGGCGAGCATGGGGTCGACGACCAGGCAGATGCGCTGGTCGATATCCTTGGGCATCTTGCAGTAATACTCGTGCGGCTCGTGGGTGACCTCGTCGCGCTCCATGCCGATGTGGCCCACGCGAGCGGAGGGCACCAGGTCGAGGATGCCGTCGACCATGCCAAGGCCCGCACGCAGGATGGGCACGATGGCGAGTTTCTTGCCGGCAAGCTGTTTGAACGTGGCGGTAGTGATGGGGGTCTCGACCTCGACGTCTTCCATGGGCAGGTCGCGCATGGCCTCGTAGCCGTCAAAAAGCGCGAGTTCGCGCACGAGCTGGCGGAACTGGTTGGTGCCGGTGTTTTTGTCGCGCAGGATCGACAGCTTGTGCTGGACGAGCGGGTGGTCGACAAGCGTCACACGGGACGCATCGTAGGTGACGGTCATGGATTGATTGCCCCTTTCGTTGCAGCCGCAAAACGGCCTTGCTGACAAGGCGCGCAGCAATGTTGCCGCCGCACGCCATGCATAAGTTTAGCGGTTTGTTGTATCGAACAGCCCATCGCAGCCCTACTGTGCGGTACTGAGCGAGCGCTTGACTGCATCACGCCAGCCCGCAAGGTTTTGCTCGCGACGCTCGGCGGGCATATGGGGAAGGAAGGTCCTAACGATCTGGGCATTTTGCTCCAGCTCTTCAAGGTCTTCCCAATAGCCGACGGCAAGACCCGCCAAGTACGCGGCACCGATTGCCGTGGTCTCCACCGTCTCGCATTGCAGCACGGGGATATCCAGCAGGTCGGCCTGGAATTGCATGATGAACTCGTTGCGTGAGGCGCCGCCATCGACGGACAGGCGCTCAATCGAAAGTCCCACGTCCTGCTCCATGGCGCGCAGCACGTCATAACTCTGGTAGGCCATGGACTCGCAGGCCGCACGCACAATGGTCGCGCGACTCGAGGCACCGGTCAGGCCGCACACGATACCGCGGGCATGCGGGTCCCACCAGGGAGCGCCCAAACCCGCAAAGGCGGGAACGAAGTAGCAGCCCTCGTTGTCGCTAATCGAAGCGGCGAGTTGTGCCGACTCGCTCACGCTCGAGATGATGCCCATGTTGTTGCGAAGCCAGTTCATCGTTGAGCCGGCGGCAAAAATAGAGCCCTCGAGCGCATAGCTGACTTTGCCGTCCGCAGCGATACCGATGGTGGAGACCAGGCCATTCTTGGATTCGACGATCTCGTCGCCGGTGTTCATGAGCATAAAGCAGCCCGTGCCATAGGTGTTTTTGGTCTGGCCGGGATAGAAGCAGCAGTGGCCGAACAGCGATGCCTGCTGGTCGCCCGCCACGCCCATGATGGGCGGCATGTTGGTCATGATGTCGCTCGCGACGCGGCCGTAGTCGCCCGAGCTCCAGCGAACCTCGGGCATCATGGAACGTGGAACGTCAAAGAGCGCCAGCAGGTCGTCGTCCCAATCGAGCGTATGGATATTAAAGAGTGCCGTGCGGCTGGCATTGGTGTAGTCGGTGGCAAAGACCTGGCCGCCGGTGAGGTTGTAGATGAGCCAGGTGTCGATGGTGCCAAACATGAGGTCGCCCGCCGCCGCGCTCTCGCGTGCGCCGTCGACGTTGTCGAGAATCCACTGCACCTTGGAGGCCGAGAAATACGGGTCAAGCGTAAGTCCCGTGCGGGAGCGCACCAGCTCCTCGCAACCCTGTTCAACCAACGCGTCGATCGCCGGCGCGGTACGACGGCACTGCCATACGATGGCGTTATAGATGGGCTGGCCGCTCACGCGGTCCCAGACCACCGTGGTCTCGCGCTGGTTGGAGATGCCGATGGCGGCGATGCGATCGGAATGGATGCCGCTCTTAAACTGAACCTCCATCATCACGCCGATCTGGCTGGCAAGCACCTCCGTGGGATCCTGCTCCACCCAGCCGGGGCGCGGGAAGCTGGTTTTGACGCTACGACGCGCCTGGGCAACGATGCAGCCGTATTCGTCGACAATGGCCGCGAGTACCGAGGTAGTGCCGCAGTCGAGCGCCATGATGTAGGAACCGCCAAAGTTAAACGAGGCATCTTCCATGCCCAGGCTGCCCAGATTCAACGACATCGCTTACACCCTTCTATTGCATCGGGTCGGACAGGACCCGCTCGATCTCTGATGCGGGAAGTGCGCCTTGGCGCAGGATCTGGAGCCCGCCGTGCTGGAACGACACGATGGTCGAGGCGTCGCGACACGGGGTCTCACCGGCGTCGACGGCAACATCGACCCCCTCCAGGATGCGACCCTCGACGGCGGCAAAGCTTGCCGGCGAAGGCGCGCCGTGCGTGTTGGCGCTCGTGCAGGCAAGGGGACTGCCGCAGGCGCGGATGAGCGCTTGGACCACGGGAGAGGCCGAAGCGCGCAGGGCCACGGTGTCGTCGGCAGCGCGCATAAAGGTCGGCACGCAGGGGGCTGCCTTGACCACGATAGTCAGGGCTCCCGGCCAGCATCGTCGCGCGAGTACGCGGGCATCTTCCGGGATATCCACGCCATAGCGGTCGAGTGCTTCGACGCCATCGACCAGCCAAGCGACGGTTTGCGTGAGCTCACGTTGCTTGAGAGTGAAGATACGGCGATAGCCGGTGCCGAGCGCAGGAACTGCGGCGCCATTGACGGCAGCCTGCGGATCGCGCGGCCACGATGGGAATTCGCTTGTATCTTGGGGCACGGCGTCCGAGAAGGCGTTGACTGCCACGGCAACACCGTAGACGGTCTCGGTCGGAATCAAGGCCAGGCCGCCGCGGCCGAGCACCTCGGCCGTGCGCTCGACGGCAAGCCGATGCGGCTCGCGCGTTCCCTCGTATACCCGATAGACCGTCTGCATGTGTATGCCAGCCCCTTACGCTCCGGTGCAAGTTTGTTTACTGTGGGGCATTCTCGCACGAAACATTCAACCTATTTGCCCAGAGCGCATGTTGGTTTGGTGAGCGGCTCTAGTAGTCGGTGAAAGTGAGGGGGTTAATTGAAGATTTTTAGCGCGCAAGCGTAACGGTACGATCGGGAAACTCGATGCTTGCAACCAGTTTTCCGCCGAGGCTCTCTGCGTACCTGCTCAGCGTGTCGAGCCTCATCGAACCCAACTCCCCACGCTCGAGCTCGGATACACGTTTTTGAGAAACGCCCATCGACTGGGCGACCGACGCCTGTGTTAGATCTTTTAACCTGCGAATCTGAGCAAGCTTATAGGCTTCGATACGATCGCGAGTCCTCTCCTGCTCGGCGGTAATGGAGTCGCGTGTTATCCCGCGAGATTCCATATACTCATGCAGTTCCATCTCGATCGAGCCTCCTTACGTGGCGACGGTATATTTGCTCGGCCCTTGGAATGTTGATCGCATACCAACCGTTCCATTTTGCCCTTGACGATCCCGCTCGCGACTTATCACCCGCCAATAGCAATACCGCCTGGCGCTTGGGGTCAAAGGCGAAGAGGATGCGAATCACCTGCCCACCACACGACGTCACTCTCAGCTCCTTTAAATGATGAAGCTTCGAGCCCTTTACGCGGTCAACCAGCGGACGACCAAGGCTGGGACCTTCCTTCTCGAGCACCAAAAGGTCTGCATAAATCTGCTTCAGCGTAGCTTCATCCTGCTCATCAAGCCAAGGTTCAATGTAATCAAGCACGATACGGTACCGATGCAGCTGATTTGACATACCTTTCTCCTTCTATAGTAGAAGTTTTACGGTATATTGCAAGGACAAACTTGCGCAAATTCTATTTATTCAGCTTAAATACGCTGTTTGGGCTCGGTGACGATGGCTCGGACGATGCGGGGGCGATCGGTGAGGTCGTGGACGATACGCACGTCCGAAAGGCCTGCCTGGCGACAGAGCTCGGCCGCGGCATCGAGGGCACCCTCGTAGAGCTCGCAGGCAAACAGGCCGCCGGCGCGCAACATGTAAGGCGCCGCATTGAGCAGGCGGCGGAAGATATCGAGGCCGTCGGCGCCGCCCTCGAGCGCCAGGTCGGGCTCAAAGTCCTTGACCTCGTGCGGCAGCGAACGCATGACGCCGGTCGGGATGTAAGGTGGGTTGGAGACGAGCACGTCGAAGGTGCCCCACTCTTCGCGGGGAATGGAACTCACCAGGTTGGTGAGGCTAAAGGCAACCTCATCTGCCGTGAGGCCGAGGGCGTCGCGGTTTTTGGTGGCCAGATCGATGGCGCGCGGCTCGATATCGGTGGCGGTGCAGGTAACGTGGCCGCGGCGCTCCCAGGCAAGGGAGAGCGAAATGCAGCCCGTGCCGCAGCCGACCTCGAGAACGCGGGCAGTGCAGGGCTCGGCTGAGGCAGGCGCAGCGGCATCCTGAGCTGAAGCCGTCTCCTGGCCGGCACCCTCGATGGCGATGCCGTATTCGTCGAGCTCGGGCTCGGCGGCTTCCGCGGCGTCGGCTTCTGCTGCCTGCGCGGCGGCTTCCTCGGCCTCGCGGTCGGCCAGCTCCTCGGCATAGGCACGGCTGCCCAGCACGTCGCTGCCTAGTGCCGCCTCATCGGCGGCCGTCAGGTTAGCGGCACGGCGCTCGGCAGTCGCGCGCTCGTCGGCCAGCGCCGCCTCGGCTTTGCGGGCCTCTTCGACCTCATCGTTCCAAGGCAGCTCAACACGCTGACGGGCAGCAGCCTCGGGGCTCAGCACCTCGGCATCCAGATAATTGAGGACTTCCTCGACGAGCATCTCGGTCTCGGGGCGCGGAATGAGCACACCGGGGGCGCACGCGACGTCGATCATGCGAAACTGCGTGCTGCCGGTGATGTATTGCAGCGGCTCGCCCTTAGCGCGGCGGACAACGGCCGCATGCATGGTCTCGAGCTGGGCCGCGTTAAGCGTCTCGTCCATACGCATATATAGGTCAATGCGCGCCAGGCCCGTGGCGGCGCACAGCAGCCACTCGGCAGAAAGACGGGGGTGCTCCTCGCCGCGCTCGGCCAGGTACTCCTTGGTCCACTCGAGACAACGCTTGATGGTCCAGATCTCGTTTGCCATGGGGCCCTCCCCTCTTAAGCGCCGGACGGCGCGCGAATGTCGGAGCAGATTGTACGCGAGGCCAGCGCTTGGCAAGGGACGATTGAAGGCGATTATCGAGAATCAGCCCAGAATTTTGCTTGGAACCTGCCTGAAATGTTCATTCGTCGACGTCTAAATCTGCATTCGTCAAGCTTTTGGCAAGGTTGACCCAAAACTGACCAATATCTAACCAAGAACTTGCCACATTGCTTGACGAACGACCCCTCAAAAACCGTCCCGCGACTTCTCGGACGCTTTTTCGAGCATTATTTTTAAAAATTATAAGTAACTTTAAGCAGGTAAACAACTTAATTGTTATTAAAGAAGATTGAATAAACTCACAAAGCAATGTGCCCAACCTAGTCATTGGGGACGCTCTTATTTGACTAGTCGTTTAAGAACGTCCCCAATGACTACTAAGCCAGGAGTGTCCCAAACTGCCGGTAGAAAAGGAACGTCCCTAAGTGCCAACTAATCAATTGCCGTCTTCGGCAGCGATGGCAACGCCGCAGGTAGAGGACGGACAGCGAGCGACGTCCAGAGCGAACAAGTTGGCATGAAAAAGGCAAGGCATAGACCTTCTGGTCATGCCTTGCCTTTTGAATGCCAAATTGTCGCTCTGGGTGGCGCGCAGCGTCGAGCAGTTACGGCGTTTGGTAAAACGCCGTAACTTAAACGGCCTGTGCCAGCTTCTCGGCTCGCTCGGCGGCGGCAAGTGCCTCGATGACGGTGCCGAGCTGATCGCCCAGAAGGACGCCGTTGTAGGTGGAGTTGAAACCGATACGGTGATCGGTCACGCGGTCCTGGGGCTGGTTGTAAGTACGAATCTTCTCGGAACGGTTGCCGTGGCCAATCTGGCTCTGGCGCTCGGCGCCGAGCTCGGCCTGCTGCTTCTCGAGTTCCATCTCGTACAGACGGGCACGCAGCATCTGCATGCAGACCTCGCGGTTCTGGATCTGGGAACGCTGCTCCTGCGACTGCACCACGGTGTTGGTGGGCAGGTGGGTGATGCGCACGGCGGAGTAGGTGGTGTTAACGCACTGACCGCCAGGGCCGGAGGCACAGTAGGTAAGTAGGTATCGATGCGCAGGTCGGACTGGTTGATCTGAACGTCGATCTCCTCGGCCTCGGGAAGCACGGCGACGGTTGCCGTGGAGGTCTGGATGCGACCCTGGGACTCGGTCTTGGGGACGCGCTGTACGCGATGCACGCCGGACTCGAACTTCATGACGGAGTAGACGCGGTCGCCCTCAACCTTGAACTCGATGGACTTAAAGCCGCCGGCCTCGCTGGGGCTGGAGTCGAGTACGGTGGTCTTCCAGCCGCGCGACTCGCAGAAGGTATACATCCGCAGCAGGTCGGCGGCGAACAGCGCGCCCTCCTCCCCGCCGATGCCGGCCCGGATCTCCAAAATCACGTTCTTGTCGTCGTTGGGGTCGCTCGGGATGAGCATGTACTTAATGTCTTCCTCGAGCTGGGGAAGCTTGGCCTCGTTTTCGGAGATGTCCATCTGGAGCATCTCCTTCTCATCGGCATCGGTGGTATCGTGGAGCATCTCCTTGGCGGCCTCGATGTCATCGAGCGCGCCGATGTACTCGCGCGAGGCCGCGATGAGGTCGGACTGGTGCGCGTACTCCTTGTTGAGACGCGTGAACTCCTTAATATCGGAGGCGACGGCCGGGTCGGAGAGCTTCTTCTCGAGCTCCTCGTAGGCCTTGATGATCTTTTCGAGCTTGTCGCGCATGGCGGGACTCCTTTATATGCGTGAAGGTGAAAATCGGCAGAGTTGATGGGGCGCGCGGCGCCACTGCGGGGGTAAGCCCGGCTAGAACATGTCGATCTTCAGATACATGCGCATCCCTTCGCGTATGGGGTACATAGTTGCGGTCTAACCCATACATGATAGCGTGCGCAGGCAAACCTGCATATAACCCGCACGGATTGATTGGACGTAGCCGTTGGGGACGTTCCTTAACGACTAGTCGTTTAAGAACGTCCCCAACGGCTAGCAAAGGGACTGTCGCTTTGTCACACTCTAGAGCGTCTGAAGCAGAGCGACGAGGAAGCGGATGCCCTGGAGGTAGGCGCGGCGGGTGATGCGCTCGTTGGTGCCGTGTACGCCGCGGTCACACTCGTCGTCATCAACCACAAACGCCGAGAAGCGAATGCACTCAGGGCAAATGCGCTGGTAGTTGGCAGCATCGGTCGCACCGATCACGGTCGAGGGCACAATTGCCACTGGCTCGAATGATCCATTTTCCTCCGTCCCCTTTGGATCACGGAAATAGCGGGCGGCGATGGAGCGAACCGCCTCGAGGCCGGGGCCACCGATGCGCGGGGACGGCGAGGGTTCGGAGCTGCCGGGGCCTAGCTCCACTTCGACACGACCGGCAAGGTCCGCCCCGGCAACCGCCTCACGGCAGCGCGCCACAACGTCGGCCACGCTCGTGCCCTCGAGCATACGGAAGTTGATGTTGGCCCACATATCCTGCGGCATTACGTTGGCGCCGGTGCTGCCACCCTCGATCTGCGTGGGTGCGCAGGTGGTCGTCACCAGCGGATAGAGCTTCTTGCTGGCGAGGCAATCGCGGACAATGGCGCCCCCGTTGGCGGCAATTTCATCCGCCGTGTAGAGCCCCAGCTCGACGAGCTGGGCGGCAAGCAAGTCGGTCACGCGCGTCGGCCACTCGATATCGCAGATTGCGGTGATGGCACGGCTGAGCACCTCAAGCGACGTGCCGCCGTAGGGGTTGGAAGAATGTCCACCCACACTCTTTGTCTTGAGCACAATGTCGGCATAGCCCTTCTCCGCGAGGTCGGCGTGCATGAGCCAACCCTCGCCCGCGCTGTACTCGGCATCCGAAACGATGCGGTAGTCGCCCTCGTCGATCAGGAACTCGAGCTCAACACCGCGCTCCTCGAGCGCGCGGCCGATGGCGCCTGCGCCGTACTGCGTCGTCTCCTCGTCCTGGCCAAAGGCCAGCAGCAGCGTACGCTCGTGCTGCCAACCGTGCGCCAGCGCATACTCAACCGCCTCGAGAATGCCTGCGACCTGGTCTTTCATATCGATGGCGCCGCGACCCCAAATGTAGGTGTCGTCCACATGTCCGCTAAAGGGGGTATGCGTCCAGTCAGCCTCGGTGCCGGGTACCACGGGGACCACGTCCATGTGGCCCATGAGCATGACGGGCTTGAGCGCAGGGTCGGAGCCGGCAAGCGTCACCAACAGCGAATGATCGATGAGCTCGACCTCGCCCGCCGCAAACACGCGCGGCCACGCCCGCTGCATGTACGCACGCAGGTCGGCAAACGCTTGCCAGTCAACCGCCTCGGCATCCATGCTCGAAATCGTCGGGAACGACAGCACGCGGCCCAGACGCTCGCACGCACCAGCCTCGTCCAGATCGGCAAAATCATCCTCATGCGCAAAAAAGCGCCAAACCTCGGCCATGACATCCTTTCGATTGTGACGACAAGGGCCGCCCCACCGGAGCGGCCCTGCCACATAAGCGTTTGCGGTCGGTTATTTGTCCTCGAGATAACGCGAGAGGAACTCGCGCGTGCGCTGATGTTTGGGGTTGCCGAAGAGCTCGGCCGGCGCGGCATCCTCGAGCACCACGCCCTTGTCCATAAAGACCACGCGATCGGACACGGTGCGGGCAAAAGCCATCTCGTGCGTGACGACGACCATGGTCATGCCGTCGGCCGCGAGCTTGCGCATGACCTCGAGCACCTCGCCCACGATCTCGGGGTCGAGCGCGGAGGTCGGCTCGTCGAACAGCATGATCTGCGGATTCATGCACAGGGCACGAGCGATGGCCACGCGCTGTTTTTGACCACCGGACAGGCGGCCCACGGCGGCGTGCGCGAACTTTTCGAGTCCCACGCTCGTCAGATGCTCCATCGCAATTTTTTCAGCCTCGGCCTTGCTCATCTTTTTGAGCGTGACGGGCGCGAGCGTGCAGTTGTCGAGCACATCCATGTTGTTGAACAGGTTAAAGCCCTGGAACACCATGCCAATGTCTTCGCGCAGCTTATTGATATTGCAGCGCTCGGCCGTAAGGTCCTGGCCGTGGAACCAGATGCGGCCCGCGTCCGGGGTCTCGAGCAGGTTGAGGCAGCGCAGGAAGGTCGACTTGCCCGAGCCCGAGGCGCCGATAATGGTAACGACCTCGCCGGGGTTAACGGACAGGTCGATGCCCTTGAGCACCTCGAGCGAGCCGAAGCTCTTGCGCAGGCCCTCGACGCGGATGAGCGGCTCATTGGTCTGTGCGGCGGCCGCAACGCCGGTAATGGCGGTATCTGCCATGATGATTCTCCTCGTCTTGAGCCTAGTTGGAGCTGGGCAGCGTTGCCGGGGCCTCGGCGCCGAGTTTTTTGCCAAAGGCTTCGAGCAGGCGGCTCGCCACGAGCGTCAGGATCAGGTAGACCACGAGCGCCACGCAGTAGACCTCCATCTGGCGGTAGTACACGCCGGCGACGGTGGTGGTGGCGTACATGAGGTCGAACACGCCGATGACCGAAAGCACCGACGAATCCTTGATGTTGATGATGAGCTCGTTGGTGAGCGCCGGAATCGCGTTTTTAATGCCCTGGGGGAACACGACCTTGCGCATGGCCTGCCACTGCGACAGACCCGGCCGGGATCGATGGACTCAATACCGCCGCGCAGGACCTCCATCATGTAGGCGGTGGAGTTGAGCGAGATGGTGACGAGACCGGCGGTGAAGGTACTCCAAATCTGGTTGGCCTGGGCGGTCTCGAAGCCCATGCCGCGCAAAACGGTGAAGCCCGCGTAATAGATGAGCAGGCCCTGGACCATCATGGGCGTGCCGCGCACGATGGTAGAGTAGACGGTCGCAAAGCCGCGGCCGATGCTCTTAAAGAAGCGCACTAGGTCGTTGTCCACGCGATCGAACGTCTGAATACGCAGGAACACAAAGAGCAGTGCCAGGAAAAAGGCGATGACGGTACCGAAGGTCGCAAGTGCGATGGTGATCTCGATGCCGCGGATAAAGAAGTCGCCGCTCTTGTAGGTCATGTAGACCAGGCTCGACAAAAAGTCGCTGGGGTTGGAGTCCGAGACAATGCTCACTTGCACCAGGTCGATAAATGACATGACGCAGCGGTCGACAAAGAAGATCGCCGCAATAGCAACGACGACATAGCTGCCCAGGCGCGCGCCGCGACAGAAGCGCTCGGATGCGAACGGCGATTTTTCGCGATAGTCGTTCCAGTGCATGAGTTTGGTGACCAACGCCGCCGCCGATACGACGAGCCAGGCCCAAAGGATTGCCCAGAGGCAGTCTTGGAACACGCCCGTAGGCGCCAAGAAGCTCAGCGGCGTGGGGTTGCGCTGGCTAAACGCCAGGCCGAGCGCCGCGATAACGCTCGTGCCCAGGTACACATAACGGTGGTCGGCCTTGATAAAGGAGGCCAGGCGATTGATGGTTTTCATGCTGCCTCCCTATGCCGGCTGACGATCGAGGCACGCGTCCCACATTTGGTCGCGCTCCTCTTGGCTAATGCCCTTGAGTGTCTTGTCGATGAGCTTAAGTAGCTTATCCGAGCCCTTGCGGCAGCCGACGTTTGCCGCGACCTCCTGCTTAAAGCCCTCGCCCTCGGCAAAATGAATAGGGACAATGCCCGGATTTTGGGCCATATAGCCCTTCTCGTTCTCGGTGTTGTAGGTCACGGCGTCGCACGTGCCCTGCAGCAGATTCGAGAACACCGTGGGGACCGAATCGACCGGGTTCTTGTGCACAACGCCCGGGATCTCGTCGATGACGGTATCGAGCATGGTGTCCTTTTGGCCGAGCACCGTGGCACCACTGAAGTCGCTGAGCTTGGTGGCGTTTTGGTAGGGGGAACCCTCTTTTACAAACAGGCCAAAGTAGCCAATGAAGTACGGGTCGGAGAAGCCGACGGACTCCTCGCGCTCGGGCGTGGCGCTCATGCCGGCGATGATGAGGTCGATCTGGCCGTTGTTGAGCGAGTCGATAAGGCCCGAGAAGCTCTGCTTGACGGCAACGGGCTCGCCACCGAGGGCCTTGCAGACGATCTTGGCGATCTGCACGTCGTAGCCATCGGCATAGGCGCCCTGCACGTTGTCGATGGGGATGGTGTACTCACTGGCTTCGGAAACCTGCCAGTTGTACGGGGCGTAGGCCGCCTCCATGCCGATGCGGATCTTATCCTTGCCGATCACGGAATCGGACAGGTCGTCGCGACCGCCGCCCGTCGTGGGCTGAACCACCTTGAGCGTGGACGGGCGCTGACAGCCGGCGAGCGCGCCGGCGACGACGGAAGCGCTCGCAGCGAGAGCGCTACCCAAAAAGATGCGACGGCTGCATACCGGCTGTGGATGCGCGTCGCGTTGATGGGGAGAATGCATAATCTGCCTTCCCTGTTGAATCGTATGCTGACGACTTAACAGGATATACGCCAGCAACTAGCAGCGCAGCACAAGCTCGAAAAATTAATAGACACGCGGTAGTCATTGGGGACGCCGATGTTTTGGCAATGCCGGCGAGCGACGTCCAGAGCGAACAAGTGGCATGAAAAAGGCAAGGCATGACCAGAAGGTCTATGCCTTGCCTTTTGAATGACAACTTGTCGCTCTGGACGACGCGCAGCATCGACCGAGCGGCGGAACCTCTAGAGCAAGGTAACGCTAAAACTGCGCTTGTCCGTCTCGCCCGGGGCCAGGGTGATGGTGTTGACCTTGTGCTCAAAGACATCGTCCTCGGTGTCCATGGTGGTGTGACCGGTCCAGGGCTCGAGCGCCACAAACGGAGCGTCGTTGGCGGCAGACCACACGCCAATGTACTTAAAGCCCTCAAAGTCGATCTTGACGCCGTGACCCGACTTGCGGCCGCGCAGCGTGAGCGTGGAGCCCGGGGTATCGGTGAACATGATGGCGTCGTTATCGAAGCTGCGGTGCGTGATGGGCAGCACGTCCGAGTTATCGGGAGCCTTGTAGCTGCCCTCGAACGTCATAAGACCGTCGGGCGTGATGATGGGAGCCTCGTTAGTCCAAGCCTCGGTAAACGCCAGCTCGTAATCCTCGAATGCCTCGTCCTCGGCACCGGGAGCCGGTACGTTAAACGCAGGGTGGCCGCCCACCGAGAACGGCAGGTCCACGTCGCCGGTATTGGTGACGGCAAAGGTCTGCGTGAGGATGGCGTCGCCGGTCAGGGCATAGGTCATGTTGAGCTTAAAGTGGAACGGAAAGGCCTTGAGCGACTCGGACGTGTCGGTGATCTCGCGGCCGCAGACGTTGCCGTGTTGATGCGCAGCGAACCCACAATGGGGAACAGGATGGGCGCATGCTTGCCCCAAAAGGCGGGGTCGCCCTGCCACAGATACTCGTTGCCGTTGAGAGCAAGGCTCGTGAGCTGGGCGCCCATGGAATCGATGGCCGCGGTGAGGCCGCCGCGCTTGATGGTGGTGACGGTGGACATGCTACTTCCTCCAAAAGTAAACAACAGTGTTGAGGGCTATTGTGCCACTCTTGGCGGCACGGAGAGGCGGCAGGCGCAGTTATTGAGCGATTGCGTAAAGGTCGAACCCGCCCTGCGGTGTGCTGTCGACCGTATCGGGCGCCTGTGAGTTAAAGCTCACGGGGACCATGCGCTTTGAGGCGCGGAAGCGCGTGCCATCGGTGGCGACGGGCGGCTCGTCGACCGTGAGCTCGTAGTCGCCGGGCTTGAGTTCGATGCCGTCGCCAGCGGAGTTGACATATTGATACTCGTCAATCGCCTGCCCCCTGAGCGTGCGGCCCACGATGTGGATGAGCATCTGACTATCGCCGCGGGCGGTGTCCCATGTCGCACCGTCCTTGACCTCGACCGACACATGCACCGAGCGCGTGCGGCTGAGCGATTGCTCGACAGACATCTCGACCTTGGCGGCATCTTTGCGCTGTTGCTCCACATGGCTCCAGACATTTCCGATCGCCGAGCAAGCGATGACGCCGGCCATGAAGGCGATGAGGATGGGACCGAGCGGAGAGCGGCGGCCCACGTCTTCCTCGCGAGCCAGGTCGGGGCGATGCGTGGGCGCAGGCGCCTGAGCACCATGCGCGGGCACGTCGAGTATGCTGAAGGATGCCGTGCTGCCGGGGTCGATGTTATGGCGCGGCTGCGGGGTCTTGGCCGGCGAGATGGACATGTCCGCCGGCTCGCCGAGTGTGGCCGTGGCATCGGCCTTAGCCTCATCGGCCTCGGCTTGGGCCCAAGCCTGCTCAAAGGTCAGGGGCTCGGCGGCATCAGGCTCGACAGCGGCATCGTTGCCGGTCTCGTCCTCGTCGCTCGACACGCCACGCGGCGTAGGCTCGTCCCACCCCTCGTCCGGAGTCTCACCCTCGCTATACCACCATTCAAAGTTATCGATATCCATACGGGGCGCCCCTTAGGCCTCGCAAATAAACACTCGCTAGCCTTATACCCCCAGACGGCACCGAAGCTCACCCGCGCCGGACACGAAAACCGTCACAACATTCGACGTTTTTCCTCGTTTTCGAGATTTTCATCGAATGTTGTGATGGTTTGGATGCGACAAAGGGACTGTCCCTTTGTCACACCTGGAGGGTAACGGGGATTTGGATGCAGCAAAAGTCCTCTTGGTGGGACTCGTCGTAGCTCGTGGTATCGAGGTAGCAAAAGTCGAAAGCGTTGCCAACGGGCTGGAGCGCGTGCTCGTCCATGCAGGCAACGATGGCGCGGATGCCCTCGGGCTCGTACGGCATACCCCAGCGGCTCATGCACAGGTATGTGCCCTCGGGCAGCACTTCGATGCCGATCTCTGCCAGCTCGGCGGGATCGCTCGGCAGCAGTTCCTCGACACCGCGCGGCAGCACGGCAAAGGAGCCCGCGCCGGCGATAGGGTCGTCGGAATGCAGCGCCTCACGACGCAGCATGGCACCCCAGCCGCGCATAGGGCGCGTGCCCGTCAACGCACGCATGCGCAGGATGGCCCGCATGAGCGTGGGGTGAAGCATCGAGCGGCCGCGCTCGATATCGCCTGGAAACTCCTCAAAGACCACGAAGCGGCGCTCGAACTGCTTGAGCTCCGGCTTGCCCTCGCGCTCGCGCCAGTAAACTGCCTCGTCGTAAAAGCTCAGACGCTCCTGCACGCTCGCACGCTCGGCTTTGAGCCCGGCAATCTGCTCGTCGAGCGCCTGCACCCGCGAGCGCAGGTGGTCGGTCATCTCGCTAATGTCGAACGTCGAGGCTAGGCGGTCGATCTCATCGAGTTCGAGCCCTAGGTCGCGCAGCATGCAGATCAGACGCATGAGCGGGATCTGCGTGGGCGAATAGAAACGGTAGCCTTTTTCGTTAACCACGGCGGGTTTAAACAGACCGATCTTGTCGTAGTAGATGAGCGTTTGGCGCGAAACGTTAAACAAGCTCGCCATCTCGCTAATCGCATACATACCCGTCTGCATAGGTCCTCCCGACACACCCTTTGACACGAAAAGCCCGCCGCCCACAGGGGCAGCGGGCTCAAACACTACTCGTATCCTACCCTAAAGATGCCTATGACCAGCGCTTATAGTTGGCGCACGACACGCCGACGGCCTCGAGTGCCTTGGCGGCGATGTGATGCACCGCCTCATCGAGCGTGGCGGGGCCGTTGTAAAACGTGAGCATGGGCGGCATGAGCATGACACCCGGCACGCGCGCCAGGCGTGCCATGTTGTCGACATGGATCGCACTGAAGGGCGTCTCGCGCACCATAAGCACCAGGCGGCGCTGCTCTTTCATCTGCACATCGGCCGCACGCAGCAACAGGTTTTCGCTGTAGCCGCTCGCGATGCCGGCGAGCGTCTTCATGGAGCAGGGAGCCACGATCATGCCGTCGACCGGATAGGTGCCGCTTGCGATGGCAGCGCCAATGTTCTTGTTGTCGTAGACCACATCGGCATAGCACGCAAACTCGTCGAGCGTCATGCCGAGCTCCTGCTCGATGGTGATCTCTCCCCCGCGCGTGACGACAAGCGCCGACTCAGCGCCGGCCTGGCGCAGGCATTTGAGGCATTCAAGGCCCAGTGCCGCGCCGCTGGCGCCAGACACGCCAACGACAATGCGACGGGGACGAACAGAAGACTCAGGCATGACAACTCCTTAACTACTTGGTAGGGCTACTTACTAGAAGGCGAGCTCGGCGGCCCACTTGTCCTTGTCGATCTCCATGAACTGCGAGCGGATGAAGTTCTTCTTGAGGTTAAACGGAACCGTGCAGTCGAAGATGGCCTTGCAGGCGATACCGTGCTCGCGGATCGAAGGATCGAACGCGGGGTCGTTGGACGGATCGAGCACGTGGCAGTGGCAACCGGGGATGGTGATGAGGTCCACGTCGGCCTGGAAGCGCGTGGTCATGGCCCACATCACGTCGCTCATATCGAAGATGTCGACATCCTCGTCGACAAGGATGACGTGCTTGAGCTCGGAGAACGCCGAGAAGGCGAGCATGGCGGCGTTGCGCTGACGGCCCTCGTCATTTTTGCTCGACTTCTTGAACTGCATGATGGCAACGAACTTGCCGCCACCGCAGGGAGCGGCGTGAACGTTGAGCAGGCGGCCCGGGATAGCGGTCTCGACCATCTTGTAGATGGAGGCCTCGGTGGGGATACCGGCCATGGACACGTGCTCGTGCGAAGGGCCGATGCAGCTCTCCATAATGGGGTTGACGCGCGTGGTGACGGCGGTGATCTTGATCACCGGGCAGACCTTGGCGCCACCGGTGTAGCCGGGGAACTCGGGCATGGCGTAGCCGTGGCCGTTGACATCCTCGTTGATGGTCTCGTCGTGCATGAGGTAGCCCTCGAGCACGTACTCGGCATTGGCAATGCACTTCTGCGGAACGGTGACGCAGTCGGCAAGCTCGACGGCGCGGCCGCGCAGGGCGCCGGCGATCTGCAGCTCGTTGAAGCCGAGCGGCGTGGTGGGAGCCTCGAAGCCGCAGCACATGTACACGGCGGGGTCCAGGCCGATGGAGATGGAGATGGGCATATCCTCGCCGCGCTGGCAGTACTCGTCAAAGAACGCACCCAGGTGACGGCTGCCCGGGGTGATCCACATGGCGAGCTTGTCCTTGTCGACGCAGGAGAAGCGGTGGATGGTTACGTCGGACTGGGTGCCATCGGGGCTCGTGCCATAGGCGAGGCCCATGGTGATGTAGGGGCCGCCGTCAACGGGCGTGTTGGTGGGAGCGGGAACGATCTTGCGCAGGTCAAAGCCCTCGTCGGTCGCCTTGTACACGACCTCCTGGCAGTCGACGTGCTTGCCCTCGGCGATCTGCTCGGGGGCGATCAGGTTCTCGAAGCGCTTGCCGATCTCGAGGCCCAGGTGCTCCTCGTCCAGGTCGAGCAGGGCGGCAACGCGCTTGCGGCTGGCAAGCATACCGATGCAGACCTTGGCGTCGTCAAAGCCCTTGACGTTGTTGAAGACCATCGCCGGACCCTCTTTGGTCGGGCGCATGACGGTGCCGCCAGCACCGACGTGACGGTAGACGCCCGAGACCTCGGCATCGGGATCGACCTGGGTGTCGGTCTCGAGCAGCTGGCCCGGCATCTCACGCAAAAAGTCGAGCGCGGAACGCAGGTCGTGGATCTGGGAAGCATCGGTAGTGGACATGGCGTACTCCTTTCGGGAGAGTGTCCGGCGACGGGGTGCCGCCGGACGGGGTAACGTAATGGGGCCGCGGCGCTCACAAATGGAGCGCTCGACCACTCGAAGTTCAAGCGCTTGGCTGCTTACAGCCGGGGCGCTCGACCGCTTACATCAGGCCAAAGAGGTGGAACCAGGCGGCCTCGACCAGCACGACGACAAAGACGACCGCGGTGAGGGGGATGCCCATGCGCATAGCCTCTTTGGAGGTGTAGCCGCCGGCGTCCTTGCCTTCGCCGATAAGGATCGGCAGGTTATGGAACAGCAGGATGTAGTGGATGTTGATGGACGTGAAGACGATGAGCGCCACGGCGAGTGGGCTCACGCTGGAGCCGGCGGCAAAGCTGATAAATGCCGGCACGCACACGCCGAGCACGGCCATGACCGAGCCCATGAACATGTGGATGATCATGGAAAGCGCGGCGACGAGCAGGGCGAACAGGAAGATGTTCTCAGGCACGGAGCTGGGGAGCACGACGTCGGCGATCCAGGCGTTCATGCCGGTGGCACCGCCCACGGAGCCCACGGCCATGGCGGCCGTCAGGAACATGAGGGACTTGATGTCGACAGCGTTCCAGCTGGCGGGAGTGAGGACTTCGCCGATGATGGGCATGGCGAGAGCAACGCCAATGGCCAGGGTGACCCAGCCGATATAGTCGCCCGAGACGGTGAGCCACAGCGCGATGGCGATGACAAGCCACACGATGGTGCGGATCTCCTTGACGGAGAGCTTGCCGAGCGCGGCCTGCTTGGCCACGATCTGCTCGCGATCGTAGACGAGCTCCTTGCTGGGCTTAAAGAGGAAAAGGCCCAGGAACAGGGTGCACAGCAGCGCAACCAGCATAGGCACGCTCATGTACAGGAACCAGTCGACGAAGGACGGGCTCATGCCGCCGGCCTCGGCACTGTACTGCGCAACGAGCGGGTTAAGCGTGGAGTCGCCCGTCAGGAAGAACATGGAACCCGGGGCGGCAGCGGCAAACACGAGGAAGCCGAGCTTGCCCTTGTCGTCGTCACCGTAGCCGGCGGACTCGGCGATGACCGAGACGACGGCGAGGATGAGGAAGGCGCGGGGGAACGGATGCGGGATCAGCAGCGACAGCACAAAGGTGAGCGCGAAGATCGAGATGATGAGCGACTTGGCGTCGCGCACGAACTTGAGCATGAACGCGTAGGCGATGCGCTCGCCCAGGCCCGACTCCTTGACCGCGCTGGCGATGAGGTAGGCGCCGATGACGAGCCACATGGTGGCCTTGGTCCACGAGCTAAACGTGGAGGCGACCGTCGCCGAGATGCTCGCGGCGCCCGTGTCGTCCACGCACACCTTGAACAGGACGAGCAGTGCGCAGTAGAGCAGGCCCACAAAGCCCGGCTGTGCCACGCCGCATGCCCAGAACACCACCGTGGCGAGCGTCAGTGCCAGACAGGTCTGACCGCCGACCGTGAGCTCGACCGTCGAGCTCAGCTCCGCCAAAGGAAGAAACTTCACCAGCAAAAAGACAACGATACCCAGCACAAAGCCAATTTCGCGCTTGGTGATCTTAAACGCCTTCTTTTCCGCTTCCATCTCCCCACCTTTCTTGTTGGGGGCGCTCCGAATTCGCAGCCATGTTGCCGCTTAAAAAGGGGCGCCCGTTATCGGACACCCCTTACGTTGCGCTGTGTTGCGGCAATACAGTCAAGCGGATTTTTTGGATGAGAAGCGATTCCCTAGACAAAAACCGTCACAACATTCGACGCTTTTCCTCGTTTTCGAGATTTTCGCCGAATGTTGTGACGGTTTGGATGTGGCAAAGGGACTGTCTTTTTTACATAGCGAGGGCCGTGCGGATGAATGGGTCGCCGAGGGCCTCGCGGAGCCAGGGGGCCAGCTGCTCGGGGTGACCCTGCAGGTAGCCTTTGAGCTCGGACGGAGCCACGCGACGCACTTCCGAGATCTCCTCTTGGTTGATATGCAGCTCGCCCGGCTCAACATGGGCAAGGTAGACCTCGCACCATTCGCACTCGCAGCGACCGTCGCCGTGGTCCTCGCGGTACACCACGTGTCCGAGGTGCTTGAGCTGATCGGGCTCGCGCGTAATGCCGAGCTCTTCGTTGATGCGGCGCGCCGTGGCGGCCGCGACGTCTTCCCCGGGGAGCGGATGGCCGGCGCAGCTATCGGCCAGCACCCCGCCCCACAGGCGCTTGAGCGGACTGCGGCGACAGAGCAGCAGGCGCGCGTCTTCGCCCCGGCCCTCGACCAAAAGCGTCAGAAATGCCTGATGCAGGATGCCCTCACCAGCATGGGCCTCGATGCGGTCGACGGGGCCAAGCGCCTCGCCGGTCGCAGCATCGACCGCCACGACCTCGGCGCCCGCACCGCCCTCATCCCAGCCGGCGCGCAGAATGCGGGCTGCGGCTTCCTCGAGCGCGGCGATGAGCTCCTTGGTGGTGTCGAGCACGCGCTGCAGGTCGTCACCGCTCGCTTGTTCAACATGAAAACCCGTGCTTGCAACTACCGGCACGCCAAAGCGCGTGGCCAGCGCCGCCGCGATATCGTGCGCCGGGATCTCGTCTCGATGGCACGGAACGGCCAGGATGCTCACCGTTGCCGTACGGCCGGGCTCGGGGCGCGGAATGGCCTGCGCCGTGGCGCCCAGGTGCGCAAACTCCGGCGAGCAGGCGTACACCGCCATGCCTCGCGGCGTCACCGTCAGCTGGGCCTCGAGCGCAAACTTGCCCTCGCCCACTGCAACCTTTGTCGTGTGCATACCCATGGGATCTCCTGCCGCCCGCGATGTACCTGAGACCATCTTCGCCTGTATTGCGACTATACAGGCAAGCCCTCCATGTGACAAAGGGACTGCCCCTTTGTCACATTCTGTTAGAGTTGCAGGGATTGAATCCCGCTTATTCATGCGACATTGGAGTGACAACCTTGACCGCCGCAACCACGCCTAAAAGTAAGCCAACCGCCGCCGCGCTCTCCCCCGCGCGCACCAAGCTCTGCCTGGCGCTGCTCGTGCTGTTGGGATTCTCGCTCGGCTGCTCCGAGTTCGTGGTCATCGGCATCGAAAGCGACTTGGCAACGGAACTCGGCATATCACTTGCCACTGCGGGCCAGCTCATCAGCGTGTTTGCGCTCGTCTACGCTATCGCCACGCCGGTGCTTGCGCTCAGCACGGGGCGTTTTCGCCGCTACCAGCTGCTCGTGTGCTATAGCGTCGTCTTTGTGCTCGGCAACCTGGTCATGGCGTTGGCTCCCAACTTCCAGGTGCTGTTTATCTCACGCATTGTCCTGGGCTCTGTCTCGGGTGCGCTGCTCGCCGTGGGCGTGACGTACATCCCTGAGCTGCTATCCCCGCAGCAAACCTCACTTGCCATCTCGGTCGTGTACGGCGCGTTTTCCGTGGCGATGGTCTTTGTGACCTCGATTGGCAAGTTTGTGGCCGACACACTCGATTGGCACGTGGCCATGTACGGCACGCTGACCTTTGCCGTTTTGATCTGTAGCGCGCTCGTGGCGTTTATGCCTCGCGCCGGGCAGACCGATGAGCCCGCCACCTTCCGCGAGCAGGCGGGGCTACTACGCGAGCCGAGTATCATCACCGGCATGCTCATCTTCTTGTTTGGCGTGGGCTCGGTCTACGTATTCTACGGCTACGTGACGCCTTATCTGGAGCAGATGCTGGGCATGGATACCGTTCAGGCGAGCACCACACTTATGGCCTATGGCGTGTTCTGCCTGATCTCGAACATCCTGGGCGGATGGATCGATGCGCGTTTTGGCATGAAGGCGCTGCTGGTTACGTTTGTGCTGCAGGCGGCGGCACTGCTCGGGCTGTTTGCCGTGGGCGCCGCCATGCCGCTCGCGCTGGTCTTTGTCTTTAGCCTGGCGATGCTCATGTACCTGTTCTCGGTGTCGTGCATCACGCACTTTATGGACGTGGCACGCAGCCGCCATCCCAAGTCGATGGTACTCGCAAGTTCGGTTGAGCCCATGGCGTTTAACGTCGGCATCTCGTTTGGCACCGCAGTGGGCGGCGCCGTGGTAAGCGGAGTTGGCATTGCATATGTAGGCGCGGTCGGTGCCGTGTTCTCGCTTGTGGCCTGGGCGCTCACGCTGGTGACGATTAAGTTGGCTCGCTGGGAGCGCAAGCGGGCGAGGGCGTAGGCGTAGGTGCGATACTCGAACTCGATGATGGCGATCGAAAGGAAACCGCATATGCAACGCGTACTGTTTATCTGCTATGGGAACATCTGCCGCTCGACGATGGCCGAGTCGGTGTTTACCGAGCTGGTGCACCGCGCCGGGCGCGCGGGCGAGTTTGTCATTGATTCTGCCGCGACCTCGACCGAGGAGATCGGCAACCCGCCGCATCACGGGAGGAGATCGGCAACCCGCCGCATCACGGTACTGTTGCCAAGCTACGCGAGGTTGGGATTCCCGTCGTCGCACATCGCGCACGTCAGGTGCGCCGCGCGGAGTATGGCGACTGGGACCACATTGTCTATATGGATGCCGAGAACGCGCGTGGCCTGCGTCGCATCTTTGGCGACGACCCCGACGGCAAGATCTCGGTAGGAGGCAAGAAATACCGCATGGAACGCTTCTGGAAGGAGGATCGCGTATTCCTCGAGAAGCACTACCTCTTCCCGATCCCGACCGAAGAGTTGCAGCGGGCCAACATTCCGCAAAACCCCAACTGGTAATTGACAATCACCGACCCGACCGCCCGAACCGGCGGTCGGGTTGACAGTAAAACAAACTATGAAAAACGATTCAATCTTCACATGGTTCCGCCGGAAACTCCGCCTCCCGGCCGCAGCACTGGTAGCTGCGGCAATGATGGCTTGCGGCGGAGACGACAAAATGATCACCGAACTGCCCAAACCCGGCGGCGATGACGACGGGGGCAAAACGGAGATCACGCCCGACAAGGGCATCACCCTCTACGGGCTGGTAAGCGACAAGGAGGGCAACCCCCTCGAAGGGGTCGTCGTGAGCGACGGGTACAGCGTCGTGGCGAGCGACAAGAAGGGCGTCTACCAGATCGTGCGCAACCCCAGCGCCAAGCACGTATTCATTTCGGTACCTTCGGGCTACGAAATCCCGGCACAGGCGAACTTCGGCTCCTACCAGGGTGCCTACCAGGCGGCCAACTCCGTCACCGGCAGCAGTTCGAAACCCTACCGGGCAGACTTCACGCTTAGCAAGCTCGCCCAAAGCGACAAGCGGTTCCTGCTCTTCGGGCTGGGCGACCCGCAGCCCGACAACAACGACCATATACATCGGTTCCGCACGGAAACGGTACCCGACGTGAAGAAGATCGCCGCCAAGTACTCGATCCCGATGGTCGGCATCGCCCTTGGCGACATCCTGGG
>MNQC01000108.1:0-8598 GCA_001915225.1 Collinsella sp. 60_9
GATCATACAGCGCTGCCAGATCCGTGTCCGGTGTGACGACAGAGGCGGGAATGGCAGGAATGTTGTGATACTCTGCCAGCTCCCGAATGCGGGCGTCCGTGGGGAACAACAGGCTGGGCACGCCACACAGAATATTGCCGATGGCACCGTGAATGCGGGTGCCGTAGTTAAAGTCCATCTCTCGATTAAAGGCGAACATACTGGGCAGGTTGATGAAGAACCGGGCCTTGTCCTCCACAAATACCGGGTGGTCCAGATTGGTGGGGTGCAGCACGCGGCTGTCTGCCGTGTCCGGGTGGGGGATCCCCAGGTACATCAGCCGCAAATCGTCAATAAACTGAGGCACAAAGTAGGTGTTGGGGAACCGTTCGGTGCAGTGCACGGCGAACTTTTTGAAATCCGGCGGATTGGACACAGAGCCGGTAAAGCACAGCTTGGATTCCGGGGTCAAAGGCTGCTTCTCTCGCAGGGGTAGACCCGGGCCGTTCAGTGCCAAAGAGGGGCAGCCGGTCACATCGATCTGGGAAAAGCCCAGTCCTTTGAGATAATCATAGGTGATCTGGCCCCGCACGCCCACGCTGGCAGAATGATCCAGCACGGCGGCGATAAAGTCCCGGGCAGCGCCGTCAAATTCCCGGGGCTGCTCCAGGTGTGGCTCGTAGGGCAGCTGAATGCCAATGCCGGTGACCGTTACGGGAATCGTCAGCTGGCGAATCAGTGCCGTCCAGTGCTTTAAGCACTTGCGGGCAAAGTCCTCCCGAAAGGCGTTGGCCATGGGCAGGATCAGCCGGTCGTAGTTCTCATTGATCTCTTGGGCAGTAATCTGCTTTTTCACCAACGTCAGGTCAGAGATAAAGTCCACCCGACTGTCCGCAGTGGCCACCAGCCGGGTGATGCTGTTGGCAAACAGCAGATTCCCGGTGTTGTTGCCGATGATCTTGTCGGTGATTACATCCAGGGCATTGTATTCCGCCCAGGGCGCTACCCCGGCACGAATGAGTATCCGTTCCATTTTCTTCTCCGCTCTTTTTATTTTTGCGTAAAGTTTGATAGTCTACTTTATGATACAGTATAACAAAAAAGCCGCCCCTTGTCAACGGCAAAAGGCAAAAGAAAAGCAAGACGGTTCCTTGTTTTGCGGGTGCGCTGCATTTTTTTGCTTTTCTTTTGCCTTTTGCCGTTGACAAGGGGCGCGAGTGGTGTTATAATACGACCTAAGCACTAATGGGCTTTAAAGTGCTAAAGTGCCAAGCGCAAAATGATAACAGGAACAGGAGTAACCAATCATGACCCCCAGAAAAGGCAATTTAATGGGCGTGCGCACCGACATTAAGGTGCTGGATGCCACCATTCGCGACGGCGGACTGTGCAACAACTTTGACTTCAGCGACGAATTTGTGCGGGAACTGTATAAGACCAATATCAAAAGCGGCGTGGACTATATGGAGTTTGGGTATAAGGCCAGCCGCACCCTTTTCAACGAGGCGGATTTTGGCAAGTGGAAGTTCTGCAAGGAAGAGGACATTCGTGCCATTGTTGGCGAAAATGTAAGCGATATGAAGATTTCCGTGATGGCAGATGTAGGCCGCTGCGATTTTAAAACGGACTTTCTGCCAAAAACATTCACCAGATTCCGGCAGCTATTGAGATGATCGAGTATTTCCATGACCTGGGGTACGAGACCACCTGTAATATTATGGCCATCAGCCAGGCCGGTTCCGGCCAGGTGGGCGAGGCGCTGGAGATGCTGTGTAACTCCTCGGTGGATGTGATCTACCTGGTAGACAGCTACGGCTCCCTGTACCCGGAGAATGCCGGTGTGCTGGCCCAGCGGTACTTAGAAGCGGCCACTGCGGCCGGCAAACAGGTGGGCTTCCACGCCCACAACAACCAGAACTTGGCCTTTGCCAACACCATTGAGACCCTGTCCTACGGTGTGTCCTACCTGGACGCCACCGCCATGGGTATGGGTCGGGGCGCCGGCAACTGCGCTATGGAGCTGCTGCTGGGCTTCTTAAAGAACCCCAAGTACAGCTTGTATAGCCTGCTGATTTTTATTGAAAAGTATATGATCCCCCTGCGGGAGGCTGGGGTGCAGTGGGGCTTTGATCTGCAATATATGTTCACCGGTCAATTGAACCGTCACCCCCGGGAGGCCATGAACTTTACCGCCCAGCACCGCACGGATTACTGCGAATTTTACAAATCTCTGCTGGACAACGACTAAACATACAGAAAATCGCCCCGCAAGCGACCGTTTCGGCTGTCTGCGGGGTTTGTTTTGTACTTATTTGATTTTCTCCAAATCCTGAGCGATTTGGGCATGGTCAATGGGGTGATCCCGGAAGTAGTATTTTTTGTCCCGATCACTGATGGGGCGCAGCACGCGGCAGGGGTTGCCCACAGCCACTACATTGGCGGGAATGTCTTTGGTAACGACGGACCCGGCGCCGATGACCGTGTTGTCACCGACGGTGACCCCGGGCAGGATGACTGCTCCGGCGCCGATCCAGCAGGTACGGCCAATGTGCACCGGCATATTGTATTGGTAGTCGTACTCCCGCAGCTCCGGCAGCACCGGGTGGCCGGCGGTGGCGATGGTCACATTGGGGGCGATCATGGTGTTGTCGCCGATGTAAATATGGGTGTCGTCCACCATGGTAACGGCAAAGTTGCAGTACACATGGTTGCCCAAATGCACATGCGCGCCGCCGAAGTTAGAATAAAACGGGGGCTCAATATAGCAGTTCTCGCCCAGTTCGGCAAACATCTCTTTCATCAGGGCCTGGCGCTTGTCCGTTTCTGAGGGTCGTGTGTGGTTGAATTCATACAGACGGTCCAGGCACAGCCGCTGCCGGTCCATAATCTCATCATCGCCGGGCAGGTACAGCGCACCGGTGTGCATTCTGTCTTTCATTGCCATAGGGGGCACCTCCGTGCATTTTTCTTCATTATAAGCAAAGAAGCGGTCCTTTGTCAATGGCCACTTGCAGCAGCCCCGTCTCCGCATCCATCGAAAGTACGGTGCAGTCAGCCGTAAGGCCCGTCTGCAAACGCACGGCAACGCCGGGTGCCAGTTCGCGGCCAAAGGCGGTCGCACCGTAAAGAATGGCCTCGGGCTTGCGCTCTGCCACCAAATCGCAGATCAGCCGGGCGTAGACCTCCGCATCGTTCTGGCGCAGACGCTCGTCGCGACAAATCAGGACCTCGTCTGCACCGACGCAAACCAGATGCTCCAGGTCACCGAGAGAACCCTCGGGGCCCATACCGACCAGCGCCACCAGACGGCAGCCGCGAGCATCGGCAAGCTCGCGGCCCTTGCCCATAAGCTCATAGGCAACGGGAGCCACCGTATCGCGCTCGTCGGTCTGCGCGAATACCCAAATGTCTCGATATGCATCGAGGTCCACCGCACCAGCAGCCTCGTCACGCTCGATCGAGATAGCGTTGACAGGGCAGGCGTCGACGCACCCACCGCATAGGATGCAGCCGTCGGTTACGCGGGCGCATCGGCTGGGTCGCTCGCCTTCCACTACGATGCCGCCCGAGGCACAGGCGCGAACGCAGCGACCGCAGCCGATACAGGCTTCGCTATCGATAATCAGTCCGCTCATCTATGCCATCCCCTCGATAATCTTGGCAAGTTTTACCGCCTGCTCGGACGCCGTTCCCTCAACGGCCTCGCACGTTTGGTCACGGTCGGGCACAAACGAGCGCACGACCTGTGTCGGCGACCCGGCAAGACCGCAACGCGCGGGGTCGGCGTTCACGTCGGCGGCACTGACCACGCGCACGTCCGCCTCCTCCGCCGCGCGAATACCGGCAATACTCGGCATACGCAACTGGCCAATCTCCTTGGCAGTCGTCATCGCGCACGGCATCTCAAGATACACCGTCTCCTCGCCGGCATCGCATCCGTGAACGAGCGCCAGCGAGCCACAGGTCGTAAAGCCCGCGCTCTGCACGCAACTCACGTCGGTCACGCAGGGAATCTCAAAGGCTCCGGCAAGCTCGGGACCAATCTGGGCTATCGCCATCCACCGCCATCTTGCCGCAGATGAGCAGGTCGAAGTCCTCGTCGAGCGCCTCGATGCCGCACTTGAGGGCATAGGTGGTTGCCAGTGTATCGGCACCTGCAAAGGCACGATCGGTCAGCAGCAGCGCGTCGTCGGCACCTCGAGCGATGCAGTCGCGCAGCAGCGACTCGGTCGCGGGGATGCCCATCGACACCACCGTTACGCGCACGTCCATGCCAAAGCCGATAAAGTCGTCTTTCAGCGCCAGCGCGCATTCCAAAGCGCTCGCATCAAAGGGATTAATGACCGCCTGCTTGCCATCGCGCACGATGGTATTGGTCTTGGGGTCCATCTTGACCTCGGTGCTGCCCGGCACGGCCTTGACGCACACCACCATATGGAAATCGCTCATCTTCACGCGCCCCCTTTCTGGACGAGCTCATCCAAGAGCTTCTCCGAAAACAGGTTGCCGCGACCCAGCTGCCCGTCGGGATCGAGCTGGAGCTTGAGCCGCGCCGACTCGACCATGGCCTCGTGACCGTACATCGTCTCTAAGAAGCCCGCCTTGATCTTGCCGACGCCGTGCTCGGCAGAAACGGCACCGCCCATAGCCGTTACCTCCGCAGCCCACTGGGCAAACAGCTCGCCACCGCGACGGTAGTCCTGCGCATCGCGCGGCAGGATGTTCACATGCAGATGGTTGTTACCGATGTGCCCCCAGGCAGCAGATTCAAGCCCGCTTTCGGCCAGTGTGCGGCGATAGAGGGCCACGACATCGGCAAGGCGTGCATTGGGCACCGACATATCCGAACCCAGTTTGGTGATGGTGGGATCCGTGCGGCGACGCTCGTCGATAAGCATGTTGACGCTCTCGGGCACCGCGTGGCGGAAGAACCGCTGGCACTCGCGATCGACCTCGGTGCGCGCGACCCATGTCGCATCGTCGCGGCCACCCGCAAACTCGAGCACCCATCCCAGGTGGTACAGTTCCTCGGTCGCCTGGGCCTCGTCATCGCAGTCGAGCTCCACGTAGACACAGACCTTGGCCTCTTTGTCGAGCGCCGGCAGCGAGGCAAACGCCGTCGACTGCTCGCGCTGGCGACGTAGAATATCCAGGGCGCCCGCATCGAAATATTCGATGGCAGCCGCATGGGACAGGACGGGACGCACAGAATCGGTGAAGGACACAGCCTTGTCTTCGCTGTCAAAGAAACAGCTCACACCCCAAACGACCGCAGGCGCCGCCTGCAGGGCAATCTCGAGCTCGGTGATAACGCCGAGCGTGCCGCAAGCACCGATAAAGAGGTCGATGGCGTCCATTTCGTCCGCAACGAAATAGCCTGAGGCATTTTTTGTCTTGGGCATGGTATAGCCGGGAAGATCGAGCTCGAGCGTACGGCCCGCTGCCGTCACGAGCGACAGGTGGCGGCCCTGGGCAAAAGCCTCGCCGCGCTGAAGCTCAAGCAAATCGCCATCAGCCAGTGCGACGTGGAGTCCCGTGATATGTGGGCGCATGGGACCGTAGGCGTAGCTGCGGGCACCAGAGGCGTTACATGCCGCCATGCCGCCCAGACAGGCAGACGTCTCGGTGGGATCGGTGGGAAAGAACTGCTCGGGGGCCTCTTGGAACTCCTCGTAGGCCTCAAGCGATGCCTGGTCCCAACCAGCAGTCGGCAGCACCTTCTTGCTCAGCTGCTTGCGCAGCTCCGAGAGCACAACGCCCGGCTCCACGCGCAGCAGAAATTGGCCTTGTTCATCGCGGCGAAGGCCCAAGTAGCGATTCATACGGGAAGTATTGAGGATATGCCCGCCGAGCTTTTCCAAAATGGCACGGACCTCGTCTTCCGTTGTCGGAAACGAGATGCTCGAGGCCTCGCCCGATGCGCGAGACTCATCGCGACCATACTCTTCGAACTCGTCGGTGAAGGGTTTGATGGTTGCAGACACGCGAACTCCCCCTTTAGCTAACTACAGTGTTTGCAGGGAGATGTTACCGCATCGTTTCGTCGACGTGTTCGAGACCGTCTCCATAATTGGCGATTTTTACGTTCGTGCAATTCGGCGAGCGGCTTGATTTCCTCGGCAGACGATGCTTTTGACACATATGGCCCCGCCGTCGCCGACCGCGCGATTGTCGCTTGAAAAAAAGTTGGAGTATTTTTTGCCGCCTTTTACCTGCGGAGACACCAATCCGTCAAGCATTTGGTCAGCAATTGGTCAAGTAGTGGCTGATACCGTCGGCATCGACAGCCAAAACCGACAGAAGTTTTGGCCCCAGAAGCAGGGAGGTTCCCATGGCATATTACTGGCCCCAGTACGGCATCGCCATCGAAGTCGACGACGATCCCCATCTCCTGCCTTTCGACGAAGAGGCATTCCCCGATACGACGGTCTACCACGTTACCACCGATGTGATCTGCGACCCCGAGTCGTTCTCGGCGCTCGCCCACCGCATCGCGCATATCCACGACATCGAGCTCCCTCCCGACTTCGACGAGCTTGTCTACTCACGCCGCCTGATGCTTCACATGCTCTTTGGAGCGAACCCGTCCACCTTTGCGCGCATCTATACCGCCAAGGATGCCGCATGAGCGCGAAGAAGCCACCCCACTTTGCAGGCCTGGGTCGTCGCAAGAAGCTCATCGTTACCTGCTTGGCCATCGTCTGTGCCCTTGTCGCCGTAGGACTATACGCTTGGCAGTCGCAGCCCGTACCCGAGGCGGGCGCTTCGGTTACGACGGCCGAGGGCAAAACGCGTCAGGAAATCCAAGATGAGCTCGACGCCATCGTCCGCGACAACATGATGACGATTTCGGTCGCACCGGTCGCTCAGCTGCAGGAGGACGGCAAGCTACCATGTAGGAATCCGGTGTGGTCGAGACCGGCAAGACAATCGAAACGTGCCCCGCCGGCGACATCAAAGAAGGCGAGGCGTATATCGAGATCCAGGCACTCGATGCCAAGACCCTCGACAGCCACGGCAATCCGACACGTGTCAAGGTGCGGGTTGAGCAAGCCGAGAACTAGCTTTTCCGGCCGACGCGGCACCGCACGCAATTCACCAGCATTCGTCCAATCATCGCGGGGACGGCCCGCGGCGAATAGAAAGGAACGACCATGGACATCACCAGGAACATGAACGGAGCCAGAGCGCTCGTCGTGGGCGCAGGGCTCGCGCTCGCGCTCGCAATGGGCGCCGCCCCGACGCCAGCTATGGCGGCCGGGCGCGTTGGAACCACGAAAGTAATTGTCAGGACCGAGATCGACAACGTTGAAGTTCCGACGGTTATTCCCTTCGTCGCCAAGGCCGACGGCACGCTTCAGGGCCCCTCAGAAGACGCGACCACCATCGACAATCATTCGGCCTACGGCATCCATGTCACCAACATGAAGATCGACGCCATGAACACCTGGACCATTGCTGCCGACGCCAAGGCCGGAACCGCGCAGAACTCCATCGACTTTAAGGTCGGCCCCGACGGAGCACTCCAGAACGCCAGCGCCGCAATGCAGGGGACGGGCCTCGATCTTTCCAAGAACGCAGCCTTCGACATGGGCTACCAGGGCATTGCCGGCGGCACGGACAAAATTAAGCTCAAGACAAGCGGAAACGTCGCCCGCGTCACGCGCGACATCTTCCGCGTAACCGGCGAAGGCGATCAGGTTGCAACGATCACCTGGACGGTCGAGCCCGGTGCGCACACGGCATAAGGCCGTCGCCCTGGCCGCCGCCGTCAGCATCCTAGCGTTTGGGCCAGCCATGGCCTTTGCCCAGCAAGAACAGGCGCAGGCCGCCACGCAAGTGACGGTCGACCTCTCGGAGCTCGACCGCGGCGACCGCGAGGAACCGTTGGCGCAGACAGGCGACAGACGATGGCTCTTGGCAGCAGGCGCCACAGCAGCAGGCGCGGGGACCGCCGGCCTCGGGCTGCACATCAAACGCAGCCAGAAACAAAACACGGACAGGCCGCACTAAATTAGCTAAGGAGACCCCATGGCATCGAAGAACCTTTTGCCCGTCGTCGCACTCTGCGGCGCGCTCGCAACCGGAACGCCTGTCGCCGCTTGGGCGACTCCCGTCATGGCAGACTCCTTACCAGCAGCCCTAAGCTCCGCACCAAATCCGTCGAGCGCCATTGCGTGCAAGCGTTTTTCGATCGCACAGGCCGCAATCTCGACCTCGGGATGCCTTCGTCGTAATACGGACGGCTCGATAGTCGTGGATATCAATCGTTCGAACAAGGCAAACGGCTCCCAGGCGGGGGGCGCCGTCTGCACGTGGCGCTCGGTTGTGCTCGATGCAGATGGCGATCCATGCAATTTAGAGCTGCGCATCGACATCGCTTCGATCGATGACTCGGCGAACGGAGCGAAGGTCGCCTTCGACGGTACGTTTTTCGAGAAAGGAGGCGGTATATGTCTGGGCTGCGCCGCCGCGAATGCAGACGACACGCAGCCCACCCTCTCATTCACGGCATCGTTGCGGCTGACCAAAGCCGGCACCGATGCCATCGCGGCGGGAGAAGCGTCCCTGCTGTTCTACGCCGTCAGCGCCAAAGACACAGACGCTCATTTCGAGAAG
>MNQC01000108.1:8806-9194 GCA_001915225.1 Collinsella sp. 60_9
TCTTTCGAAGCACCGAATGAGCCCGTTACCGATCCAAACGATCCCGAGCTCGCGGACAGTCTGGGGCTTGCTGATCCTCAAGAGATCGATGAAGGTAACTGTTGCGTGCTTGCCGCACTCGACCACACAGAGGTCATCGACGCTGCGAACATCGAAGTTGCCGCCGCCAATCAGCCCGTCCGCAAGTCGGCTATCATCGCATTTCCCGAATCCATCGAAGTCGTCTTTTTGCCATCGGGCGAGGTCGTGGCCCCAACACTGCTCACCTTGTTGGGCGCCAAGAATACTCGAAACGAAATTAAAAAGGTCACGGTTGTCGACCCTGCGACCACCGCCAAGCTGCGTCTATACGCCGTTGCCCCAGACGGAGGCAAGACCTTGGAATTCG
>MNQC01000108.1:9214-9585 GCA_001915225.1 Collinsella sp. 60_9
GTGCCCGCGATGCCAATATCATCGCCGCGGCTATTGAATCCCCACAGCGGCTTATGACACTGCGCTTTGACTACTATCCCTACGTCCCGACAACCACCTGAGGCTTAAATGCTGCGCATCATTCCTGATACCACTTATATAACGTATTAGATGAGTCGCGATGTGCCTCGCATTTCGTTCTGCTACGATTGCCACGTTGGCATCAATACAGGAGGGCTCATGCCGGGCTTGGGAACAATCATCAACGTTGTGCTTTTAGTTGCGGGCGGTCTTTTGGGATTAGCGGGCGGTCGCTTCATTACACCGCGCATCCAAGACACGCTCATGAAAGCATCGGGACTGTGCGTCCTGTTTATCGGCCTGGGCGGCAC
>MNQC01000108.1:9594-10262 GCA_001915225.1 Collinsella sp. 60_9
CACCATGCTCATCGTCTCATTTGCGCTCGGTTCGCTCATCGGCGAGGCCGTCAACTTGGAAGCCGCCATCGAGAACCTTGGCGAATGGCTCAAGCGCAAAACCGGCAGTGAGGGCGATAACGAATTTACCAACGCTTTTGTCTCGACTTCGCTCACCGTGTGTATCGGCGCCATGGCCATCGTGGGATCAATCCAAGACGGTTTGCTCGGCGACTGGTCCACGCTTGCCCTCAAGGGCGCGCTTGACTGCATCATCGTCTGCACCATGACGGCCTCACTCGGCCGCGGCTGCATTTTCTCCGCCCTGCCCGTCGCCGTATTCCAAGGAACGATCACGTTGTTTGCCGGCGCGCTCTCCCCCATCATGACTACGGCAGCCCTCGACAGCCTTTCGCTCGTAGGCTCCATGCTCATCTTCTGCGTCGGCGTCAACCTCATCCGTCCTCAGACCTTCCGCACGGCCAATATGCTCCCCTCCGTCGTCATCGCCGTCATCTACGCCCTCCTGTTCTAAATCTATCTACGCAGCAGTATCTCGAACACCTGTTTGATGCTGTGCTATGATATGAGGTCACCGAAGCTGCGTTAGGAGAGGAGAAGCGGTGGCCGACCAGGACATCAAAATGCTCATCGAGCGCATTATGGCCGAGGCCCGGACCCATCAGTCC
>MNQC01000108.1:10372-20778 GCA_001915225.1 Collinsella sp. 60_9
ACGACTGCCCCTACAGCGGCACCTTTAAGTCGTACTTTCCCACCTACAACGCCATGAGCGACCGGCAGCTGCGCGGCTACTTTACCTGGCGTGCCCAAGTGCGCCGCGGAACCGTCGAGGAAACGTCTACGTCCTTTGCCTTTCTGTATCTCTATGAGCTGATTTGCGGCATTGGCGTAGATGACCCGCTCGACGGTTTTAACAAGATCAAGGCCTTTTGGGATGTCTATCGCGCCTTCGAGCCCGGCATTGATCGGTTTGCACGCGTGTGGTTGCAGGATTACGCCGTATTCCATGGGCTCGACCCCAAGCTGCTCCGCGACTCTAAAACCGTCATGTTCGATAACGCCCTTATCGAGCTGCGGCGCGCGGCACGAGACCTTGTACCGGCACCGGCACCGTCCGACCAGACCCCCAAACGTCGCAAAACCTCCGAGCCCACGCTCCCCCTTCCGCCCGATGAGGTGCGCGAGGAGCGACTCATGGCCGCCATCAACGCCCTCTCCACGTACAACCTAAGTAACTCGCGGCTCGACCGCAGCCACCACCGCGATCTGCGCCACGTGGCATGCGCCGTGTATGTCCACATGGCGCGCTACTATGACACGCACCGAAAGACCGGCATCGTAGCGAGCTTGTTTGGGGAGGAGACGGCCATGCCCTACACCATGTTTGCCTCGGCCGTATTCTTTGCGCCCGAGCGCCACGAGGACTGCGAATACCGCCTGGATCCCATCCATATCTACCGTTGCCAAAACGGCTTTTGGGAATGTATGCGTATCCATGGTAGTAGGCAAAAGAGCAGCAAGCTCGGTGAAATGATGCGCGCCTGCGACCAACGCCTGCGCCTGGCGCTGGACCCCGCCCATCCCCTTAAGGAAGAAAAGGTCCCCAAATATCTGGCCAAGATTATCGATGACGAGATTGTGGCATGGCTTTCGTGGGACGCCGCACACCAGCCCGTCAAGATCGATATCGACCTGACTCAGCTGGGGCACATTCGGAGCGCCGCTGCGCAAACGCGCGAAGCACTTTTAATCGACGAAGAGCGCGAGGACGGCGCGTCCGCAGAAGCCGAGGCAGCGGACTCAGGGCAACCGGAAGCCGAGCCCGTAACCGACGCGATTGTCGAACCGGTCGTGGCACCCATTCGGCAGGACTTGACCGACGAGCCGACCATATCCACCGAACAGTTTGGTGTCGTGGCACCGCTTCTCGCGCCGACGCCCGCGTTCGCAGCTGCTGCGCCCGCTGACGCCACAAACAAACTCGCTCCCGCCGAAAATACCTTCCTTCGCGCGCTGCTCGAGCACAACGCAGCGCAAGCGACATCGGCAGTGGAGAGGTCGGGCCAGAGCGAGGACATGCTCGTCGATACCATCAACGAGGCGCTCTTTGACCTGGTGGGTGACACCGTTATCAAGTTTGGAACGGCAGGACCGCGCATTATCGAGGATTACGAAGCAGACGTGAGAGGATACCTAGACCATGAGTGACACCGCATCCGCAGCGCCCCGCGTACCCAAACGCGTCGCCGCCGTTATCCTAAACTCGCTCAAGGGCGGCGTGGTCCCGCGCATCGGCCTTCCCTATATCACCGTGGGACGCGAGGTCGAGATTCGCGCCCTGCTCACCGATTTGAGTCTCATCGCCGATGGCGGCGCGAGCTTCCGCTTCTTAGTCGGTCGCTACGGCGCCGGCAAGAGCTTCTTGCTTCAGACCATCCGAACGCATGCCATGGGCGAGGGATTCGTCGTCGCTGATGCCGACCTGTCGCCCGAGCGCCGTCTGCAGGGCGGTCAGGGACAGGGCCTCGCCACCTACCGCGAGCTCATCCGCAATATATCGACCAAGACGCGCCCCGAGGGCGGTGCGCTCAACCTTATTTTGGATCGCTGGGTCGCCTCGTGTGCCGACGCCGACGAGCCTGCCGTTAATGCCCAACTCGCTCCACTCGAAGAGATGGTCCACGGCTTCGACTTCACCCGCATGCTCCGCCGCTATCGCATGGCCGTATCCGAGGGCGATGAAGAGGCTATGAGCCGCGTGACCAAATGGATCCGCGGCGAATACCGCACCAAGAGCGAGGCTCGCGCCGAACTGGGGTCCTCAACCATCATCAGCGATGACGACTGGTACGACTACGTCAAACTCATCGCGCGTTTTTTGGTTTGCAGCGGCTACAAGGGCATGCTGGTGCTCATCGACGAGCTCGTGAATCTGTATAAGATTCCCAACGCTATCACGCGCCAGTACAACTACGAGAAAATCCTGACCATGTACAACGACACACTCCAGGGCAAGGCACAGTACCTGGGCATGATCATGGGCGGCACGCCAACCTCCATCGAAGACCGCCGCCGCGGCGTGTTCTCCTACGAAGCTCTGCGCAGCCGACTCGCTCAGGGTCGCTTTGCGCGAGATGATCTCAAAGACATGCTCGCGCCCATCATCCGCCTGCAGCCGCTCACCTACGAGGAGCTGCTGGTGCTCATCGAAAAGCTCATGCAGATCCATGCCGGCTACTTTGGCTGGACGCCCACGCTTACCGAGAACGACTTGGTGAACTTTCTCAAGATTGAGTTTGGCCGCGTGGGAGCCGATACGCACCTGACGCCCCGTGAGGTCATTCGTGACTTTATCGAGCTGCTCGATATCCTGTGTCAGAACCCCGATGCAAATGTGACCGAGTTGCTGCAAAGCGTCGGCGGCGACGCGCTGGTGCCGGCAGCCGCAACAGGCGACGCCGGCACCGCAGGCGGCGACCGCAACTTCGCCGAATTCACCATCTAACCTGCCAAAAAGGGACAGGTTTATTTTGGCAGGTTTTATCTGGGCAAACGTCGAGGCAGTAATGCAGCAAGCCACTGCCCACCGCGTTGAGAGATTCGTTTTTGAAAGGAGGCCCCGTGAACGCCTTTGACCGCTACGCCCCGTTTATCCAAGACTTCATCTACTCCCACGATTGGGAGAGTCTACGCTCCATCCAGGTTGCAGCAGCTGATGCCATCTTTAACACTCAGGACAATGTGCTCCTGACGGCATCCACGGCTTCCGGCAAAACCGAGGCAGCCTTCTTTCCCATCCTGACCGAGTTTTGGGAGAACCCGCCCGCGAGCGTTGGCGCCCTCTACATCGGCCCCCTCAAGGCACTCATCAATGATCAGTTCGTCCGCCTCAACGACCTCTGCGAAGAGGCCGATATCCCCGTCTGGCACTGGCATGGCGATGTCTCACAATCACACAAGGCAAAACTCATCAAAAAGCCGAGCGGCATCCTACAGATTACGCCTGAATCGCTCGAGGCGCTCCTGATCCATAAGCACATGGCGATCCCTCGTATGTTCTGCGACCTGCGCTATGTGGTTATTGACGAAGTCCATTCGCTCATGCGCGGCGACCGCGGCGGGCAGACGCTCTGCCTTATCGAGCGCCTCTCGCGCATGGCAGGCGTGCAGCCCCGCCGCATCGGCCTTTCGGCCACCATCGGTGACCCCGAGCGTACGGGCGCCTTTCTCTCGCAGGGAACGGGACGCGACTGCGTTATCCCCCGTTTTGAGGAACCGCGTCGCGTGTGGCGTATCTCCATGGAGCACTTCTACAACTCGGGTCCCCAAGCGCAGCAGCGAGGATTCGAGAGCATGGGTCCTCAAGAGGCCGAAGTGCTTGCGTGCGAGCGCATTGAGGCAGTGGCACCCGCGGCACTGACCGCATCCGGACAAGACATGCGTCACAGCGGACAGCTCACACAAGAGGAGCGCCGCCAACGTCGTGAGCGGGCACGGGGCAAGGCCGCTCCCAAAGACCGTCGCACTTCCTCGGCCCCCGAGGGCGAAGTCGACATCCCACGAGCGACCGAGCAGGCGCTTCTCAACCCCACCGACACGGCGCCCGACAACGCCGACCCCGGTATGGGCTATATCTTTGAGCATACGCGCGGCCGCAAGTGCCTGGTCTTTGCCAACTCGCGTGAGGAGGCAGAGGCCGTGTGTTCCATGCTGCGCAGCTACTGCGAAAGTCGACACGAGCCCGACCGCTTTCTAATCCATCACGGCAACCTTTCGGCATCGCTGCGCGAGACGGCCGAGGAGCTCATGCGCGACGAGGAGCAGGCGCAGACAACCGTCACCACCTCTACGCTGGAGCTCGGTATCGATATCGGCCGCCTGGAGCGCGCGTTCCAGATCGATGCGCCGTTTACCGTCAGCTCCTTTTTGCAGCGAATGGGCCGCACGGGACGCCGCGACCTTCCGCCCGAGATGTGGTTTGTCATGCGCGAGGAAGAGCCCGAACCGCGCACGATGATGCCCGAAACCATTCCATGGAAGCTCCTGCAGGGTATCGCGCTCGTACAACTCTATCGCGAGGAAAAGTGGGTCGAGCCGCCCGAGCTCGATCGACTCCCCTACAGCCTGCTCTATCACCAGACTATGTCGACGCTTGCCAGCACCGGCGAGCTCACGCCGGCCGAACTTGCCCAGCGCGTGCTCACGCTCAGCTATTTCCATCGCATCTCGGCCGATGACTATCGCGTATTGCTTCGTCACCTCATTAAGATCGACCATATCCAGGTCACCGAGGGCGGCGGACTCATCGTGGGTCTCGCGGGAGAGCGCATCATTAACAACTTTAAGTTCTACGCCGTATTCCAGGAAAACGAGGAGTTCACCGTTCGTAGCGAGTCGGCCGAATTGGGCACGATCGTCAACCCGCCACCGCCCGGTGAGCGCATCGCCATCGCCGGACACTGCTGGATTGTCGAGGAAGTGGACTGGAAGTGCCATACCGTCTTTGCCACGCAGGTCAAGGGCCGTGTGCCGGCCTACTTTGGCGACTGCCCCGGTGATATCAACACACATGTACTCGAGCGCATGCGCAAGGCGCTCAACGAGCACGCGGCATATCCGTACCTTATGGGTAACGCGCGGGCCCGCTTGGCGCAGGCTCGCCATACGGCCGAGATTTCGGGCGCAGGGACCAAGCCACTCATCAACCTGGGTGGCGACACCTGGGTGCTCTTCCCCTGGTTGGGCAGCTACGCCTTTCTGGCGCTCGAACGTATGCTCAAGATTAAATGTGCCGCGGAGCTGGGCCTTCGCGGACTCGACCCATCGCGCCCGTACTTTATGCAGTTTAAGATGAAGGCCGACGAGGAGACGTTCTTTGAGGTGCTCGCCGCCGAGGCCGAGAAGGACTTCAATCCCATCGAGCTCGTCTATCCCGGCGAGGTGCCTTATTTTGATCGCTACGACGAGTACGTTCCCGAGGAGCTCGTGCGCAAAGGCTTTGCCGAAGGCGTGCTCGACATCGAAGGCATGAAGCAGCGCGTTCTCGGCTGGCGCGACCACGCCTAAGACCAGTCTTTTTGGGACGGGGAGACCTATTTGTCGTGAAGAACGGTGCCGAGGAAGTCGGTGTCGAAGGGCACGGCTTCGGCAAAGGCGTAGTTGCCGTCGCTGGCGATGAGCAGGTAGTTCTCCTCGCCGCCGAACTCCGCATCGCCACATGGGACCACCCAGGCGTGGGCGAATACCTCGAGTGCCGTGGCAGCGCAATCGCGCAGGAACGTCACATCGCTCCCCTCGCTTGCGCTCACGATATTGGCAACGTAGACGCCACCGACATTTAGGCTGCCCCGCACCAAACGCAACGCTTCAACCGTCGCCAGCTCGCGTACGGGCTCGGCACCGCCAAAGCAATCGCTCACGACCACGTCGTAGCGACGATGGCCCACACTCGTCACACCCAGATACGAGCGAGCCTCAGCAGTAATCACCCGCAAGCGGTCGCCCACCGTGCGCTCCAGCTCGTCCAGATAGAACCAACGGCGCGCCAGGCGCGTAATCTCTCCGTCATACTCGATGACGTCCATGCGCAAGCCCTCGTGCGACATCAGGGCGAATTTAGGATAGGCAAACCCGCCGCCGCCCAGCATAAGCATACGGTCGATGCCGTGACCATAAGCGTCGCGCATCGCATCCTCGGACTCAAACACGTCGTCAAACGCACGATAGTACGCAAAGACGGGCTCGGCCCAACGCTCACCGACATAGCTCGCGCTTTGGTAGACGCCGCCTTGCACCAACACGCGAATCTCATCGCCGCCCTCATCGTGCACGCGTTTCACACGCGCCAACCCATTGCGGGTTCGCGCAACCTGCAGACAGGCAGCGCGAACAGCGACGGCGGCCGCACCAAGCGCCGCGGCTCCCAGAGCAACGCCGGCAACGACGCCGGCAGAAACACTTGGCTTGTTCATCTAGAGCTCCTTTTGCAGATAGAGTCCATGGTCGTAAAAACCCAAATGGCGATAGTACTCGCGTGTGCCAATCGCGCTGATCACGTTGATGCGCGCATAGCCCGCGTCCCGAGCAATATGGCACGCACGCTCTACGAGCAAACGCCCCAATCCATGGTGCTGGGCTGCCTGGCCTTGATCTCCCACGCGCGCCGCCATGCCATACACGTGCACCTCGCGAATCATCGCCTCGTCCGGTGTCGTCGGCAACTCATCCGCATGCGCGGCAACAAAAGCACGATCGGGCAGAGACAGACGCAAAAAGCCCGCGATCTTGCCCTGCGGCGTCACCCACTGCAAAAAGCGCTCGTGCGTCACCGGCGTCTCGTACGCCACTTCCTCGTCAAGGGTCAGCTCATGCAAGTCGGCGCCCGCCGTGCTAATCTCGCGATAGCGAATCTCACGCACTGTCGCGCCTTCCCCACGAGCCGACAAGCGGTTTTCAACGAGCTGACGCAGGTTGGGCTTCTTGTTGCCCACCATGATGTCGTCGGAGCTAAAGTCGCGGATCATGCGACTGATGCGGCAGAACGCCGGCGTCACCACGATGTCGTCGGCCAACACATCGAGCAGCTCTTCCTCGGTATAGGGACGCCACTCGCCGCGCTCATAGCAGCCCACCAGACGCGAGCCCTCGATGAGCGCGCACGGGTAGACCTTGACCTCGTCGGGCATAAAGGCCCCTTCGGTCATAAAGCGCTCGTAGTCGCGCTTGTCCCCCTCGGGTGTGGCGCCCAATAAGTTGAGCATAAAATGCGCATGGATCTTAAAGCCAAAGAGGCGCGCAAGCGAAAACGCCTGCTCGATCTGAGCCACCGAAATGCGACGCTCGTTGATATCGAGCAAATGCTGGTCGAGGCTCTGGATGCCCATCTGAATCTTGGTGCAGCCCAGACGACGAATGAGCGTGAGCGCCTGTGGCGTCACGGCATCGGGGCGGGTCTCGATAACGAGCCCCACCACGCGATGCTTCGCCGTCTCGTTGATGCGCTGCTGACGCTCAAGCTCCTCCATCGTTTCCGTCTGCCACTCGGCAGCCTCGCCCCATGGCGTACCGGGGCCGTACAGACGACGCACTGCGCGGTTATAGCCACCAACGACAGCATCCACACGCCCCCGCTCGTCGGCAACGCCGCTCGCAAGCTCGGCCTCGTCGGTCGCAATGCCGGCAGCCCGATAGCGCTCGCGGCGCTCTGTTACCACCGGCGGCAGGGCATCGGCGGGAGCGTCATCGAGCAGGCGCCCTGCCTCGGCACGGCTGATGCCCGGACGCGCCAACATGGGGTTTGCCGCCACACCGGCGACGGCATCGTCATTGAGCGCACGGAAAAGCTCCGACATAAACCACGTCTGATACCCTTGCGGATAGTCGCTCCAGGTACCGCCGAGCACAATGAGCTCTATCTTGTCGGTCGCATGTCCCATCTGCGAAAGCGCGGTCAGACGAGCGCTCACCTGCAGATACGGGTCGAAGCAGTTTTGCTCCGCACGGGCGCACGCCGGCTCGGCGTGCAGATAGCTTTTGGGCATGCGCAGATCGTTGGGGCAAAACAGGCAATCGCCCGAGCATGGCCAGGGCTTGGTAATGACGGTAATGGTCGCCACGCCCGAGGCCGTTCGGCGCGGCTTCATACGCAGGACCTGCAGCAGTTGACGCTCCAGATCGGAATCGACATTCCACGCAGCCCACCGAACCGGCTCCTCACGTTTAACCCGCTGGTAGAACGGCAGCAGACGGCGCTTGGCCAAATCGCGTTTGTCGGCACCCTCACGGCGCGCCTCGGCATGTATCAGTTTGACGAGCGCTTTGTCGTCCACGGTCTCGCCGCGACGCAGAGCCTCGAGTATGTTCAAGATAATCTGTTCCATGTCCCCATTGTAAAGGCAAAGGCGCCGAAGCCCGTCACGGCTCCGGCGCCTCCATCAAAGAGCATGCCTATATGTACCGATCTCCGAAAACCGCATGTCACTCCGGATCAAACGACATGTCGCCCGAACCGACCTTAAAACGATACGTGGCAGACTTATCACCGTTGTCGAATTCATGATTCAATATGGTCTCGCCGTCGTAGCCAAGCGGAAGGAAATCGCTCTCGAAGTCACCGCTGCCCACAGTTAGGCTCGCCTTAAAGCCCGTCGAGTTCGGAACCGTTATCTCCACGTCGCCCGAGCCCACACTCACGTCCATCGACTTCGCGGGGGCCTGATAGAGCTCGAACGTCACATCGCCCGAACCGACCTCGGCATTCAGGGTATCGGTCACGGTGCCAGTAAACTCAACATCTCCCGAGTCCAAAGTCAGGTTGAGGTCATGGCACGCAATGCCCGCGACCGTCAGATCACCCGATCCCACCTTGGCCGTAATGCCGACCAGGTTATCGGCAACTTCGCGCGGCAGTTCGACGGTAACCGTGCGGTCAATGGCGCGCTCGTCATCGCAATCGAACTGGCGAATCTTGAGCGTAGAGCCCTTGATTTCGGCCAGGTTCTGGGTTGCCGCATCGAAGGCAACGGTCCCCGTTGCCACGCGACCGCTTTCAATTACGCGCACCGGCCCGCCGGAGACGTGTTTGACCTCGACCGTGCCCGACGTCACGTCCAAGTCAAGCGATGTGAACGCGTCGGCATCAAACGTTTCGCTCGAAAGTTGCTGAGGCCGAGCGGAATAGCTGCCGTCGTCCAAGAGATTGCCCTCGTCAACCGCATCGTCCATACCAGACAAGCCGGATACGACATCGTCGAGATCCCACGGGCCATCAAAATGAATCAAAGTCCGCGAAATGCCAAAAACAAGCCCGATGATGAGCACAAACGCTCCGATGCCAACGCCCAGACGCAGCTTGGATTCATGCGAAAGCTTCATCATTCGTCACCCTCTTTGGCACACGGCTCAGCGGTGGCTGCGGTAGCCACGTCAGCATCAGGTTCCGCAGAAGTATCCTTCCCCTGGGCCTTGACCGCGACCGGCGCCGGACCAACCTGGATATCCCCGCGCGCCCAATCGCCATCGAGCGCACGCGCCACCCAGTGATAGATGGGAATCGTAAAGAAGATCAGTGCGGGAAAAGGGCTGGCACCAACCAGGAACATCAGCAAAAAGAACAGCAGCCAGCACACGGCCCAATACGGGAACGACTGGAAGGGGCCCTTCACCGGAGTCGGAGCGGCCGCGCCGCCGCCCGTCACCTGCGCCGTCGCGGCATTGGCGGCCTGCGCACTCCAGCTTGCCGCTTGCGCCGCCTTAGCCGCAGCATCACTCGCCTGTGTTGCCGCCTCAGTCGCACGCGCCGCTGCCTCATGGGTGCGGGCACGTTCCGCCGCCTCGGCCTCGCGCTGGCGGGCGCGGTCCTCGTTCTCAAACTCGATATCGTCCTCGATCTCGTCGCTCGGATTGAGCAGCTCGTCCAGACTCACGCCATAAAGCTTGGCGAGCGAGATCAGGTTCTCGGTATCGGGCGAGCTCTCCGCGCGCTCCCATTTGCTGACCGCCTGGCGCGACAGCCCCAGCTTTCGCGCCAGCCCTTCTTGGCTAAAGCCTTTGCTGCGGCGAAGGTCGGCGAGCCGCTGCGCAGTTTCTACATTCATGGTTCCTCCTATGTGATGCCAGCCGTGCCGCCGGACCGTTTTTGTTCTTAAGGCGCCTTGCACAGTTAAAAATCTATCCGCCACCGCCAAAAGCATGCCACCTATTCTAGTGAGATTTTTGACAACCGGCGGTTGCGGGTGCATGTGAGCTGCGAAAATGTGTCCAAACAAAGCAATGACCCACGGCTCGGTTGTCCCCGTTGCGGCGTTAACGGTAGTATGGTCGTACTGTTTATTCCGCACCGCCAACGGAGGGAGTTCCGCGCCGTGAACCGCGATTTCGCCTCATCGCTCATCCAGCTCAACAATACGTTCTATCGCGAGCACTCCGCTTCCTTTTCCGATACGCGCCAGGCCCCGTGGCCCGGCTGGGTGCGCACCATGGACATCGCGCTCGGGCAGCTCAACGCCGCCACGATCGAGCATCCCGTCCGCATCTTCGATCTTGCCTGCGGCAATATGCGATTCGAGAACTTTGCCGCCGGCGGCGCACTTGCCGCCAAGGGCGTCGATGGCGCAAACC
>MNQC01000108.1:20808-21255 GCA_001915225.1 Collinsella sp. 60_9
GTCGACTCGTGCCAAGATCTGGCCATCGATGCACATGGCCACGCGCTGCGCATTCCCAACTTGCACTTCCAGGAACTCGACGTGCTCGACGCCCTCATGAAGCTCAACCCCGCCGAGACACCCGACGTGCTTTTCGACGCCCCGCTCGCCGACATCTCAGTCTGCTTTGGCTTTATGCACCACGTGCCGTCGTGCGAGTACCGCGTACGCGTGCTCGACGCCCTGGTGCGCCAGACGCGCCCGGGCGGCATCATCGCCATCAGCTTTTGGGAGTTTATGAACGACGAGCGCATGGCGCGCAAGGCCGTTCGAGCCGAAGCCCGCGCCGAGCTCACCCCGCCGTTTGAGGGTTACGATTCCGCGCAGTTTGAAGCCGGCGACCACCTCATTGGCTGGCAAAACGACCGCCACGCCTACCGCTATTGCCATCACTTTGACGATCAGCAA
>MNQC01000108.1:21348-25016 GCA_001915225.1 Collinsella sp. 60_9
GCACCGACGACTCGCCGTCGAGCCGCGCCGCATCTTTCGGGCAATGTATGCCCACCCTTTTCAACCCATTGACGGAACGCGCAGCTATGCGTTCCATACTTATGACCAAGGAGCCTCATGGGAGCCGTCCACGTTCGCACGCCTAAGAACTTTGTGCTCGAGGAGCGCCTGGAGCGCTACGCCGATGCAATTGAGACGAACCCCGAGGCCTATGCCGGAGATTGGCGCGAAGCCTGCGCGCCAGTTGGCAGCAAGCCCTTCGAACACCTTCATCTGGATCTTGGCTGTGGCAAGGGAACGTACCTGGTAGAGCGCGCCACCCACGAGCCAAACACCCTCTTTATCGGTATGGACCAGGAGCCCATCTGCATTGCCTATGCCGCGCAGAAATCGGGTGTTAGCGCCTATGCTGCCGGTCAGACCATCGACCAAGCACTCGGTGCCACCAAGACGGTCGAGTCCGTGCTCTCCCAGCACGAGAACGACGAGTATTACCTCACCACGCCATACGGCAACAAAGGGCCTCATGGCGAGGGCGGCGCAATCGACACTTGGGACTGCTGGAAACCGAAGGGCGAGTACGGTAGCGGTGCCTATATGAACTGTGCCGGTACGATACGCTTTGGGTAAGTGACGACGTCCGCCGCGACCATCCCGAGCATCCCGAGACCGAATATGAATGCCGCACGCGCGAGATGGGCGCCGCCGTCTATGGCATTTGCGCTACGCCCGGCGCGGAACCCATCGAAGAGCAGCTCGCGGCGGGCCGCGCGCAGGAGCAAAGCCTTGCCTGCTACCTGCCCGAAAACCTCGATGAGCTCACCTACGTGCCTCTCGGCATGGAAGAGGCCGTCGAGAACTTCAGAAACCGTGCCCGCAAGGGCAAGAAGCACCTGCCGCAAGAGTCCTAGGGGCTTCTGATGGTCGCGGCGTCAGCAAATAAGCGCGAATAGGCGCCAGCAAACAACCCTCAAACCTAAGTGAGTAGACTTTTTTGCAATAGCCAAGCACAACCCGCATAACGAAAACTAAAACCGCAGATAGAACCCTTGTGCAAAATCCATGTGCTCGCGACATCGCAAAAAGTCTACTCACTTAGCTGGCAACTGCACCAAACGGCCGGGCAGAACGCCCATTTCCTGCATTTTCTTGCCTGCAAACGCATCGATGCGCCGCTACGCCATAATAGTTGGCGGACAATCGCGAGAGAAAGCAACACAGACCACGACAGATACCGCCGCCAGCACCGTCTCCGGCGCCGGCGCCGCCAGCTCATTCTCGGGCGGCACGGGAACCGAAGCCGAGTTTGGCTCGCTCGGCGCGCTCTCCCCCACCTGGTGGGAGCCCGAGGACGGCAGCGAGCCCGAACCGTGGCTCACGCCCGATCAAGCCTTCGAACGCTTCTTTGAATGGACGAGCGATCGCGGCATTGAACTGTGGGATCACCAAGAAGAGGCCCTCATGGACCTGGCTGCCGGCGATCACGTCATTTTAGGCACACCGACCGGATCGGGTAAATCGCTCGTCGCGCTGGGCATGCTCTTTATGGGCATGGCGCAGGGCAAGCGCTGCTACTACACGGCTCCCATCAAGGCTCTGGTCAGCGAGAAGTTTTTCGACCTTGTGCAGGTGCTCTGCCGCGATAACGTAGGCATGATTACCGGCGACACGCATATCAACACCAAGGCACCCGTCATCTGCTGCACGGCAGAGATCCTTGCCAACGACGCACTGCGCGAGAGCGAAGATGCCGACGTGGGCTGCGTGGCCATGGACGAGTTCCACTACTTTGCCGACCCCGACCGCGGTTGGGCTTGGCAGGTGCCGCTGCTCACCCTGCCCCACACGCAATTCATGCTCATGAGCGCCACACTCGGCGATGTCACTGCCATCGCCGCCTCACTCGAGGAACACACCGGTGCTACCTGCGACTTGGTCGTCGATGCCCCGCGCCCCGTGCCGCTGAGCTACGACTACGTGACGACCTCCCTCGAGGGCACGGTCGAGCTCGCCATGCGCCGCGGCGAGGCCCCGCTCTATATCGTGCACTTTAGCCAGGATGCCGCCCTTGCAACGGCACAGTCGCTCGCCAATTTTGGNATTTTGGCATCGCCAGCAAGGAGCAGCGCGAGGCCATCAAAGAAGCGGCAAAGGGGACGAGCTTCTCCACGGCCTTTGGTAAGATTCTCAAACGCCTGCTTGGATGCGGCGTCGGCGTGCACCATGCCGGCATGTTGCCGCGCTATCGCCTGCTGGTGGAGCGCCTGGCGCAGCAGGGCCTGCTGCCCGTCATCTGCGGCACCGATACGCTCGGCGTCGGCATCAACGTACCCATCCACACCGTGGTACTCACCGCGCTCACCAAGTTCGACGGCTACAAGATGCGTCGCCTGCGCGCCCGCGAGTTCCATCAGATTGCCGGTCGCGCCGGCCGCTCGGGCTTCGATACCGAGGGCATGGTCATCGCCGAGGCCCCGGAGCACGAGATCGAGAACGCCAAACTCATGGCCAAGGCGGGCGACGACCCCAAGAAGCTCCGCAAGATTAAAAAGAAGAAGGCCCCCGAGGGCTTTGTCACCTGGAACAAGCAGACCTTTGAGCGCCTGATCGAGACGCAGCCCGAGACGCTCAAGCCGCGCCTTCGCATCACGCACTCCATGGTGATTAGCGTGGTCGAGCAGGGCGGCGATGCCCGAGCCCGCGTACACGACCTCATCGAGACGAGCTTGCAGACCCCCGAGGAAAAGGCCAAGCTCGAGGTTCGCGCCGACGAAATCTTCGCCACGCTCATCGATTCCGGCGTCGTCGTTCGCACCGAGGTGCCGCCCGCGCCCGACGCCCCGACTGACGCCGCGCCAGACATCGACTATGCACTGACGGTCGATCTGCCCGAGGACTTTGCGCTCGACCAGCCGCTCTCGCCGTTTTTGCTTGCCGCGCTGGAGCTGCTCGACCCCGAGAGTGAGACCTATACCATGGATCTGATCTCGATGGTCGAGGCAACGCTCGAGGACCCCAAGCAGGTATTGCGCGCGCAGGAGCGCGCCGCGCGCGACCGCGCGATGGCCGAAATGAAGGCTGACGGCGTCGAATATGAGGAACGCCTGGAGCGCATCCAGGATGTCACCTACGAAAAGCCGCTCGAGGACTTGCTCGATGCCGCCTTCGACAAGTACTGCCAAGAAGTACCTTGGGCCAACGACTACCAGCTCTCGCCCAAGAGCGTCCTGCGCGACATGCTGGAGAGCGCGAGCGACTTTAAGGGCTATATCCAAATCGGCATCGCCCGCTCCGAGGGCATTTTGCTGCGTTACCTGGCAGAGGCCTACCGTTCACTCGACCGCACCGTGCCCATCGAGAAGCGCGACGAGCGCCTGCGCGACATTATCTCGTGGCTGGGCTTTGTGGTGCGCTCGGTGGACTCGAGCCTGGTGGATGAGTGGGAGAACGCCGGCAACCCGGCAGCCCTCGATGCTGCGCCGCCGCAGGGCATCGACGAGGTCGTGGCGGACCGTCGCGGCTGCACGCTATTGGTGCGCAACGCGCTCTTCCGCCGCGTGACCCTTGCCGCCCGCGAGCACGTTCGCGACCTGGGCGAGCTCGACGACGACTGGGGCATGAGCGAGATCCGCTGGCAAAAAGCACTCGACGCTTACCACGAGCAGCAC
>MNQC01000108.1:25099-36946 GCA_001915225.1 Collinsella sp. 60_9
CGATGTCGATCTGGACGCCACGCAAGACGGCGGCGAGGTCATCTTCAAAAACTACCGCGTCGGCTTTATCGAGGACCTGCTCGAGGACTAGCCGAACATACTGGAACGAAACGAAGCGGGGCCGCTGGCAATATAGCCAGCGGCCCCGCTTTTGCGCTATACGCTATGCCTTACTCGGCACCCTCGACCTCATACGAATCCGCCTCGGCTGGCTCATCGTTTGTCTCTGTCGCAGCCCCGCGCGCCTCGTCAAACGCGGCCTTCATGGTCTTGTTGCCCCACGTGAGCTTGCGAATGGTAAGATCGTCCGCCTTCTTGTTGGCTAGGCGCAGATTGTTCTCGGAGGACAGCAACGCCTCCTTGGTTTTCTGCAGGTGGCTAATCGTCTTATCGATCTCATCGATCGCCGTTTGGAACTTGCGGCTCGCGATCTCGTAGTTGCGGCCGAAATCATTCTTGAACTTCTCCATCTTGGCTTCGAAGTTCGTGACGTCGATATTCTGCTGTTTGTATTCCGCCAGCTCCTGCTTATAGCGCAGCGAACCCATGGCGGCGTTGCGCAGCAGCGTGATCATGGGAATGAAGAACTGCGGGCGGATCACGTACATCTTCTCATAGCGGTAACTCACGTCGACTATCCCTGCGTTATAGAGCTCGCTTTCGGGCTCGAGCAGTGTGCAGAGCACCGCGTACTCACAGCCTTTCTGGCGACGATCGTGATCGAGTTTCTTAAAGAAGTCCTCGTTTTTGTGCTTGGTCGCGGTCTCGTCGTTCTCGTTTTTCATCTCGAACATAATCGAAATGACCTCGTTACCGCTTGCGTCGCACTCGCGGAAGATAAAGTCGCCCTTGGTGCCCTCGGACGCATCGTTATCCTTCTCGAAGTACGCGTTAGGAAACGCCGTCATGCGCAGACGGTTAAACTCGGTCTCGCAGTGCTGCTCGAGCGACTCGCCCACCATCTTGGTGGACAGGCGGACCTTCATGTCCTTAAGGCGCTCAATCTCTTCGTCCTTGTAGCGAATCAGGTCATCGCTCGCGCGCTTGGCCTGCGCAAGCTCGAGCTCGTGTGCCGCCTTGACCTGTTCCTCGCGAGAATCGCGCACCGCCAGCTCGCTCGTCAGTTTGGCACGCGCCTCATCGCGCTCTCGCTCCGCCGCGGCGACCGCCTCTGACAGGTTCATTTTTGCCATCAGTTCCTGCTCGCGCAGCTGGGCACGCAGGCCCTCGGCCTCTTGCTCGGACTGAGCCTTTGCGGCGGAAAACTTCTCTTGCACCTTCGCGCGATAGTCAGCAAGCGCGCGCTCGGCCTCGCTGCGAGCGGCATCGAGCTCCCGCTGCGCCTCTGCCGCGGCAGCGGCAAGCGCCATCTCCGGGGCCTTGTCCGCCGCGGCAAGCCTGGCCTGCAGCTCGGCAATCTGAGCGTCGCGTGCAGCTAAATCGTTTTGAGCAGCGTTGCGCGCCGCCGACTCGGCAAGCTTTGCTTCGTCATCTTTGCGCCCAAGCTGCGCACGCAGGCTATCAATCTCACGCTGGAGTTCGGCATTCTCTTTTTGAGCATTGGCTCGTGCCTCAACCGCCGCGCGCTGGCTTGCACTCTCGCGCTCTGCGGCAGCGCCCTCGAGCTTAGCGCGCAGCTCGGCAAGCTCAGCATCGCGCTTGGCAACCTCTTGCGCCAGTTTCTGATCCGCAGTGTTCTTCTGCTCGACAAGCTGGGCATTGCGCTGAGACTTTGCCTGTTGCAAGGCAGCCGTCGAACGCGAGCGCTCAAGCTCCAGCGCCTGCTCACCCTCACGCTGGACTGCCTTCACGCGCTCATCCAGGTCGCGCGAGAACTCGGCATCGCGCACCTGCTTGACGATATCCGCATAGCCGGATGCATCGACCTTAAAATCTTCGCCGCAATGCGGGCACTTGATCTCGTTCATAGCAGCTCCTCGATGGACGCAAATATCAACCGGCTACACTCTACCGCGCCGCGCGGACAAAAAAGGCGCCGCCGCCATAATGGCAACGGCGCCAGAACCGCCACAAAGGTGCCTGTCCCCTTTGTGGTGGCTCTGGCGCCCTATAACCCAAAGAAGCTAAGAATCTGATCGCGGCTTACGGGCTTGTACTCGTTGGCATCGAGACCGACATCGTAGCGAAAGATAGGGCGCTCGCGATCGCGGTTGCGTGCGTTGGCGCGGTCACCCCTGCTGTGGATATGCCCATGCAGCATAATGGCGCCACGTGCCTTGCCGTTCCAGCTGAGCATGGGGTAGTGGCTCATAACCAGACGATGGCCCTTGGCATAGCCGGGAGCAATCTCCAGGTAATCGCGCACGTCTTCCCAAATCTGCGGTACGTCGGAATCTTCCCAGTCGCCGTCATGGTTACCGCGGATGAGCGTCACGTTCTGGCATTCGATACGCTCGCGCAGGCGCACCGCCTCCGCCAGGGGCAAACGATAGGTAAAGTCACCCAGAATATAGAGGCGGTCGTCCGCAGCCACGCACTCATTGATGGCATCGATGACCTTGCGGTTCATCTCCTCGACCGAATCAAACGGCCGATCCATGTCGTGCAAGATATTCGTATCGCCCAGGTGCAGGTCGGCGGTAAACCACATCATCGTCTGTGTCCTCATTTCGCAACGCGTCTAACACGTGCCTAGTATACAGACGCTCTGGCGCGTCGGTTAGCCAAAGAGCCCGCCGAACAAACCTCGGCGGCGTTTGTCTTGCTTTTTCGAAGCGTAGCCCTGCGCTTTCTTGTCTTGCCGCTTCTCACGGTCCTGCTCTAGCTCATCGTCATCGAGTAGCGTATCCCACTCAAACGGATCGTCTGTCAGATCGAACAGGTCATCGTCATCAAACATGGCAGTCTCCCATACCGATTAGCGAGCATCCACCACATAGAGCCCAACGCGCACCTGATGCCACGGGCTGCGCTCGGGGGCAACCTGTTGCACGCGGGCCTCAAATACGTCCTCGTGGCCGTAATACATCATCAAGGACAGTGGGCCGACCTCGTTTCCCGGAACATAGCCAAGCTTGGTGTTGCCGTAATAAATCGCAACCGCCTCAGGGTCATGGGGATTATCGCGCTCGGCACACAGCGTCAGCTTATCGCCCGCTTTAAGATCGCCCAAGACCAAGGCGCCATCGGCATACTGAAATCCTGCAATGTGAAATGACAGAAGAACACGCGAAGGCTCGTACATAGCAGCTCCTCTAACGGCCGGATAAACCGGTGTGTAACCTTATTGAGAAGTCTACGGTCCCGTGCGGACACAAATACATCCTGCCTGCGTCCTTCAATCGTTTGCCTCAACGCTTGCGCGACAGAACGCTTGCAGATAAGATAGGAACACGGATGGCACCCGTTGCCGCGGGTCTTGCCAACTCCGATACACGTTTTCATCGTGAGAAGTGGCCGTCTTCGCTTACGCGGGGGCGGCTATTTCATTCGGCCGATAAACAGACCGAGTTCGATAGCCGCAATCAACAACGCCAATAACGAAATAACATCGCTTACGTTCATACCAAATCCCTTCTAAAGGGAGTTGGCCCATCCGTGCTCCATAACAGTAGTCTAACGCAAAATGCAGGTAATAGGAACACTTGTTCGTATTACCTGCGCCCTTTTCTAATGCACAAACATGCGCACGAACTTGTGCTTCCAGCTTGCGTAGGGCGCATAGCGGAATGGCACGTCCAGCCAGGTTGCCTTGTTCACGATGCTCTTCTTGTGGCTAAACGTATCGAAGCTTTCGCGGCCATGGTACTGCCCCATGCCGCTCGCGCCCATGCCGCCAAAGCCCATATGGCTCGTAGCCAAGTGCATGATGGTGTCGTTAACGCAGCCGCCGCCAAAAGGCACGTAGCGCACAAAGCGCTGCTGAACCTCGCGATCCCGACTAAAGATATACAGGGCCAGCGGCGTCGGACGATCCGTAATAAACGTCTCGGCCTCGTCTAGGCTCTCAAACGTCAGTACCGGTAAGATGGGGCCGAAAATCTCCTCCTGCATTACGGCGTCCTCAGGCGCCACACCGTCTAAAATCGTCGGCTCAATCTTGAGCGACGACTCGCGCGCCATGCCCCCCAGCACAACCTTATCGGGGTCGATCAGCCCGCGCACGCGCGCGAAATGCTTGGCGTTGACGATATGCCCGTAATCCTCGTTATCGAGCGGGTGCTCGCCAAACATGCGACGGACCTCTTCCTTGATGAGGCCCAGCAACTCGTCGTGCACGCGCATATCGACCAGCAGATAGTCGGGCGCTACACAGGTCTGGCCCACGTTGAGCCATTTACCAAAGGCGATGCGGCGTGCCGCGACCTTCAAGTTTGCCGTCGCATCCACGATGCAGGGACTCTTTCCGCCCAGCTCAAGCGTCACAGGCGTGAGGTTTTTGCTCGCGCGCTCCATGACGAGCTTGCCGACCGGAACGCTACCGGTAAAGAAAATCTTGTCCCAGCACTCGTCGAGCAACGCTTCGTTCTCGGCACGCCCGCCTTCGACGACCGTCACCAGGCGCGGATCAAATGCTTCCTCGCAAATCTGCCTGAGCACCGCGCTCGAAGCCGGCGCATAGGCGCTCGGCTTGATGACGACGGTATTGCCTGCGGCAAGGGCGCCAGCGAGCGGCTCGAGCGTCAGCAAAAACGGATAGTTCCAGGGCGCCATGATGAGCGTGACGCCATAGGGCACGGCTTGCGTCTTGCACACGCTCACGGCGTTAGCGAGGTCACACGGACGCAGGCGCGGACGACTCCATCGAGCCACATGCGCAATCTGATGACGAATCTCGGAAAGCGACGTGCCGATCTCGCACATATATGCCTCGTCATGCGACTTTCCCAAATCGGTCTTGAGCGCATGGGCAATATCGGCCTCGTGCGCCCGTACCGTATCGCGTAAACTCACGAGAGCGCGACGTCGAGCATCGACATCAAACGTAGCGTGCGTCTTAAAGTAGGTGCGCTGATCGCCGACGATGCGCGCAATTTCCTCGGTGTTCATGGCAACCTCCTAGTTCTCGTCCTCAAACATACCACCTGCAACAACTTCGTACATATGCTCGAGCTCCAGGCGGTCCATTAAAAGAGGAACGGGGTACAAGGGATTGGCCTCGGCATCGGCATGCGCCGCCATCTCGGGAATGTCGGAGCGGCGAATGCCCAGGACATATTTGGGGATTCCCAGGGCCTCGTTCATGCGGTCGACCCAATCGATAAAGGCCTCGGCCGCAAGACTGTCCTGCGCGGTAGCCGGCGCAATGCCCGCCATGCGAGCAAGATCGGCAAGCTTGGGGGCGGCGGCGTCACCATAAGCGCGAAGTATGTGCGGCAGGATGATGGCGTTGGCCAAGCCGTGCGGAATCCCGTAACGCCCGCCCAGGCTGTGTGCGATGGCATGAACGTATCCAACATAGGAGCGCGTAAAGGCAACACCCGCCTTATACGCCGCCGAAAGCATATTGCGGCGCGCACGCATGTCGTCGCCATGCTCATAGGCCTCGAGTAAATTGTCGTGGATGAGCTGCACCGCCTGTCGCGCCATCTTGCGCGTATAGGGCGTAGTGCTTCGCCCGATAAAGGCCTCGACGGCATGCGTCAGGGCATCCATACCCGTCTGCCCCGTAATGGAGGCGGGCAGACCGCGCGTAAACTCGGGGTCGTGCACCGCAAAGCGCGGAATAAGCACAAAGTCGTTAATGGGGTACTTGTAGTGCGTCTCGTCATCGGTAATTACCGCCGCAAGTGTGACCTCGCTTCCCGTGCCTGCCGTGGTGGGGACGGCGATGAGCAGCGGCAGGCGACGATGAATCCGCAGCAGGCCACGCATCTTGTTGATGGGCTTGTTTGGCTGCGCAATGCGTGCGCCTACGCCCTTGGCGCAGTCCATGGCTGATCCTCCGCCAAAGCCGATAATGGCCTGGCAGGCGCTCTCTCGATACAGGGACGCCGCCTCCTCCACATTCGAGACCGTGGGATTCGCACGCGTTTCGGCATAGACCGTAACGCCAATCCCCTGAGCCGTAAGCGCACGCTCGAGTGATGCCGTGAGTCCCAAACGTGCAATGCCGGGATCCGTCACGATAAGGACCTTCTGGATCGAGCGCTTTTGAAGCACCGCGGGCACATCCTCGGCATGCTCTAAAATGTGCGGCTCGGTATAGGGCAGGATCGGCAATGCAATGCGAAAAACCGTCTGATATGTTCGGCACCAGGCACGACGGGCTAGATGCATAAAGGAAACTCCCTCATTTGTTGATTGGTCAACATTTGCTCGACCGATTGTACTCAGCGACGGTCAAAGACGGCCTGCCAATCGTTAATCAATCAACATCTTCATATCTCAAAATTGTTTTATTAAAAATCATTCCTAATAGGCTTCACATTTGGTTGCATTTATGGATAATAGAACTCGTCAAGACGCACGTCCGGAGAGGGCCCTTACGGGACCGGACGAGCGCACAATCGCCATCGATCGAAAGGATCGAATCATGAAGTTTGTTTGCCCCGTTTGCGGTTATGTGGAAGAGTTCGACGGCGACCAGCTGCCCGAGGACTTCAAGTGCCCCCAGTGCGGCGTTCCCGGTTCTCGCTTCCTGAAGCAGGAGGAGGGTCAGCTCGAGTGGGCTGCCGAGCACGTCGTGGGCGTCGCCAAGATGGAGGGCGTCTCCGAGGACATCGTTGCCGACCTGCGCGCCAACTTTGAGGGCGAGTGCTCCGAGGTCGGTATGTACCTGGCCATGGCTCGCGTCGCTCATCGCGAGGGTTACCCCGAGATCGGCCTGTACTGGGAGAAGGCTGCCCACGAGGAGGCCGAGCACGCCGCCAAGTTCGCCGAGCTCCTGGGCGAGGTCGTGACCGACTCCACCAAGAAGAACCTCGAGATGCGCGTTGAGGCCGAGAACGGCGCCACCGCCGGCAAGACCGATCTTGCCAAGCGCGCCAAGGCCGCCGGCCTCGATGCCATCCACGACACCGTGCATGAGATGGCTCGCGACGAGGCTCGCCACGGCAAGGCTTTCGCCGGCCTGCTCAAGCGCTACTTTGGCTAAGCCAAACGCCTGAGACATAACCTCTAGCTCGATAAGGCCCGGACCGCATGGTTCGGGCCTTTTCCGTGCCTCACAAACTTGTTACCTCCCTGAAATAGGACCGCCTTCGGCATAGGTTTCTCGTCAAAAACTAAGTGAGTAGACTTTTTGGAACTTGCCAAGCACGCCATCCATATTGCTTTATAAAGCCGCAGGTAAATGACTTGTTGCAAAACGGCCTGGTCGCCAAAGTGTCAAAAGTCTACTCACTTAGAACCGCAGCCGTCCACGATCGAGCAGTTTTGCGTCTAACGGGCATCTTTCCGTCGATTACTCCCAATTTTGTCCAGTCAACGAATAGTTCAGACCGGAGTAATGTCTCAGCCCTTTGCTCATCTGAGCTTTTATCACGATATTCAGCATCGAGCATCCTGCATACGGCCTTAACGATCGCGCGGAATCTATCCTCATCCGATATCTGTCTGTGTGTCAGGAGAAGCACATCGTAGCCCATGGCCTGAAGGGCCGTCATGCGGTCAGCGTCACGCAAGCCATCCCCTGCGCGTCCGTGCGAGGCCTTTCCCTGACATTCAATGGCCACCTGTCGCCTACCGTCCGGTGAAGAAAGAAGTAGGTCGATATATACACGGGACTTTCCCACAATCGCTCGAGCACTTGTGCCTAGCATCACTTCAACATTAAGCTCTATGTCGCAAAAACCTTCGCCTCCCAGGGATCGCGGCAGTGCAAGTAGCAAATACGCCTCGACCTCAAAAGGCGACGCGGCACCCAATGGAACGAATTGCGATACCGCCATAAATCTATTGCCGTAACGCATCCCGCAAACATCTGAACAAAAACGGTCAAGGTCTCTGCCCAAAACCAAAGCGTCTCGACGCCATAAATTTGAAGCGGTGCCGTCCTCGGACGGGCAGCGCACCCAACCCAACGTCGTCGAAATCGCGCCCGAATCAATTGCACGCGTAAGCTCCGCCTCAAGTGCCGCCGGCAGAGCACACACCGCAAACAGGCCGCACATCTCCGCCAACACAAAAAGAAGCTGAAGATCCGTCAGATGCCGCGACATGATGAATGCCGTCAGTAGAGGAGACGTAATCAAAAATCCATGCTCCGTTTCCAGCACGGATTCCCTGGGGGGCTCACCAAGGAACAGCCGCTGCCTAATGCTGGTAGGACAAGTCCGTTTGTTTCTCGTCTGAACCAATGTATACAACGGAAAACCGAGCGCGACCGCAGCCGTCGGGTTGCGGGCGAGATCATATCGCTGCCGGTCTTCTTCCGGTCGTGGAAGCGGCGGACACAGAGCGCGGACCTGAGGGGGCAAACGCCAGTACCTAAAAGCCGATATGTCACAAAGTAGATCTTTCATAGGCACAGGAAAACACGAATTTCAACCCAGTCAGTCACGCATTGGCGCGAACGCGCCAAAAATGGTGCCGAACGGACTGCCAAGTTTTCAACAGCCCTCCCCAACTGGCCAAAAGCTTGCCGAGAGCTGGACGAAGTTCTGTTGACATGCAGAAGCTTTGCGCGACAAGTGAGTAGACTTTTTTGAACATCCCGAGCAGCCCGGTCATCCTGCTTTTCAAAACCGCAGGTAGATAGCTTGTTACAAAACTGCCTGGTCGCCAAAGTTCCAAAAGCCTACTCACTTAGGTTGCAGAGTGCTCCCATTAGCTGCGATTCCAAGGTATTTAGCGCTTTTGGACTCAAATCGTCATACTGAACAAGAATTTGACTTGAGTTTTCAGGGACAGATGCGCCATCGGCACACCAATAACAGTCACTGATATCGACAAAAGGGATACTCGAGCGCGTGAGGGCCCGCACAAAAGAGCTTCCGCCCGCTCCACGCTCCGCAACCACGATACAGTAAAGGCCCGCGTCTGCATGCTCGATCGAGACCTCTCCTGCCGGAAATACCTTCCGCACAAGCGCCATCAGGCCATCACGCGCCTCGCGAGCACGAACGCGCACGCGGTTCACATGTCGCTCGTAATCACCCGATTCCAGCAAACGCGCCAAAGCGACCTGATCAACAGAGCTCACCGACGAGGCGTAGAAACCAAGGTTGCGCCTAAACCGCTCCATTAACTCATCGGGCAACACCATGTACGCCAAACGCAACGCCGATGAAAGGCTCTTCGAAAACGTGTTGGTGTAGATAACCGACTGGGCGGCATCGATCGACGCGAGCGCGGGAATCGGCTTCCCGGCAAGGCGAAACTCACAATCAAAGTCATCTTCGATGAGATACCGACCTGGTCGCTCGGCGGCCCAGCTCAGAAGCGCATAGCGCCGCGCAATGCTCGTCACAAGGCCGGTCGGATACTGATGGGACGGCATCAGATGAAGTACATCGGTCCCGGTTTTCTGCAGAGCGCTCAAGTCCACGCCCTCATCATCCAACGGGATATGTCGAACTTTGCAGCCCATAGCCTGATAGATGCGCGTCAGACGTAAATAGCCCGGGTCCTCAACGGCATACACCTTGTCAGCGCCAAGCAACTGAACCAACATGGTATCGAGCAGCTGGGCGCCCGCGCCGATAACAATGTTATTGGGATCGACATTCATGCCCCTTGTCCCACGCAGGTGGTGAGCAATTGCGCGTCGCAGCCGAGCGGTGCCCTGCGCCGGTGCGGGCGAAAAGATTTCGCGCTCATCTTCGGATGCCAGCGTCGCCCGTAGTGCGCTTTGCCAAAGCCGCGCCGCCTCCAAAGCGGAAGGAGAAAGTGCATCGAATCGCTCGACCTGTCCGTTGACATCATGCGCGCTGGGACCCGCAGAGGCGACATCTCGGTCGATGCCCTCCGCAGCCGAAGCCAAAACCGGTGCATCCGGAAGCTCGCAAGCGTAGTAGCCACGACGCGGCATTGAGCAAATATAGCCCTCGGCAAGTAACTGGCTATATGCATTCTCGATGGTAATGACACTGATTCCCAGATGACTGGCAAAGGCGCGCTTAGACGGAAGATGCTCCCCCGCCGCAATACGTCCAGCAACAATATCATCTCGAATTTTCTGGTAAACATACTCATAAAGCGATGCTTCGCCGCGTTTTTCCAAATTGTAGTCAAGCATGAGCCTATCACCTGACCTTATTAAGCCATTCAATCTGGTATTAGTCTGACCTTGTTATTATCTTGAAAACTGAGTATTTCGCCATACCCAGCTCCCCGATAGGATGTTCCGTCAAGCAATGCACATGCCAACCAAGGGAGCAACCATGGCAGAACAGACCAGCAAGGCCGATCGCGTCAAACTCAATCGCGAGCTCGCGCAGATGCTCAAGGGCGGCGTCATCATGGACGTCACCACACCCGAGCAGGCGCGCATCGCCGAGGAGGCAGGCGCCTGCGCCGTCATGGCACTCGAGCGCATTCCGGCCGATATCCGTGCCGCAGGCGGCGTCTCGCGCATGAGCGACCCCAAGATGATCAAGGGCATCCAAGAGGCCGTCTCCATCCCCGTCATGGCCAAGTGCCGCATCGGTCACATTGTCGAGGCGCAGGTCCTGCAGGCCATCGAGATCGATTACATCGACGAGTCCGAGGTTCTCTCCCCCGCCGATGACGTCTATCACATCGACAAGACCCAGTTTGACGTGCCGTTTGTCTGCGGCGCCCGCGATCTGGGCGAGGCGTTGCGCCGTGTTGCCGAGGGCGCCACTATGATTCGCACCAAGGGTGAGCCGGGTACGGGCGACGTCGTTCAGGCCGTGCGTCACATGCGCAAGATCCAAAAGCAGATCCGCGACGTTGTTGCCCTGCGCGACGACGAGCTCTTTGAGGCAGCCAAGCAACTGCAGGTTCCGGTCGAGCTGGTACGCGAGGTCCATGCCACGGGCAAGCTTCCCGTCGTGAACTTTGCCGCCGGCGGCGTAGCGACCCCGGCCGATGCCGCGCTGATGATGCAGCTGGGTGCCGAGGGCGTCTTTGTCGGCTCGGGGAGGACCTGGGCGAGGCCATGGTGGGCATTAACGCCGACGAAATCGAGATTATCATGGAAGAGCGCGGGCGCTAGTCCAGCAGAAAGGATCGCACATGAGCGATTATGCAGACCAAACGGTTGCCGTGCTGGCGGTCCAAGGCGCTTTTGCCGAGCACGAGGCAAGACTATTCGAGCTTGGCGCACACTGTATTGAGCTGAGGCAGGCGGCTGATTTGAAGCAGGACTTTGACCGTCTGGTACTTCCCGGCGGCGAGTCTACCGTTCAAGGGAAGCTGCTTGATGAGCTGGGCATGCTCGAGGAGCTTCGTGCCCGTATCGCTGAAGGTATGCCCGTCCTGGGCACCTGCGCCGGCCTGATTCTACTGGCTCACGACCTTGCCGCCCATGACGATAAGGGCACGCCGCGTCTGGAAACCATGGATGTACTTGTCGAGCGCAATGCCTACGGCAGGCAGCTCGGCAGCTTTCGAACCAAGGGGCAAATAGCCGGCATTGACGGTGAAGTGCCACTGACGTTTATCCGCGCGCCCCGCATCGTCGAGGTCCACGGCGACGCCAAGGCCTTAGCGAAAGTCGACGGTCGTATTGTCGCCGCCCGTCAGGGCAACCAGCTCGGCGTAACCTTCCACCCCGAACTCGACGACGACGTCCGCCTCCACGAGCTCTTCCTCCAAATGTAGGCAGAGTAGAAACGAGCGTGGATTTTCGGACACGCAACAAATGAGAGTGGATAATCTCCCACTTTGAGCTTGAATGCAGGCTCAAACCGGGAGATCATCCACTCTTGTTCTATGTAGTCGTTTAAGAACGTCCCCAATGACTACAAGGAGTGTCCC
>MNQC01000108.1:37000-37735 GCA_001915225.1 Collinsella sp. 60_9
AAACGAAAGGGCGCTGACCTTCTGGTCGCGCCCTTGAAGTTGAACGTCAGATTGTCCAAATGCGGCCCGCGCAGCGTCGGCCCGTTACGGCGTTTGGTAAAACGCCGTAACTAAAAACGGTTGCCGCGGAAGCCGCCGCCGTTGCGGCCGCCACGATCGCCACCGCGACCGCCACGGTCGTTACCACGGTTGCCGCCGAAGCCGCCACGGTTGCCACCGCGATCGCCGTAGCCACCACGGTTGCCGCCAAAGCTGCCGCGACCGCCACGGTCGCTGCCACGGTCACCAAAGCCGCCACGGCCGCCACGATCGCCACCGCGGCCACCGCGGTCACCGCCACGGCCACCGCGATCGTCACGACCGCCGCGAGGACCGCGGTCCTCGTCCAGGCCCATGGCGACGAGCGGAGCGATGACCTTATCGAGAGCGGCCATCAGCTCGGTGGCCTCCTCATAAGAAAGCTCAGGCAGGAGCTTCTCCTTCTTGTTGGCAAGCTCGACCAGGCCCTCAGCGGCATCCTCGGCAGCGAAGACAACGATCTTGCGCATATCGCCCTCGGCGTCGTCGATGCGGCCAACCAGATCGGCAGCCTCGGCCTCGGCCATCAGGCCATCGAGCTCACGAAGGCGCATGCCCAGCAGGTCGGACATTTCCTTCTGCTCCATCTTGGGCTTGAGGTCAAGGAGCTTGATGGCGCGCTCGATGTTCGCCATGCGCTCGGCCTTGGCCTCCTCC
>MNQC01000108.1:37740-52876 GCA_001915225.1 Collinsella sp. 60_9
ACGGCTACGCAGCAGGCGGGCGGCCTTCTGCATCTTGTCCATCAGCTCTTCGTCATCGTAATCAACGGCGGCCTCGACAACCTCGGCCTCCTCCTCGGCGGAAACCTCGTCAGCAGCCTCAACCTCGGCAGCTTCGGTCTCCACGGTCTCGACTGCCTCAACCTCGGCAGCCATGGTCTCGTTCTCGGTCTCGTTCATGATCTCTTCGTTCTCGGACATGAGACTCCTTCTTAGCCCTCTCGGGCATCATCGCCCCATTCGCGGGGCCCGTCGCGCACTCTTTGCGCTTTAAACATTCATGCCTCTCGGCAAAACGTCCATTAGTTTATGGTGTTGCCATCCAATCTAGCTGCAGAATCTATGTGCACACATTAATGCGACATGTGTGACTCGCGACGAGCGTACACCAGCGACGCCACGAACCCGACCACGGCAATTACAGCCGCTACACGCACGGCAGCTGCAAATCCAATCGCCTGGGCAACGTCTGTCGCAGCGCCAGCGGCGCCGGCGGTCGCAGCAGAACTCGAGAGCAGACCGATAAACAGCGACGGGCCAAACGATGCGGCAATCATGTTCCACGTGTTAAGCAATGCCGTTCCGTGAGGATGTTCAGCGGCGGGTAGCGTCTCCAAGCCGGCCGTTTGCGAGGGGCTCAGCACCAAACCGACTCCGGCATACACCACAACGGTCAGCGCCACGACGACGCCGATGTTCATGCTTGCCGCCGTCATCGAGATGGCAGTCTGCCCCACGGCAATCAGGGCAAAACCGACCGGCAGCAGCGGCCATGCGCCACGGGCGTCCATCACGCGTCCGCCCACAATCGAGGTCACGGCGTTGCAGGCAATCGCCGGCAAAATGAGCAAGCCCGCAATAAGTGCGGTCATGCCGTATGCGCCCTCAAAATAGAGCGGCAACAAAACGCTCATCGAGAACGTCGTCATCATCGACACCACCACAAGCAAACACGCAGGCCAAAAGCGAAAGCTCGCCATGGGACGCACGTTAAGCACCGGATGCTCGAGCTTGAGCTGACGGGCCGCAAACAGGCCGAGCAGCACAATGGCGGCGAAAAGCGCCACGATGCCGGCAATCAGATTGGTCGAGAACTCGCCTACGGAATACACAAATGCCGTAATGCCGGCGGCGAGCAAAACAACCGACAGAATATCAAGCGTGGTGTTCGAGCGCTCTCCGACATTCTGAACAAGCTTAACGCCCGCCGCAGCGACCACAATGCCGCCCACCAGCGGCACTACGAACACCGCCCTCCAGCCAAATAACGTGCACATAAGACCGCTAATCACGGGTCCAAACGCCGGTCCTAGCGTAATGCAGGCGCCGCCCAGGCTCAGATACAAACCGAGCTTCTCGCGCGGGGCGCAAGACAGCACCACGTTCATCATGAGCGGGAACAAGATGCCCGATCCCGCAGCCTGCAAAATACGACTTGGCAGCAAAACGCTAAACGACGGAGCGACCAGGCACAGGACTTCGCCGGCGACCATGCATCCGCATGCGAAAAACAGCAGCTTGCGCGTCGAGAAACGGCCGGACAGGAAGGCCATGATGGCCGTAAAAATCGACGTCACGATCATGTAGCCCGAGACGAGCCACTGTGCCGTGGTGGCACTCACCGAAAAGGCTGCCATAATGTCGTGCAACGCCACGTTAATGATGTTCTCGTTAAACGCGGCAACAAAGGCTGCAATATACATTACGACGAGAATCGCCGCAGAGGCCGATGGCGTTACTTGAACTTGTTGCTGAGATTTGCTCCCCATGCATTTCCTTCCTCTTGGAACGACAGTCGCATCGCCCCAGAGGAACGGTCCAGGGCGAAAAATGAGCCCTAGACTTACGCCAGACGCCGTACACGACGAATCTGGCAACATGGTCCAACATCGAAAGATTGTAACGCGGACGCACAGCTTTCCTTCCGCGCTATTATTAAAAGTCCACGAAAGCATAAGACATGAGGAGCCCGCCATGATTAAGCCCATCATGAAATCCGAGTTCTTTTTGCGTCTGCCTTCCGAAGACGCGGGACCCGACGATGCCGCAACCGGGCAGGATCTCCTGGATACACTCCACGAGCATGAGCGCGAGTGCGTGGGCCTCGCCGCCAACATGATCGGCGTGCGCAAACGCATCATCTGCGTAAAGGACGGCAACAGGACACTCCTGATGTACAACCCTCAAATTCTTGAGCAGGTCAATGCCTATCAGACGAGCGAAGGATGCCTCTCGCTGACCGGCGAGCGTCCCTGTACCCGCTATCGCCGCATTAAGGTTGAGTATTTGGACGAGAACTTCGTTCACCGCATCAAAAACTTCTCGGGCTACACCGCCGAGATCATCCAGCACGAAATCGACCACTGCAATGGCGTCGTGGTTTAGGCCACCTGCCAAAATGAGGGTACCGGAGGCCTCCCTATGGATATCAGCCGCTTTGGCGAATTCGCCATCTTAGCGCAGTCACGCACGTTTCTTGATGCGGCGGAACTGCTTTTCATGTCGCAATCAACCCTCTCCAAGCACATCATGGCAATGGAGCACGAACTCGGCTGCAAGCTCATCGATCGAAGCCAGCGCCACGTAACACTCACCGCGCAAGGTGAAGCGCTCCTCCCCTATGCGCAAAAAATTGCGACGCTTCAGCACCGCTATCTTGCCGCCATTCAAATAGGCGCAGGTGAGCCGCTCGAGCACCTCACCGTAGGTTCTATCCCCATTATGGACCCTTATGGGATCACGGACGCCGTCATCGATTTTCAGCAGGCGAACCCCTCATATTCTGTTGAGCTCATCGAGGGCGAGGGCGACACACTCAAGCGTATGCTCCTGCACGAGGACATTGACCTGGCCTTCATCCGTGACAGTGGCGCCATCGAGCCGGAGTTCAAAAAGATTCCCTTTACGACTGACCGGCTCGTGGCCGTCCTTCCGCTCGACCATCCGCTCGCCGAACGTGACACCGTCGAGATAGACGACCTTATCGACGAGAATTTCCTCATGCTTCCCCAAGGCTCGTTCGTAAGCGAGCTCGTCCTTTCCCTTTGTCGCGAAGCTGGATTTGGCCCACGCGTTACGTTCACCGGCAAACGAGCCGAGAACATCATCTCTCTTGTCGCACGCGGCGCCGGCGTCTCATTCCTCATGCGCAAGCCGGCGGAATCGCTTGCCAGCGGAAAGGTAGCCCTGGTGCCGCTTGAGCCCGCGACGACCTCCGAGGTCAGGCTCTACCTCAAGCGGAACGCCGCGCACTCGCAGGCGGTCGTCTCGTTCATCGGCTTCCTCCCCTACCGTCAGCTCCTGCAGGGCGACCGTGCGTCTTCCACCGCGGCACGACCGTCATAATCCCCGCTGCTCCACAACCGCAGACTTGTGTCCGCAAACACGCTGACAACGGCACAAAACACAAATATGCCTCGGGCGGCACGTCGCCGTCCGAGGCATATTTGGTTAAAGTGCGCAGACAGACTAGTCCACCGAGATGTTGAGCGCCTTACCGCCCTCGTCCTTCCTGGTACCGATCGCCATAGCGGCGACAAGAGCCAAAACGAAAGCGACCACACCGGAGATGACAAGGCCGATAAAGCCCGTGTCGATGCCGGCAGGGTTAATAAAGCTCGGGAAAACGAGCGGGCCGGAGGCACCGAAGGCATAGAGTTTGGCACCCATGAGGCCGGCAATGGCGCCGCCTACACCAGCGGAAATAAAGGTTGACCACATAAGACGCTTACGCGGCAGCAAGATGGCGTAAAGCGCAGGCTCGTTGACACCGAAAATCGAAGAGACAAGGGCGGGAATGTTGACGGCAGCATTTTCCTCGGAGTCCTTGGTTCGGATGACCATGCCAAGCACAGCACCGGCGATGGCACAACCGCCTGCATACACGAGCGGGTTAATGAGGTCATAGCCGTAGGTTGCGACATCGAGAAACCACAGCGTGATGATACCCCAGTGCAGGCCGAACATGACGAGCAGGCTCCAGAACGTGCCGATGACAAAGCCGGCGATGGCGGGCTGGAAGTTGATGAGCATCAAGATGATCTGGGCAACGATGTTGGAGAGGACCGTCATGACCGGACCGACCACAAGCAGGCCAAGGATGCCGCAAATGAGGAGCGTCAGGATGTTGGAGAAGAACGAGCTCACAAGCGCGGGCAGCGCGTTAGAAAGGGCCTTGTGCACCTTGGAGGCAATCCAGACGATAAAGATCGCAGGCAGAATCGTCGATGAGTAATTCTGCATGATCAGCGGGATGCCAAAAATATCACCGTAGACATTGGACTCGAAGACCGTGCCGGCGCCGAGCGTGTAGAGCGGATCTCCGCCCATAAGGGCAACGAGCGTCGGGTAGACAAGGATACCACCGAGCGCCATTCCCATAACGGGCTTAAGTCCGAACTTCTTGGCCGACGTCCAGCCAATGATTAGCGGAAAGTAATAGAAGACCGAATCTCCGATTGCCGAGAGCGTCACATACGTATTGCTGTCCTTGGCAAGCCAACCGGCAACCGTGCAGAGCGCGAGCATCGACTTGATAAAGCCACCGGCCATAAGCACGCCAAGAACCGGTTGCAGAATCTCGGAGATGATGGCCAGCAGACGCGAGAATGGATCGCCCTTTTTGACGTCGTCGCCTTCATCGATATCGAGTGCGGGTTTGGAGTCGAACCCGCCAATCTGAACAAGGTCGTTGTAGACGGCCTCGACAGTGGCACCAATCACGACCTGATACTGTCCGCCGGCCTGGATGACGTCAACGACGCCCTTCGTCGCCTTAAGCTCATTGGTCTGGGCGAGCGATTCATCCTTGAGGTGGAAGCGGAGACGCGTAATGCAGTGGCTCACGTCTAACACATTGTCTCGACCACCGACCTTTGTGATGATTTCATCGCAAAGCTTCTGGTATTTCATGGAATTCTCCTTTTTCTGAGCGGGGTATAGCATCGATTTCATGCCTCCGTAGTCGACGTGGGAGGGCAAGGAACCCGCTTCCCCCTTTGAAATCCGCGGACGCACGTACGCCCGGGATGGGAAACGGCAGAGAAGATGGAAGATGCCGATCACATGGCAGCGAGCCTCATTGGCCCATGTCACGCAATCAGGTCTACAGACGCGAATCTGCTGCGCCGAGAAGTCTCGTCGTCTGGCAGAACTTGTCACACAGACGTTCCGGTTCGCCCTGGGGAATCTGAGTACGCTCGGTCTCAAAGGAGAGGCCGTACTCGCGTGCCGGAAGGAAATACTCGAAATAGCCGTTGGTGTAACCGCAAACTATTCCCTCGACCGGGCATTCGCGCTTCATGCGAATACCCAAGTCGCTGCCGAGCTCACTCGGGAACACAAAGAGATGCAGGCCGCCCAAACTGATGACGACACACTTAAGCGTGAGCGAAAAGTCGTCATGGGCAACGGTGTGATAGAACGTCTGAGGCTCGATGCGGTCGAGAACGACCTCGCGATCGAGCTTGATCTGGGAAATCGCCTCGGCAAGACCGGTCGAAACGCGCTCGACCTCGGGAATGCCGCGTCCCTGGCGAAAATTGCGGTCGCTACAGTCGCCAGCAGCACCGACGACCATGGCCGGATAGTAACCAAGACTCTGAGCGAGCTTTTTGCCGGTAAGACCGGCGAGTTCGCTCGTGAGCTCCGTGCAGTCGGGTCCGACGCAAGCGGAATGCACCGCCCAGTTCACAAAGCCCGCAAATGGCTTGCCTTCGGTATCGAAGAACGATACGACAATGACCTCATTGTCGGCGAGTTCACCTGGGATGATGCGGTTGTCGTAGAAACCGGTGATGACCTGCTTGCCCAAGCGACAAATCGCGGGCTGTGCGTTGGCGCGGCACTCCTCAAAGCATTGGCAAATGGTATCGAGGAACCAGCGGTGGTAGTTCTCGTCGAATTTTCCCGTCCACCAGCTGCGGTGGTAAGCGACGATTGAAGTATGGTCGTGCGTCGCGGAGAGCAGAACGCAGTCACGGTCGATTCCGTAGCGCTCGGCGAGCATCGTCTTAACCTCCTCGGCCATGCCCTCCTCAAACTCGAGAACATCGGCGTTGAAGAGAAAAACTTCGCGGTCGTCCTGTTGGAAAAGAATCGCGTTGGCGAAGACGTCGTCATGGACGCCTGTCGCAGGCTCCAGACGGTTGGAGAGGTTACGATATCCGATTAGATAGATGTCGCCTTGCGGGGTAATCTTGCGGCGTGCATGTCCGATATTCATGCAAGTTCTCCTTTTTGTCATGCCGCGTTTAAAGCGGCAAGGATGGTTTGAAGGAGGCGCTCATGGGAACCGGCGGCGAAGCCGGAGTTCATGGCCTCATAGGTGATTTTCTCGTACGCATCGGGGGCCGGCAGATACTTTTGCCCTCCGTTGACAAGCGTGGCAAAGAGCACGGGGCAGAATCGGGCGGCGCGCACGGCGGCGCCAAACGAGCTCGAAACCTCGGGCTGGATACCAACGAACTCGACATTTCCCAGCCGAAGTAAATAGACCCTCGTACGCTGTTCGCCTGCCGCATGAAACTCATAAGTTCGATGCGGGGCCAATGAGCAGAAGTCGGCGCGCGTCTGGGCGGGCAAAAGGACGTCGACCGTGCGAGCGACGGCCTCAATCAACGCATCGCTCATAGCGCGACCCTGTCGATGCAGCATGCGATATCCACTCTCGTGAGCATCTAACGTTTGCTTCGCCCCGGTCGAACCGAACGCAACGGTTACGGCGCGCTCCGCCGGACTCTGATCCCCCGCGGCACCGGGTAGCAGCAACACGACTCCGCCCAATTCGCGCTCGAGAGCCATGGCGGCAAAGCCAAAGAGGTCCCCGCTCACCAAGCGCTTCCCCTGAGAATCGTGCGATCCGTCGAGCACGGAAGACTGGACATCAGCCGTCGCAAGCATGGCAACGAGCCCGCCCTCGGCATCCCTCGCGACAAGTACGGGCATCGCGTGGTCGGCAAACCCCTTGGGGTCTACTCCCAGCCACCAGCCGGCCGGTGTCTCAATGTCGCGGTTAACGTTCACAGGACAGTAGCCCTCCGCCGAGGCGAGCGTGACAGAGCGAATGCCCGCAACCGCCTGCCCAACGGCCGCGCGTGTCGCGGCGATGAGCGCGGCACGATAGCGCTCATTTCGATCGCGGGCATCGGTGTCGGCCAGATGCCCAGGGGTGCGCACGTGAGGCGCAGAAAACGTGTGGGTCGGGACCACCCAAGAAAAGGCGCCGTCGCAATTGGAGACATCCTTGACAACCTCACGCAGATCGACGAGTAGGGCCGGAGCGATCGAGGTAACCTCAAGTGAAAGGATGCAAGCGCGCCGCCCCATCCCTTCGACCACGAAGGCACGGGCAAAGATTTCATGACGGAGTGCGTCGAAACCGTCGAACGGCAATACGTCCTCTAAGTTAATGGCCACCCGGGCGGCTCCGGCCTTCATCTCTCCCTTATCCATGGCGAACGCCCTCCTTTATCTGTCGCTCACTCGATGCCGTACAAGCGCTGTGCCGTGCCGCCAAGCATAAGGTCCTTGTCCGTATCACTTAAATCTGTGGCGCGGACGCAGGCGACACCCTCTGTTAGCCACTCGCGTTTAACGGGATAACTCGTACCAAAGACAATATGGTCTGCACCAAGGACTTCAACCGCACAGGCAAGAAGCGTTTCGCCCCAGGGCTGAGCATGGGACATGTCGAAATAGATGTTGTTCTCGAGGCGCCTGGAAACGGTCTCGGTATCGACCTGAAAACGGCCAGAAGCATCAGGGCGCTTGGGACCATGAGGCAGCAGCATCTCCTTGAACGCAAAGTATGCGCCGCCGAGCATGGAGTGGACCATCTTGATATTGGGGTAGCGCTCAAAGAAATCGCCAAAGATCTCTCGGCCGATCGCCGTAGTTTGGTCGACGCAGCGGCCATAAGAGCGGCGAAGGTTGTCGTACGCGAGAAGCGATTCGTTCTCGACCGGCACGGGAACATGGTGCACGTAAACGGTGACATGGCGTTCGTAAAACCATCGTCGAGCCTGCGATCGAGCTCCTCCAAATTCGCTTTGGTGCCAAAGGGCGGCACAGCGACAAGCGGAATCAGACGGCCACTTGACGCCTTCGCGTCAGCAGCCATACCGTCGTTGAAACGCCGGCACATCTCGAGCGACATCCACTCGTGACAACCGGGGAGCTTGAGGATCGCCTTGTCGACCCCCGCCTCATCCATATCGGCCAAGCGCTTCTCGAGGGTGTAGTCGCCCTCAATGTAGTTAAGACCCGGAGAACCGGCGGGCATCTCGATCACGATCTGTCGTTTGCCGGCGGAATTCATGGTCAGATAGCCTTCGGTGTCATAGGCGCGGGGCACCTCGGCCAAAAACTGTTCGCAGAGCGTCTCGTCATGAAAGATGTGCTCGTCGAACCAGTAGGAATTTGCATCGATAATCATTGGTTGGAACCGCCTTTCATCTTGTTGAAAACATTCTAGAAAAGCAGGTACCCGGACATCAATTCCAGCTTAAGCCCACTGTATTCCATTTTGGAATAGAACTTACCGCTCACATGCGAACCTCGCCCGCTCAACGAGACAAGCGCTAACAGCACAGACTTAGACAGAAAACGGTCGGCCCGCATCCGTTGCGGGCCGACCGTTTCATTACAGTCTACCTTTGCCGTTACGCCTGGCGGTAGTGATCGAAGAAATCGGCGAGGTCTTCGAGGGACTCTTTGAGTACTTCCATGCGCGGCAGGTACACGATGCGGAAGTGGTCGGGCTCAGCCCAGTTGAAGCCGCCGCCGCGCGTAATCAGGATCTTCTTCTCGTGCAGCAGGTCAAGGGCGAATTGCTCGTCATCGGTGATGTTGAACTTCTTCACATCCATCTTGGGGAAGATGTAGAACGCCGCACGCGGCTTAACCACCGAGATGCCGTCAATCTTGTTGAGCGCCTCATACACAAAGTTGCGCTGCTCATAGACACGGCCGCCGGGACGGATGTAGTCGTTAACGGACTGATGACCACCGAGTGCCGTCTGAACGATCGACTGAGCCGGCACGTTGGAGCACAGGCGCATGTTGGAGAGCATGTTAATGCCCATGATGAAGTCGCTCATGCAGCGCTGGTTGCCCGAAAGCACCATCCAGCCAATACGATAGCCCGCAATCATGTGAGACTTGGACAGACCGCTAAAGGTAACGCAGGGCAGGTCGGGGGCGAGCGAGGCAATCGAGACGTGCTCGTAGCCGTCCATGCACAGGCGGTCGTAGATCTCATCGGCAAAGATCATCAGCTGATGCCTGCGCGCAATCTCGACGATGCCCTCGAGCACCTCGCGCGGATAGACAGAACCCGTGGGGTTGTTGGGGTTGATGATGACGAGGGCTTTGGTCGCACTCGTAATCTTGGACTCCATATCCTCCAAGTCGGGATACCAATCCGCCTGCTCATCACACAGATAATGTACGGGATGACCGCCGGCAAGGGTTGCGCACGCCGTCCAGAGCGGATAGTCGGGGCTGGGGATCAGAATCTCGTCGCCGTTGTCGAGCAGCGCGTTCATCGAAAGCTGAATGAGCTCGGACACGCCGTTGCCCGTGTAGATATGCTCCATCTGAACGTTGGGCAGGCCCTTGATCTGCGAATACTGCATGATTGCCTTGCGCGCGGAGAACAGGCCACGCGAGTTGGAATAGCCTTCGCAGTCGGGCAGCTGCTGGCGCATGTCCTTGAAGACCTCATCGGGTGTGCGGAAACCGAAGGGCGCCGGGTTGCCGATATTGAGCTTGAGGATGCGCTCGCCCTCGTCCTCCATACGGGCGGCCTCGTCGACGACGGGACCGCGCACGTCATACAGGACATTGTCGAGTTTGGTGGATTTAGAAAAAGTACGCATGGTGGTGCTCCTTGCAATTTGAGCTGAGGGATGGGGTTCGGGCTTGGAATCGTTGCGGGGTGATGATGCCTCGCTTTGATCGGCGTCGCCGGCAAGCAGCCAGGTAACATCGACCTCCAAAATACGGGCGAGCAGCTCGGCCACATCGCGTCGCGGGATCGTCTTGCCGCTCACATATTGGCTCATCTGACTCTTGCCGAGTTTTTTGCCGAGCATCTCCGATGCGCGGATCACGTTCGACTGGCGAACGCCGCAATCGGACATAGCCTGTCGCAGGCGATCGCTAAACATCTCTTGGGCCACAGGAACCTCCTTGCTGGCAAAGTTCAATTTATAGAACACGAATTGAACCGGGGTTCAATTTAGCAAGCAGTATAGCGCCGCGCCTCATTCGAAAGTTCAATTTCATAAGAAAACGTACCGAACTCCGAGATTTGCCAAAACGGACAATGACGTGTACACGTTTAGAGGTATTCGAGGAAACGGGCGGCGGCAAGCGAAACATCGGCCGTTCGATATATGGCGTTGATTTGGCGATGGGGATGCCCCTCGAGTGGGCGCACAGCAACATCGAACTGACAACGGCGCAAGATGAGCGCGGGAAGAATGCTCACGCCCAGGCCGTCCTCGACCATAGCCATAATCGCATAGTCATCCCAAGTCGACAGCTTGGAGCACACCGTCAGCCCCGCCCGACGGAACAGCGGCGTAATCTCATCATCGGTGCCGCGTTCTAGCAGAATAAACTGCTCGTTGGCTAAATCGGCAAGAGAGACGACCTCCGCCGTGGCAAGCAAAGAGTCTGCCGGCACTACCGCCATCAACTCGTCGCGCACCAAAGACCGCGATGTCATGCCATTTTCTCGAGGCTCATACGGGATAAAGCCCAGATCGCAGCGGCCCTCTGCCACCCATTGTTCGATCTCTGAATAGTCGCCCATCAGCAACTCATAATCGACGTCCGGGTGATCGGCGCGAAAGCGCGCAATCACCGGCGGCAGCACGTGGGTCGCCACGCTCGAAAACGTACCGATGCAGATCTTGCCACGCATGAGCCCTCGCATCTCGTCCACGCGTCGCTGCAGGCGGCCAAACTCTTCGCATAACGCCTCGACTGCCGGCATGACCTGCCGCCCGTCGGCAGAAAGCACCACGCCCTCGCGGCTGCGATCAAGCACCTTAAAACCCCAGTCTGCCTCAAGGTCGCCCACCATGCGGCTCACGCCCGACTGCGAATAGCTCAGGCGCTCTGCAGCACGCGTAAAGCTGCCGGCACGCACCGTCTCGAGCAGCACTTGCATCTTTTGGATATTGGTCTCCACGGCACGTCCCCACCCTTGCATGAGTTTTTGTCATGTTTTCCATGCATTATATTCGCTTTTCTTCTAAAGCCAGTTCACCCATAGTGAACATGTTCGGATATAGAGGGGATGTCAGCGCATGAACAACGGACTGTTTACGTACTTAGCAGCATTGCTATTGTTTGGCTCCAACGGCATCATCGCCGCCGCCATCGCACTGCCGAGCTCCGATATCGTGCTACTGCGCACGTTTTTGGGCGCCCTCTCGCTTGTCACTATCCTTGCCATCACCCAACGCCATAAACTGCAGGCGCCATCTCGTCCCCGCGAAGCCGCAGCACTCCTTCTCTCGGGAGCCGCGCTGGGCGCCAGCTGGATTTTTCTGTTCCGCGCCTACCAGACGATCGGCGTCGGCGTATCCTCGCTGCTGTACTACTGTGGCCCCATCATTGTCATGGCGCTCTCCCCACTCATCTTTGGTGAAAAACTGACCGGCGGCAAAATCGCCGGGTTTATCGCCGTCGCCTGCGGTGCTTTTCTCATTGCAGCACAAGGTCTAGGCGGCAATATGCCCATTGCGGGTATCGTCTGCGGTATCGCCTCGGCATTTTGCTATGCGCTGATGGTCATCGCTAGCAAGGGTGCGCCGCACATCGAAGGTCTCGAGAACTCCGCGCTCCAGGTGAGCGCCGCTTTTGTGACCGCGCTGGTCCTCACGCTCATCACGCAGGGCGCTCCCTCATTCCTGTCCGCCGGTGTCGCCGCCAGCATTGATTGGCGCGCCGTCGTCATGCTCGGCGTCGTCAACACCGGACTCGGTTGTCTGCTCTACTTTAGTGCCGTCGCCAAACTGCCCGTGCAGACCGTCGCGGTCGTCGGCTACCTCGAGCCGCTTTCGGCCGTCGTGTTCTCGGCCGTCCTTTTGGGCGAAGCCATAACACCGGTCCGCCTGATGGGCGCCGCACTTATCATCGGCGGTGCGCTCTTTTGCGAACTCGCCGGCAAACGCGCAAGCGCCAAGGCTGGCATAGCCCAGACAGCACGTGCTTAAAAGCCCCTGTTTCGAAATGCTACCCACGTACATAAATAATCCCCAGCTGGGGATTATTGTCTAAAATAACCTGATGTGCCAAACTGCTCTTGTATGTATAAAGACGGCATAAAGGTTATCTGTCCTAGACAGATAACCGGATGTCTAAGGGAGTCCACGTGGCACACAACAAACTGGAGGCAAGCCCCCAAGACCAGCGTGGTCAAGGCGGGCACGGAGCCATTCCACTCTCCGCTGGCATGCTGCTCGTAACGCTCGGCGTCGTCTATGGCGACATCGGCACGAGCCCCATGTACACCATGAAATCAATCGTCGCCAACAACGGCGGCATCGGTACCGTCAGCGAGGACATGATCCTGGGCGCGCTTTCGCTCGTCATCTGGACCATGACGCTCGTGACCACGGTCAAGTACGTGGTAATCGCCATGAAGGCCGACAACCACAACGAAGGCGGCATCTTCGCCCTGTTTAGCCTGGTGCGCAAGGTGGCACCGTGGCTGATTCTCCCCGCCATGATCGGCGGTGCGGCGCTGCTCGCCGACGGCATCCTCACCCCCGCCGTCACGGTTACCACGGCCATCGAGGGTCTGCGCACCATCGAGTGGGGCCACGCGCTGTTGGGTGACGGGCAAACTAACGTCATCATTATTACCATCATCATTATCTGCGGCCTGTTTGCCATGCAGCGCGCCGGTACCTCGTCGATCGGTAAGCTGTTCGGCCCGCTCATGACGTTGTGGTTCCTGTTCCTGGCAGGCGCCGGCCTGTTCAACATGCTCGGCAACCTGTCCATCCTGCGCGCGCTCAACCCCATCCGCGGCGTCATGTTCCTGTTCTCGCCCATCAACCACTCGGGCATCATGGTGCTCGGCTTCGTCTTCCTGTCGACGACCGGCGCCGAGGCGCTCTATTCAGACATGGGCCACGTGGGCAAGGCCAACATCTACGCATCCTGGCCGTTTGTTAAGGCGGCGCTTATCCTTAACTACCTGGGTCAGGGCGCTTGGCTGCTCGCCAACAATTCCAATCCCCAGATGCTCGCGATGGATATCGTCAACCCGTTCTATATGATGCTCCCCGAGCCCCTGCGCCCCTTTGCCATCGTGCTTTCGGCCGTGGCGGCCATCATTGCCTCGCAGGCGCTCATCACCGGCTCGTTCTCGCTGGTATCCGAGGCCACGCGCCTCAACCTTATGCCGCATCTGCGCATCCACTACCCCAGCGACACCAAGGGCCAGCTCTATATTCCGCTCGTCAACAACATCATGTGGGTCGGCTGCATCTTCATCGTGCTGCTATTCCAAAACTCCGAGCGCATGGAGAGCGCCTACGGCCTCGCCATTACCGTGACCATGCTCATGACCACGACGCTTTTGACGAGCTATATCGCTGGCATTCTCAAGCACAAGCTGGGCGCCTGCGTCTTCGCCCTGCTCTTCGGTGCCATTGAGCTGTGCTTCTTTGCCTCGTGCCTCACCATGTTCTTTGACGGCGGCTATGTGATGATCTTCCTGGCCGCACTGCTGTTTGGCCTTATGTACGTGTGGCGCCGTGGCACCGCCATCGAGCGCACGCAGACGATTCTGTTGCCCGTCTCCAAGTACATCGATCAGCTCAACCGCCTGCGCAACGACGAGACCTATCCCGTGCTCGCCGACAATCTGGTATTTCTCACCAACAGCCCCGACCCGCTCACGCTCGACCGCGACGTGCTCTATTCCATCCTGGATAAGCATCCCAAGCGCGCCAAGGCATATTGGTTCATTAACGTGCACGTTACCGACGAACCCTATACGCACGAGTATTCCGTTGAGACCTTTGGCACGGACTTCCTCTTCCGCGTTCGCCTGGACCTGGGCTTTAAAGTCAACCAGCGCGTCAACGCTTATCTGCGTCAGATCGTCGGCGACTTGATGGCATCGGGCGAGCTGCCGCCGCAACATCACACCTACTCCATCTACGAGACACGCGGCAACGTGGGTGACTTCCGCTTTTGTATGCTGCGCAAGATGCTTGCCCCCGAAACGGACATCAACCGCAATGACCACCGCGTGATGGCCATCAAGTACGCCGTCCGCCGCGCCTGCGGAAGCCCGGCACGCTGGTACGGTCTTGAGAACTCGGCCATCATCATCGAGTACGTGCCGCTGTTTGCCCGCATGCGCCCGGCCGTTAAGCTCGTGCGCACCCAGGTGCCGCTCGAGGTTCAGATCGAAGAGGCCGAGGAAATGGAAGTCGACATCTTCTCGGACGACTTGGTCAACGGCAACGAAGCCGGTAAGGACATGAACGTCGATCCCACCGAGTTGCTCGAGAGCGTCGCCGATACGCCCGAACAGCAACTCGACGGACTCGAGAGCACCCAGTTCAACGACGCCAACTTCTAACACGCCACCAGCCATTGACGACAACGGCCTCGCATCTCATAAGAGGTGCGAGGCCGTTTTATGTCGCAACGGACCAGTGAGCTACGAACGACGCGGCTCGGGAACCACGAGCCTATCGGGGCTCGCGCCCTCGGCATCCATCAGGCTCACGTAGCGAATCGACGGATCCCCATACATCGCGTAGTAATAATTGCCCGTGCGCGCGCTAAAGCATCCGGTGTAGATAGTCTTCTCGAACTTGCCATCGCCCATCCTGGACGCTCCCTCGATCATCACCACTCCCTCGAGCGAGCGGAACATGCGAACGACGTTTTCGGTCTCGCTCTCCTTTTGCGGGTAATTGGCATTGAGGTACGCCGCCTTTACAAAGCGGCTCGGCGAATAGCAGTCACCCGGAATACCGCGCATGCCGGCGCCCGCGCCATAGGGCTTGAGCTCGGCGCCACGCCATGTCGCCGTCTGCGGAAAATCGCTTGTGGCGGTGATATAGGTGCGCAGGTT